>JADFCW010000281.1 GCA_017161705.1 Candidatus Sumerlaeota bacterium | reverse complement strand
GTTCCTCGAGCTCGTCCACCGACAAAATTTGGGCGCTGCCGATTGTCCGTCCCACTTTCAGCGGATCGGTGTCAAAGGCGATCGGGATGCGGAAGCCTTCGCGCGCAAAGCCGGTATAGGCCAGCAAGGCTTGTCCGAGATTTCCCACCCCTACCACCGCTGCGCGGACTTCCCTGTCCGTGCGGAGAATGCGTTTGATCTGGGCGCGTAGGTCGGCCACGTAGTAACCGACCCCCGGCGTCCCAAACTGCCCAAAATAGGCCAGGTCTTTTCGCACCTGGGCTGGGTTCTGCCCCAATTGCTCGCTGAGTTCCTGGGAGGAAACCTTGGTGATGTTCTTCATTTCCAGATTCTGGAGCACTCGCGAGTAAAGCGATAGTCTCTTGATCACGGCTTTGGGAATTCGCCGGACGGAACCGTCCTCGGCGGCCTGCCCATGAAGTCTGTCTTCCATTAATTCTGCCCTCGGTTGGAGAGTTGGCGACCCGCGCCGTTCGCACCGGAAGCCAAAGGTGACAGAGCTTCAGTTGGTTTGTCAACAATAGCCGTCTTTCAAATCGCCTCGCGGGCGGTGTGTGCTGAAAACCGCACGGTGTGCGAAAAATCTCTCACCACAGCGTCTGATACAAGATGTTCTGGCTGCAGAAACCACGCTGTGCGCCAAAATGTAGATCGCTTATTTTGTTAATCTTATGAGCTCAAATTCAACATAACCATAAACAAACACTTACTGGCACCTTTGATGCTGGGTCAAGTTTTCGAAAATTGGAGGCGAGTTCAAATGACAGAATATATGGACAACGATGCGGGGCTTTACATGGACGAGGTTCAAAGCGAAGGTGTCCTGACTCGCGAACAGGAGGTGGCGCTGTTTCAACGTCTCGAACGAGGCGATGCAGAGGCGCGCGAGGAGATCGTGCGCGCCAACCTGCGGTTTGTGGTCAAGATTGCGTATGAGTTTGTCAACCGGGGCTTGCCGCTCGCCGATCTGATCCAGGAAGGCAATGTGGGATTGCTGGAGGTAATCCCAAAATACGATTGGCGCAAGGGCTTTCGGTTTTCCACCTACGCGGCCTTCTGGATTCGCCAGGCCATCCAAATGGCGCTGCGACAACACGCCAGCCTGATCCGGCTGCCTGTACGGAAAAGTCGAATGCTGGGTCGCCTGAACCGGGAAGTGCAACAACTGCGCCAGGAGCTGGGACGCGAACCAACCAGTTATGAGTTGGCCGAACGGATGAACACGACGGTGGAGGAAGTCGAACGCCTGATGATGTTGCGCGAGGGTGTGCTTTCGCTGGACGCGCAGGAAAGCGAGGACGACGCGCCGTTGCTGGAAACGATGGCGGCCGAGGAGGCCGTGTCGCCGCGCGAGATTGCGGCGGAAAAACAGATTCGCGGCAAGGTGGCGCGGGTGCTGGACTACCTCGGAGAACGCGAACGCCGAATCGTCCGTCTGCGCTTTGGATTCGAGAGCGGCCACACGATGAGCCTGCGCAAGACGAGTAAACTGGTCGGATTAAGCCAGGAAGGCGTCAGACGGATCGAGCAGCGAGCCCTGGGTAAGCTCCGCCGGCCGGCCTTGCAGAAAATGGTCGCCGGCTTAATCTAGATAGCGGCGCCGGCTGCCGGCCTGTGAAAGCGAACGGTGGCCGGCCCGCGTCACACCACATTCAAGTTGAGGCTGTTGGACGCAGTGTATTCCGTTTCAAGAAAGGAGATCTATCAAGTCCGCCGCCGGGGGGGCACTTTGCGGAGGCGATAAAGAGCCCCCAGGCCAACCCGACGGCTGTCCTACCTGCATAGTTCCATTCCTCCTCATCTCACCTCTTTGGCCCGCGGGGCACGGCTCTACAATGCCGTGCCCCTTTCTCCTTATGAGAGGAGGATTTGTTTGCCGCATTCGCTTGTCCATTCCGTCCCGTGCGCTTCGTCAATCCCATCCATACTTTTTTGGGCTATTCCGGCCAGCCGCCTGTCAGCCCGGCGGGCAGATTCATTACCATCAGCAGCCCGAGCAAGAGACAACAAGCCAACAATATCACCGGAACCAGGATTGCGGCCGCTACGCGAATCGGCGCGGTTTGGTGGCTCTGGCTCAACCCCGCAATACTTCCGGCTAAGAACCACGCCAGCATCGCAAGATTCATAAAGGGAAGGGGAAGAAATGCCAACACATGAACGGCGCCGGAGACATAGCACAAGGTTCGAAACGTGGTCTCGTAGCCATGGCGTGCTCCGCCGAACAGAAGCAGGGACAGATGGAAAATCGCCGCAGTGACAAACGCGTTGAAAATCAGAAGGAATGGGGCCAATGCAATTTGCAGAATCGGCAGCAGTTGCAGAAAATCCGGGGAGGCTTCCTCGACGCCCATTCGCTGAAGCATGCGCACATACGGCCCGTCCGACGCGATGGAGTAAGCGCCGGCGAGCACTTCGTAGCCTGTCGCGACCGCTGTGGCCACTGTTCCGACAATAAGCAGAAACAAGAGCGGCCAGCCAAGCGCGGCGCGGTGCGGCAGGCGCGAAAAGGTCTGGCGCGGATGGAAGAGAATCTCGCCAATGCTCTGGGCTAACGCGCGAAAAAAGCCGATTTCCTCGATCCGCTCCCACGACGGCATGGCGGGAAGCGGACTTAGAAGGGGTGCGGCAGAGAGGCGGCCGACGAGGTCGGGAGTTGGCCCCGCCGGCTGCTCGCTGTCCGACGCGACCCTCGCTGGAGATGAAAGTCGCTGTTCAGGAGAGGGCTGTTCCGGCACCCAACGAAGCGGCTTTTCCTCAAGGGGTTGCGGCGGCTGACATTCGCCCTGCTTGTCTGTCCCGTTTGGAGCTGGATCCAACATTTTTTATCATCCTGTGGCGGCGGCCATATCGTCGCCAACGCTAGGCGCGCCCCAAATGGCAGGCAAGTGTTTTCTCGCGGGGCAGAGGGAGCGATAATCCTGTTTGCAAAGGGCAAAACGGCTTGGCAGAATCTCTGCCGTTGGTCATACCGCATCCGGAAACGGCCCGGGCGGCGGAGGGAAAAGAACAATGGCACGACAAGGGATATCGAGACGAACAGCCATCAAAGGGATCGGCGCGATGGGAGCGGTCGGAGGAGGCGCTGCCTATGGGGCAAAAGCGGCACGGGGATCCGGCAGGTCGGCCGTTCGAGCCAAACCTGCCGACTATGCCGAGCAGATCGCCCGGCGTGTTCACGAGACGTTGCTCGTGGACTCGCACGAGCATCTGCCCGACGAAAGCGAGCGGCTGAAGGGCTCTGTCCCCGGGCGCGAAAAGAGCGCCAACGATTGGTCGTTGATCTTCAACCACTATCTGGATTCCGACCTGGTCAGCGCCGGCATGCCGCCAAAAGATTATAGCGCGTTTTTCACTACCCAGCTGGACCCGCAGGCCAAGTGGCGGCTGATCGCGCCCTACTGGCCGGCGGTGAAAAACACCGGCTATGGGCAGGCTGTGAGAATTGCCATCCGCGAGCTATACGGAATTGACGAGGTATCGGAAAAAACCGTTGGCCGCATCGCCGAAGCCTACCGCGCCTCGCTCACACCCGGCCTGTATCGCAAAGTGCTCTGCGATGTGGCGAAAATTGATTCCTGCCAGGTCAACGCCGGCTCGTTTCACGAATCCGATATGCCCGACCTGCTCCTTCAGGACATCAGCATTGTCGGCATGTACATGGGACCGAGTCTCCACGCCTACGGCAAAGGCATCGAAGTCCGGGAGCTTGCGGACTGGCACAAGGTCATTGATGCGTGGTTCGAGAAGTACGCCAGGTATGCCGTCGCCGTCAAATCGCAGGCCGCTTACAGCCGAGACCTCGACTACGAGGACGTGAAAGCAGAGCAGGCCGCGTGGATTTTCAAGCGCGTTCTGGCCAAAGAGCCGGTTTCCGCCGAAGATCAAAAGAAACTTCAGGATCACTTGTTCTGGTATGCGGTCGGCAAGGCAACGGAGTACGATCTGCCGGTGAAATTGCACACCGGCTATTACGCGGGGCACAACCGGATGCCATTGGGCCGCGTGGCGAAAAACCCAACGTCGGTCTGCGAAGTCGTCCGGCGCGCGCCCGACACGCGCTTTGTGCTGATGCATATCTGCTGGCCGTATTATGAGGAAATGATCGCGCTGGCCAAGCACTACAGCAATGTCTTTTTGGACATGTGCTGGGCGTGGATCATAGGGCCGGCCGTGAGCACAGAGTTTTTGAAGCACTATCTGACGTCGGCGCCGGCGAACAAGATTCTCACGTTCGGCGGCGACTATCGGCTTGTCGAACCGGTTGCGGGCCACGCCGCCATTGCACGGCGAGGGATTGCGCTTGCGCTGACCGAATTGGTGGATGAAGGGTGGCTGACTGTGGATGGCGCTTTTGAATTGGTCGAGCCGATTATGTGCGGCAACGGTCGGCGCATTTTTAAACTCGACGAAAAGAAAGCCGCGTGCCGCAAAGCACCCTGGGTGTAAACCGGGGCATACGTTTGCGGTAAATGCATTCATTCCGGCGAGGCTAGATAAAGAAAAACGGGAGACCAAAAAATGGTCTCCCGTTTGTTTTTATTCTTGCATCCCAAGGGGGATGCAGCCGGCAGGAAAGGCTTAGCGGTAAATTTCCCAGTGCCGTGTGCGCAGTTCTCCCACAATTGGCGCTTCGTTGGAATAGGGGCTGTTGCCTGTGGGATTGTAGGCCCGGACGCGGTAGGTGTAAGAACGGCCCGGCGTTAAGCCGGAGTCCTGATACTGCGTCGTGTTGGCGCTCACGATGGCAACTTCGAGCCACGGGCCTGTGCCTTCGCGACGTTCGACCTTGTAGCCGGACTCGCGCTGCACGTCGCTCCAGTTCAGCAAGGCTCCCGTCATACCAGCTGGGGCTGCCGTCAGACCCGATGGTGCGACGGGGGCCGGCTCGCCCGCATTGACCGCGTCTTCCATTGTCCACTGTACCACGCGCTGCAACAGGAGGATGCCGTTGACCGTCGGCGTAGTCATACTATAGGCGTGGTAGCCGAGACAGGCACGCCGTCTGGGCGTAGGCTCCGAGCCAGCCGGCGGCGGCACCGCGGTTCCACCGCCATTGTATAGACCCGACACTCCCCGTTCGACGACAGCCAGGCAGATCTCGGCTGAGGTGGTCGGATTGCTCGCCAGCGCCATGACAGCCGGGCCAAGTCCGTTGAACATCACGCCGATCTGTCCCTGACCGGCCGTGCGGTCATAGATCGTCATGTTGCCCGTCGTAAAGATCTGCGTGATCGGATGGGTTGTGGTGATGATGTTGAAGGCGTTTACATCGCGAGCTGCCGATTGGTTGCTGAACCACATATCGTTGGCCTGGTTGCTGTCATCGAAATGCGCGTATTCGGTCATCACGATCGGGATCGGATCATCGCAGTGGCGCTTGGTGTTGCCGGTTCCGACGGTTTGGGAGACAAAGAGCAAATCGCCATCAACCGAGCCGTAGGTATCCAGGTCCTCGAGTTCCTGGACCTCGATCACCTGATAACGGGCCCCCGGAACTGTGACGTTGCCCACGCGCACGCCGGCATCCCCCAGGGCATTGATGATGTTGCGGTCGTGGGTGGGGTAGTCGGGGGCATTCCGGTTGCGGAGATAGAGGACCCGTTTGTAGGCGGACAGAAGCATCGTCTCGCCTGTAATTGGATACGTCAACGGGATATTGTCCACGGCCTGGCCTTGGAACAGCCCCGGCATGCTCTGGTCTATCGGTTTGACCCAATAGGACAGAACTGTTGTTGTCGTGAAGGGCGTCAGATTCCAGCGAATCACGTTGGCCGTGGTGGTCGTTCCGCCATGACTGATGTTGAAGACTGTCCAGCTGGTCGGCACGGTTTCCGTCACCGTCAGGGAGGGAGCAATGGCCGCCCGCGTCAGAGTAATTGTCACTCGGACGGGTTGGTTGGGGCGGAAGATCGCCGCCTGAATGTCGCGGGTGGCCGCGCTGAGGACGGGCGTAACCGACTGCACGGCAAAGTCGTCGAAGTTAGCCGTGGCCAGAATCGTGTTTGTGGTTGCTCCCGCGTCGCCATTGTCCTGGTGGCTGGTGACAAACAGGCTGAGGTCCACGTCGGGTTCCGTCAGGGCCGGAATTTGAGTCGGGGGATTGATGGCCACCCATGCGCTTTGCGTGGTGTTCCAGTAAAAGCTGGAAATCATGTCGCCCAGGCGAACGATGCGGACTTTTACCGGTGAAACCACGCCGTTGGGCCACGAGGCTTCGCCGGCGTTGGTGGCATTCGCACCGTCGGCCGTGCGCCATTCAAAAATCGCCTCGCGTCCGGGAACATTATTGGGATGGCGAATGCCAGCCCAAGCGCGCGCGGAGTTGCCCGGCACGCGCCGGCGTACCATCAGGCCGGCCTTTGCCCACAAATTCGTTCCTGGATCTACCCAGCTGATGGTGGCATCTGCGGCAAAATCGCCGGTCATTTTTTTGGCGGTCATATAGCAGCGGTCCACCGTTCCGGCCACATCTGCCCCGGCGCCGCTGATGGTGTAACGGGTTCCCGACAAGCTGGCACTGCCGGGAAGCGAGGGGTTGCCGCCGGCGGCCCCCAGGGGCGCGTTGCCGATGTTTCCGTGCCAGTTGAACAGCCCCAAAGTCAGGCCGCCATACAATACGTTGTCGCCGCTAATGGGAATGTTGCCTCCGCCCGGCATACCGACAAACGTGCCTGGGAAGGTGTAGGTCGGGCCGACCGTTGGAGCGATCTGATAGGTGAGCGTTTCGGCAACTGTGCCCAGGGTGACGGTCCACGTGATAGCACCGCCGGCAAACGAAGCAGAGCCGGCGCTGGCTGTGATGTTGGTGGGCGTCAAACCACCGGGGATGGTCTCAGTGACGGTAATCTGGCCGCCGCCTGGGAGCGGTGTCGCAGTCAAGCGAACCGTCAGCGGTGCGCCGGTGAAAATCAGCGGCGAAGGAAGCGAGCGGGAAACCGTGCCGCGTGGAGGCGTTGGCACTACTGCATAGAGTTGGGCCACTTCTGCTCCGGTCAGGGCGCGATTGAACAACCTCACCTCGTCAATCATGCCGCCGTAGTATCGGGCGCCTGACCAGGCATAAGCCAGCCGCGCCACACCGTTGCAGGTGAAGGGGTTACCTGTATGCGCCCCCGATGCGGCGGGGGTCGGATTGCCGTCCATGTAGATGGCTACAAGATTGGC
>JADFCW010000280.1 GCA_017161705.1 Candidatus Sumerlaeota bacterium | reverse complement strand
AGCCGGGCCACCCCAGCCACGTCGTTAACATCTCGATGGCGATCAAATATCCTGGACTTTGTTACATACAGTGCCACGAATCTCCTCACAAAGAAGCTGTCTATAAAGCCTTCGAGAATCTCGACAAGCATCACGGCCAGGTGGCCGGACGGTTCGCCGGCGATGAACATCTGTCCGGTCGAAAGCCCACGCAGGGCACCGAACTCTGCGGCGTGGTCGAATACATGTTCTCGCTCGAAACCCTTATCGCCCTGTTCGGCGACCCCGCCTTCTCCGATCGCCTCGAAATGCTCGCCTACAACGCTCTGCCCGGCACCTGCACTCCCGATTTCTGGGCGCACCAGTACGATCAACAGGCCAATCAGGTTCTCTGCACCGTCGCCAAACGCAACTGGCGAACCAACGGCCCGCAAAGCAACATCTACGGCCTCGAACCTAACTACGGCTGCTGCACGGCCAACATGCATCAGGGCTGGCCGAAACTGGTCGCCCACCTCTGGATGGCCACACACGATCAGGGGCTGGCGGCAGTGGCCTACGGGCCGAGCGAGGCAAAGGCAAAAGTGGCCGACGGCACCGAAGTTACCGTCATCGAGGAGACCGACTATCCGTTTGCCGGCACAATCCGATTCCTGATGTTCCCGGCCAAGCCCGCGAGGTTCCCGCTGCACCTGCGGATTCCGTCATGGGCAGAAGGCGCGACCGTGAAGATCCGCGGCCAGACACAGCCCTGCACGGCCGGCGCATACATAAAACTCGAGCGCGAATGGAAGAGCGGCGATGCGGTCGAACTGACCCTGCCCATGCGGCTGCGCGTCGAAACACGCTGGAACGACGCCGCCGCGATCTACCGCGGGCCGCTGGTGTTTTCGCTGAAGATCGGCGAGCGGTTCGAGAAGATCAAATCCTATCACGACACGCTGCCCGCGGCCGACTGGGAGGTCTTCCCCGCCACGCCGTGGAACTATGGTCTGCTCTTGGATCGCGAGAACCCGGAAAAGAGCCTGACTGTCGAGCAGCGCAAGGTCGGCAAAATTCCCTTTGCCAACGAAGATGCGCCGGTGGTCTTGCGTGCGAAAGGGCGGCAGATTCCCGAATGGACGCTGGTAGACAATTCTGCGGGCGACACGCCAAAAAGCCCTGTAGTTTCGAACGAGCCGACCGTGGATCTCGAGCTGATTCCTTACGGCAACACGCGGCTGCGAATCACCGAATTTCCGGTGATCGTTGCACCGTAGGAACAACCGCAGATCCCGGACTGAAAGGAGTTCCCAACAGCGGCGCGAAGTAAAACGCGAGCGAGGCATGTACAGCGTTTCCTCGACCGCGGAAGGGTATTCTTTTTCGCGTCATGGGTCGGGCCCAATATGCCGTATGCATTTCATTCCGTCGGAGAGGAGGAAAAGAAGCAATGCATCATACAACAAAACGGACAATGGTATGGCCGATGGCCGGGCATATTTCAAGACGGCGGTTTCTCAGGGGAACGGCAGCCGGGATGGCCGCATGGACTGCCGCCCGAAACGTTGCTGCCGACACCCCTCTTCCCGACTCCGCGCGCGTGTGGGTCGTTCATCATCCGGGAGTCTGTCCCCTTGAGGACGGCTACCGGCCCGCAAACCCGGACATTGTCCGCGCGATGGTGCGCGCGGCGCTTGAGAAAATGTATCCGGGCCGCAGCGTGGCCGATATCGTGGCGGGTTGGTGTCCGCCGGGCAAGACGCCGGCCACGGCGCGGATCAAGATCAAGTTTGCAGGCACACGCGGCCTGTTTCCCTGTCATGCGGGCGTGATCAATGGCGTGGTGCGGCTGCTGGCGGGCGACGGCGGTGTCCGGCCCGAAAACATCCATGTCTATGAAAATTGTCCGAAAAATTTTGGCGAGGCCGACCGTCCGCCGATTTTCGGCACGCCGTTTGCCGGCGGCAAAAACCGCGAGCCGGGCGTGGTCTATTCGCAACGCGGCGCGCCCGACGGCAGCGATATGCCGAATGCAAATCATCGCGAGACCGTCCGGCTCGATTGCGGCCGCGGCCAGATGAAAGAATACATATTCCACTTTTGGGATGATCTGCAAAATGACACCGATATCCTGATCAACATCCCAGCGCTCAAGCGCCACATCGGCCCGCCCAAGTTCACTACTACCACGATCGCAATGAAAAATCACTACGGCAGCATCCGCGATCCTTACCGGCAGCATGGAGCCGAGATTGGCGAAAAGATTGCCGCGCTGAATGCGGCGCGCGTGATTCGCGCAAAGGAAAAACTGATTGTCGTGGACGCGCTTTACGCGATGTACTCACAAGGCCCTGAGCGCGGCAAAATGAAGTATGGCTTGAACAAACTTTTGGTCACGGCGGATCCTGTGGCCGCCGACTATGTCGGCTGGGGCATGCTCAATGAGATGGAGCCCTGTGCCGAGCCGCGCGAAATCGCGCTGGCGGCGCGCAACGGTGTCGGTTTCCGCGCCGACCGCTGGCAGGAACATGCCACGGACCTGAAGATGTAGTAGAGAAAATGGACAACATGAACGGAATGGACGTTCGGCTCTTTTTGTCCTTTCTATCCAAGCTGCCCGCTTTTTCTTTCACCTCACCGAAAACGCATACACTGTCGTTTGCCGGTAGGTCTGGCCGGGGCGAAGAATAATCGAAGGAAACTGCGGCTTGTTGACCGAGTCGGGCGCGTGCTGGCATTCCAGACAAAAGCCGTGGTGTTTCTGATAGGCGACGCCGTAGTTGCCGATAAATGTGCCGGTGAAGCCATTGGCGGTGTATAACTGAACCCCGGGTTCGGTGGTCCACATTTCCATCGCGCGGCCGGACTTGGGATCGTAAGCACGCGCACCGAGAGCAAGCTTTCCGCCGCCGCTGTTCAACACGTAGTGATGGTCGTAACCATTTCTGGTCTGACCAATTCTCGAACCAATCGTACGCGGCGAGGTGAAATCCAGCGGCGTGCCCTTGACGGGTGCAATCTCGCCCGTGGGAATCAGCTCGTCATCGGTCACGAGATAGTGGTCCGCATCAATCATCAGTTCGTGGTCGAGGATGGGCCCCGAGCGCGGACCGCCGAGATTGAAGTAGCTGTGATTGGTCAGATTGACCGGTGTCGGCTTGTCCGTTGTGGCCGTGTATTCGATTCTGAATTCGTTCTTGTGGGTCAGGGTAAAGACCACGGCGACCGACAGGTTTCCGGGATAGCCTTCCTCGCCGTCGCGGCTGAAATAGGACATTTTGACCGCCGGCCCATCCCCGCTCTCAACCGGCTCGGCTTTCCAAACGACCTTATGGAAGCCCTTGATGCCGCCATGGATTGAGTTGCGGCCGCTGTTGGCCGCCAGCTTGTATTCGACGCCGTCGAGCGTGAACCGCGCCCCGCCGATGCGGTTGGTCACGCGGCCCATCGTCGAACCGAGCGCTGGATGGCCGGCGAGATAGCGTTCGAGCGACGGAAGGCCGAGCACGACATCGTCCAGTTGGCCGTTTCGGTCGGGCATGTGAAGTTCCGTTAGAATCGCACCGTAGGTCATGATCTTGGCGACGGCGCCGCTGGCGTTGGTGAGAACATAAAGATCCACCGGGTCGCCCTCATTGGTCTTACCAAAATCCAGCCTCTCTATTTTGGATTTCATCGCTGTCTTTTCTCCTTTGGTCGAGCTCGTCTGCGCCGCGCTGACAATGGTTGCAGTCACAGCAGCGATGACCGCACTGAACATGAAAATTTCTTGCCTGCTCATCAATCGACTCCCTTGCGTTCATAGTCCAAACTTTAGTTTGCCGTTCGTGGTTCACGCTTCAGCGTGCCGTTTGTAGTCCAAACTTTAGTTTGTCCTTTCTCCATCCACGGATGAGGTCATGCACTAATCACAATCGCTCCCAGGGTGCCGCCTGCGGAGATGGTCGTGATCAATACGCGGCGAATGATTTGCGCAACCGGCTGCGCCGGCACCCATAATCCCGCCGGCGCTCCGCACTCCCTTAGCCAGAAGTTTCCGGGAATAAAACCTTCCTCCATGGCCCACAATGCCAGGACGGTCCGCAGGGCCGTGGATCCCATCGCCTCGCCGACTTGCCCCTTGGGAAACCAGACCGGAACACCGTCGCCGGTCAGCCGCGCAAACACCACCCGTTCGAGCCGATCGAGATTCGGATGGCCGTTCGAGCAACCCACAACCAGGTCGGGCGACCCGCCCCCCTCGGCAAGCGCTTTCTGAAAAAAGGCCGCGATCGCGTCAGATTGATCGAGTTGCGGATACGCCCACGGCCGGGCTTCAACGGCGCCGACGGCGGCATACTCAATCGCTGCCAGAGGCCGGCCGCCTCGCGCTTTCAACTGGTCGGCCGACTCGATGATCACTACTGCTGCCGACTCACCGGCCACAAAACCGCGGCTGTGCGGATGCTGCGGACGGCCAAAGACGGCGCGATCGCTTGGATTGCCGCTCAAGCCCAACTGCTCCCAGCCGAACCAAAGATACTCCGAAAGCTCATCCACACCACCCCATAGCACAGCGCGGCACTGGCCGGATTCAAGTTGCCCCAACCCGCACAGCAGGGCGTTTTCGGCCGTTGTGCCGGTTTGCAGCAGCGTGGCACTCGGTCCTTCGAAGCCAAAGTGAATGGCCAGCTGGCCGGCCGGGGCGTTCGGAACGGTGTTGGGAAAAGCCGCCGCGCTGACCTCGTCCGCCCCCTGTGTGTATAGCGTTCGGAGAATAGATAAGGCGCTGTGCGTTCCGCAGAAACCGCTGCCGATTAACAGTCCCATGGCGTCGCGGCCTTCGGTTGCCGGATCCCAACCGGCCTGCCTGAGGGCGCCGTCCGCGGCGACAATGGCCATTTGCGAGGAGCGCTCCATGCGGCGGGCTTTCATGGGAGGAATGACGGGCGCCGGCTTGAAATCGGCAACCCAAGCGGCGGTCATTTCCGCTTGCTGGATCCATTCCGCGGCCGGTCGCGCGGAAAAACCCTCTTTCCCCGTCCGCAACGCCTCGACCACAGACTGACGTGCGGTTCCGAGCGAACAAACGGCCGCGGCGCCGGAAATGACCCAGGGAGAACCACGCGACATCAAGGCACGCTCCAGGCGGAACCTCAATTAGTCTCTAAAGCCAGCTGCTACGGGGACGCCGTCAATGTGTCAAAGCAAAAAAATCGTTGACGCGCCCGGGCCAGTGTTTCTATAAGAACATACTGGCAACGGATGGCGGGTTGCCGGCGGGTTTTTGGCTTATGATTCGCGAATACAACTACGTATTGAGACGGATCTCGATCGCCCTCGACTGGATCCTGGGCATTTTCGCCTTTTTCATCGCCTACCTGTTCAAGAACTTCGGCCCCTGGTATTATATCCATCCCGGCCTGTTCCAAACGGGCGCAGACCTTTGGCATAGCCTGCCCGTGCTGCTGATGGTGCCCCTGGTGACGGTTCTGGCGCTGGGGCACAACGGGCATTACACTTCGCAGCGCATTGTTGGATTAGGCGCCATCACGCGGCGGATTGCGCTCAGTTGCTTCGAGGCAATGGTCATCTGCTATGCGCTGCTGTCCATCGGCGGCCGGGTGTTTGCGGCAGGCTATGAGCCCAGCCGGGGGATGGCGGTTCTGACGCCGTTCTTCCTGTTCTTCCTTCTGTTGCTGAAATCGCTGGTTGTGCAGCAGATTCTGCAGGGCTTGCGGCGGCGAGGCCATAACTTCCGGTCGCTCCTTCTGGTGGGAAGCGGCGAACCGCTGCGGGAATTCATCCAGATGCTGCGTTCGCACCCCGTGTGGGGTTTTCGCATCGAGGGGATTTTGAGCGACAGCGCGGAGGCCAAGACCGGCGACCGGCTAGAGGACACGCCGGTTTTGGGCACACTGGATCAGTTGTTCGACGTTCTGTCCTCGCGCGTCATAGACGAAGTAGTTTTCACGCCCTCGCATACACCGCTCGAATCGCTGACGCCCTACCTGCAAGGGTGCGAAGAAATGGGAATCCGGGCTACCCTGTCGCTGAATTTCCACCAGCCGGCGATCGCCCGCCCCTACTTCGAGCATGTCGAAGATATTCCCCTTGTCTGCTATTCGCCGACCCGCGAGATGAACCTCGCCCTGATGTTCAAGTACGCCTTCGACCGCGTGGCGGCAGTGTTGTTGCTGATTCTCGCTGCGCCGTTTATGCTCGGCACGGCGCTGGCCATTTGGCTGACCTCGAAGCGGGGCGAGCCGATTTTCTACGGCCAGACGCGGGTGGGCCTGAATGGGCGGTTGTTCACGCTCTGGAAATTCCGTTCGATGCGCGTGGGTGCCGACAAGGAAGTGGACAAGCTGCGCGCGCTGAACGAGGTGGACGGGCCGGTTTTCAAGATTAAAAACGACCCGCGTGTCACACCCGTAGGCCGCTTCATCCGAAAATACAGTCTGGACGAATTGCCCCAGATCTACAACGTGTTGCGCGGCGATATGAGCCTCGTCGGACCGCGGCCTCCCATCCCATCCGAAGTAGCCCAATACGACCGCTGGCAACGGCGGCGGCTTTCGATGAAACCCGGCATCACCTGTCTGTGGCAAGTTATGGGCCGCAACAAGTTGAGCTTCGACACGTGGATGAAACTGGACTTGCAATACATTGACAACTGGTCCCTTTTCCTCGATTTCAAAATCCTCCTCAAGACCATTGTGGTCGTCGTGACCGGCCACGGTGCCATGTAGCCCTTGCGCTCAGTCCGTGCGCCGTGATTGTGCCTGCCGTCTTTCTCCCATGCGTTTCAAGCGTTCATAGACAACCAGATTGGTCAACACCAGGCTCAGGCCATAGAAGAAGTCCTCGACGGGGATCGTGAAGATTCGAACTCCTATGTTGTAGGCAGGATTATATACCACGACCGGCCGCCAGGTCAGATATCCGTTGAAGATCAGGATAAGCAGGAGAACTGCGCCGCAGAAAAATAGCGTCCGCGGACGGAGCAGCAAGCCGGTCCGGCAGACGGTGTCCAGCAACGCCGCTGTCCCGAGTGCCAGAAGCGCCAGTGCCGTATAGTGCTTGCCGGCAGGATACACGATAGCCCCCGCCGGAATCAGCAACATCAATCCTGCTGAAACGATCCAGAGTCGTGCTATGCGCCGCTCGGACAGAATTGTGCACACTCCTTCCCATAGTGCCAGCAAAGCAAACGGTACGGCAAAGAAGAACATCCACTCCTCGATAGG
>JADFCW010000279.1 GCA_017161705.1 Candidatus Sumerlaeota bacterium | reverse complement strand
TGCTTGACCTTTTTGGCCAGTGCGCAGGCGTCGGCGAGCGTGTTGAGGAAATAGGTCTCGAAGCGGTTGAGCGGCTCGATGGCCATGTCCACACCAACGTGTTCGGCGGTGTCGGCGGCGGCGGCCAAAGCCTCGGCGGCCCAGTTCCACTCGTCGTCGTTGCGTCCGCGCCCCACGATGTGGCCGACGGGCGAGTAGAGGGGACCGGCGAGAACTTCGCAGCCGAGAATGCCGCACATTTCCAGGGACTTGCGCAAGTGCTCGATGCCCTTGGCGCGCACAGCCGGGTCTTCGCTGATCGGGTTGGCCGTCGGCGGCATGACGGTGGTGGCGGTGGCGCCGAGGCCGAGAGCGTCGAGTTCCGCACGCATGGCCTGATAGACTTTTTCGTTGTAATGGTGGATGGGAATTTCGACGCCGTCGAAGCCCCACTTTTTGAATTGCTTGAACAAGGGAATGTGTTCCTCCGATGGATTGCCGGTCCACAGGAGCAAGTTAATGCCGACTTTCATGGGAAGAGCCCTTCCTTTCGTTGAGAGTTTTGGAGCGAAGGGGAGGCCTGCAGGGCAAGGAAACCCCACAGCGAGTCCCTCCCGTCAACGCGTTGGGTATGGCCGGCGGAGTTGGCGGTGTCAACAGATTTGAGAGCCGGATAGTTCACGCAGGGCTGCCGCCGTCAGGTTGCGGCCAGCCAGCGGTTGCGCAAGGTGTCGAGTAGCGCGGCCAGAAGGATGACGGCGCCTTTGATGATCTGAATCGTGAAATGCGAATAGCCCCGAATGTTGAGGCTGTTGTCGAGAAGGGTGAAGAACAAGACCCCGAAGACCGTCCAGCTGATTTTGCCTTTGCCGCCAAACAGACTGGTTCCGCCGATGACAGTCGCGCCGATGATATCCAGCAAGATGCGTTCGCCCAGTTCGGGGTCGCCGGTTTCGAGTCGGGCGGTGTAAAGCACTGAAGCCAACGCTGCGCAGAATCCGCTGACCAGATAAGCGAACAAAATGGTTTGGGCGACGGGGACGCCGGAAACGGCGGCGCTCTTGATGTTATGACCGACCGCATAAAGGCGGCGGCCCGTCGGCGTGCGGCTGAGAATAATGTGCGTCGCGGCGGCCAAAACCGCCGCAATTACAAGGGCATTGGGAATCCCGCCGACCCCGCCTGCACCCAAGGTGATGAACGCCGGATCGAGATTGGCAATTTTGTTGGACCGCGTGAACAAGACGGCAAAGCCGCTGACAAACATCATGGTGGTCAGCGTCACAATGAACGGTGGCATTTTCAGCCAGGCCACCGCCGCGCCGTTGAGGCCGCCGATCGCAAGGCCGACGGCGAGCATGGCCAGAACACTAACGGGAACCGCCAGAAACGAGCCGGCCAGCACTCCGCCGTCGCGCGTGATCAGCGAGGCGCCGATAACGCTGGCGAGGGCGAGGACGGCGGTCACGGACAGGTCAATGCCGGCGGTGATGAGCACAAACGTCTGGCCGATGGCGACAACCAGCAGCGGAAGCATGTTGGAGAAAATGTGCTGGATGTTACGCCAGGAGCCCAGTTGGGGCGTGAAGGGCCAAAGGGCGAGGAAATAAAGGGCCGTAAGGATGAGAACGAAGTATTCGGATGCGAGAAGGGTCTGGATGAGTTTTCGGGGCGCCATCAGCCGACCTTGTCAGTGCCGCTATGTCCATCTGTGTCGTCTCTGCCCGTCCAACACTATTTCTTGAATTGTGCACCCCACATCCGTTTTGAAGCTTCTTCAAGATTGCCCTGGTGAATCACGAAGCCTTTGTCGTGAATGATTGGGGGAACTTCTTTGCCGGCTTTGAGGTCCACGATGGCCTGGACGGCTTGCTCGGATTCAAAGAACATATCCTGAACGCCGTCGGCGTCGAGGTACTTATCCACCAGCATTTGATAGGCGGTGGCGTCGCCGTCGAAGCCGCCGAGGATGACGTGACCTTCCTCGCCGATCTTCTTGTACTTGCCGGCCTTTTTCAAGGCCGACACGATCGAAGGGAACATAAAGTCGGACGAGGTGAAGATGAAACTGATGTCGGGATGCGCCTGGAGGGCGTTGGTGACGCCCGCGAGCGCTTTTTCCTGATTCCACTCGGTGGGAATGCCCTGAATGTCGGGATCAATGACGTCGGGATATTTTTTCACGACGTCATAGAAGCCGTCGCGGCGCCCGATGGAGTTGACGTCGCCAAGATCGCCGATAAGGATCATAGCTTTGTGCTTGCGACCGGTTTTCCTGGCTTCGCCGACCATGTATTCAACGGTGGCAGAGGTGATGGCGTAGTTATCGGCGACAACGGTGACGGACTTGGCGTCGCTTTCCGCCGGCGGGCGATTGTAGAGAACAATGGGAATGTTGGCCTTGTTGGCCGCGCGAATCATTGGGATGACCGTGTGCTTGTCCTTGGGGGCGATAATGATGCCGTCCACGCCGCGCGTGATGAAGCTCTTGACCTGCTCGAACTGGCGGTTGGCGTCGCCGTCGGCGATGGCTTCGAGCATGGCAAAACCGCGCTTTTTCAGTTCGGCGCGAATGGTTTCGATGCTGGCGACCCAGTATTCGGTCTGAAGCGTCTCGAAGGCGACCCCGATGGTCATGCCGCCGGATTGGGTCTGGCAGGAAGCCAGCCAGGAAGCGAACGCCATGGCACCGCCCGCCGCCAAACCGCGTTGGAGGGCCTCGCGACGGCTGACCGTTTCCGTTGGGTGCGCTTCAGGTCTATGTCCGCGGGGGATACTCATCGTCTTCTTTACTCCCTGATGATATCAACGCTTGGCCATAATCTATCTGGCACCGGTTTTTCCGTGCTTTCCGCAAAGCGTCAAGGGTCAAAAGACAAAAGTCCGTAATCCGCGCCCTAAAAACTGATCCCGATTTCCCTGCCCGTGGCCATAATAAACTGGCGCGCCTGGTCGTATTCCTCGGCAGACTTGAGGTGCTCCATCATAAGCGGAGGCGTATGCGGGAGAGCGGCGAGGCGGCGCAGCCAGGTTTTATAATCGAGAACGCCGGTTCCCGGAATCACTTCGCGAAAATGCACGTTCATTTCGATGTCCCACGTCAGGTCCTTGGCATGGCAGCTGACGATGTAAGGGCCAAGCTTGTCGAACAGCTCGTTGAGCAAATCCGTATTGCGATAGAAAAGCGTTGGCGAGCAAATCGCATTGCAGGGGTCGAGATGAACGCCGAAGGCTTTGCGATCCACGGCTTTGAGCATTTTGAGATAGCAATCGGCGGTGTCAGGATAGGCCCAGCCCATCATTTCGTAACAGAACTTGGCGCGCGAGGGCTGGACGGCGTCAATAATCTTGCGCGCGTTCTCGACGGCGGCGTCGAAGAACTCCGCCGAGAAGTTTTTCGGATGCGGGCCGAACCAGGATTTTTCGTTGAACGAGCCGGCAATGTCCACGCAGCAGCGGGCGTCAATGGCTTCGGCAAGCGCGAGACCTTCGGTGACGGTTTTCAGATTAGCGGCGCGTTTGGCCGGGTCGGCGTCCATGAGATTGACCCAGCGGCCGACTTCGGCGATGACCACGTCGTGCCTGGCGAAGGCCTCGCGAAAGGCGCGGATGCGGTCGGTATCGTCAAGGGCGATTTTCGGGCAGAACGCCGCCCGATAGCCGACCTTGCGATGCGCCAGAGCGATGTCCTCCGGATCGCCGCTCTTGACGCTGAGCGGACCGCCGAGACGGATGGAGGGCGGGGAGGCGGAGGAAGATTTTTGTGAATTCGCGGCGGCAAAGGCTGCCACAGCGCCGGTCAATTGCAAAGACCCCGTTGCGAATTGTCGTCGGTTCATTGGGCTGTTCCCTCCGCTGTGACTCTTTCTCATTCAACCGTGGTGCGTATAAGGACTAGTCTCGTTGCGGTCAACAAAAACC
Source organism: Candidatus Sumerlaeota bacterium (assembly GCA_017161705.1). Lineage (GTDB taxonomy): Bacteria > Sumerlaeota > Sumerlaeia > JADFCW01 > JADFCW01 > JADFCW01. The sequence goes on along the minus strand of JADFCW010000279.1, from coordinate 3,306 downwards.
TGCGGCACGCGTTCTGCAACATGGCCTCCTGCTGCAGCCAAAAAAACCTTCGCAAAATGGCCGGGGCGCAAGCGGGAAAATTCCAAGGCGGCTGGAAAAGTTGGGGCAATCGTTTGCCGTGCGATGAACCCATACGGCAAAGCGGCAGCATGGCTGCCGCACTCCAAAACGCTTGCTTCGCACACTTCAGAAACTGCAAGGTGGAATGCTTTTGCTTTGGACTGCGGCAGCCGCGCTGCCGCTTTTGCCCGATAGGTTTCGACGCACCTGACGCGGCCTTTGGCCGCGGGGGACGAAAGAACCTGCGCCGTGTCTGGGACTTCGCCCGGAAGCGGAGCGCAGCACACAACAGCCATTCCTCAATATCCACAATTTTTTGTCGCTGTTTTGACCCAAAGGCCTAAATGGAAGAAAAGGCGAAACATCTTGACGTCCAAAAGGAGTTATTCAAACTTCCGCTTCAGAGACGAACGCGATCGGAAACTAATCCTATATGCTTCGTGCCGGCAATATTTGAAATGCAAAGGGGGAAAAGACGATGACGCACATGAACCGCCGCCGCTTTCTGAAAGCCTCGGGCGCACTGGCTGCAACGGCCGCTGCTTCGCAATCCTGCGCGGTGCTGGGTTCCAAGGTTCACGCCGTGCGGCGCGATCGCCGGCCCAACGTTGTGGTCATTCTCACCGACGACCAGCGCTGGGATTGCATGAGCTGCGCAGGGCATCCCTTCCTCAAAACGCCGAACATGGACCGTCTGGCGGCCGAGGGCGCGCGCTTTGCCAATGCGTTCGTGACCACATCGCTGTGCTCGCCCAGTCGGGCCAGTATGCTCAGCGGTCTGTATGCGCACACACACCAGGTGATCAACAATTTCACGGATTTTCCGAAGGCTCTGGCGAGCTACCCCCGTCGCCTGCAGGAGGCCGGGTACGAAACCGCCTACATCGGCAAGTGGCACATGAACGAGAAGACCGACGAAAAACAGCCGGGCTTCGACTTCTGGGCGTCGCATAAGGGTCAGGGCACCTACTACGACACCACGTTCAACATCGAGGGCAATCGGCAGGTGCTCAAGGGCTACTATACGCATCGCGTGACGGACCTTGCGGAGGACTGGCTGCGGCGGCCTCATACGCGGCCGTTTCTGATGATTCTCGGACACAAAGCGCCGCACGGCCCGTTTCAGCCCGAACCGAAATATGAACATATTTTCGACAACATTAAAATCGAAAAGCCGGCCACGGTCAACGACATCGGCGAGGGAAAGCCGTCGTGGGTGCGCGAGCGTCTGGCGACGTGGCACGGCATCAACGGCCCGCTCTACGGACTTCAGGAGTGGGACAAGTTCATCCGCTGCTACCTGGGCGTCCTTCCCTCGGTAGACGACAGTGTCGGACGGATTTATGAGACGCTGCGCGCTATCGGGCAACTGGACAATACGCTCCTCATTTATCTCAGCGACAACGGCTTCATGCTGGGCGAGCACGGCGGCATAGACAAGCGCTGCATGTACGAGGAGAGCATCCGTGTGCCGCTTGTGGTGCGCTATCCGGAATGGATCACCACACCGCGCGTGGTCAACGAGATGGTGCTGAATATTGATTTGGCCCCGAGCATTCTCGACCTCTGCGGCGCGCAGCCGCTTGGCCGTCGTATTCATGGCCGGTCGTGGAAAAATCTTCTGCGCGGCGATGCGCGCGGCTGGCGCAGATCGTGGTACTACGAATATAACTATGAAAAGGAATTCCCTTACACGCCCAATGTGCGCGGGGTGCGCACCGACGAATGGAAATACATTCACTATCCTAACGGCGACGGGCAACCGGACAAATACAAGGCGGAGCTCTATCACCTGGCGAGCGATCCTCTGGAGACGAAGAACCTCATAGACGCGCCCGAACACGCCGACCGTGTACGGCAGCTGCGCGCGGAATTGCTTGCGCTTCAAAAGGCCGCCGGCGGTCTGCCCGATGTGATGCCCGTCAATCCCGAATTGAAAATGGAAATGCCGGAGCAGTCCATTCGATAGATGGATCTGCCGCGCCAACGAATCGGGAAATCCGCAAAAGCCGGGAGCGCGGGGAAATCTATTGCGCGTTCACGGTTGACAGGCCCAACCGAAACAAGAATTCTTTCAACGCTTCTCGAATTTCGTTCCGGTGTCGGGAAGCCCGCGTCAACGGATTAGCCACGGTTGGCCATCGTGCGCGGGGCGAGTTTGCGCAGGCAGTATCGGGTGTAGGATGCAACGGAACGCGGGCGGAAGAGTATCCCGACGCGGCGGCGGACAGTGGCGCGTCGTCAGTCGCCGGCAGCGGTTTGCCGCTGCGGCGCTGTCGGGTGCGGCGCTTGCGGTTGCACTGGTCTGGGGCGTCTGGCGCGTGGCCTGCGCGGCGGGCGACCCGCGCGCGGCGCTGGCCGGTCCGCCGGTTCATGTATGCATGGTGGCAGACGCGGCGCATGTGCGTGTGATCGCTTACGGCGGCTTTGATATTGTCAGCAGCGCGGGGACGGTTATCTTCACATGCGCCGGTCCGAATGTGCTACGGTTTTCCGGGGCGCCGGGTCCGGCCGGCACGTTTTACTACTATGTAGTGGCCGCCGAATTCGACCGCCTTCAGAAGCCGGGGGCGCACGCCATGCTGACCCAGTTGCGCGAGGCCCTGAAGGTCGGGATGGAAATTCTCATGCTCTCGCCCGATCTGGCATTCCCGAAGGGAAAAACTGTCGCTGCCGACCGCATGCTGGTGGCCATCGGCCCGTTCAACGACCTATCGCTGGCGGAACAGTGGCAGCAGTATCTTTCGCGCACGTATCCGGCCTATATTGTGCGGGACGGCAGCAAACGCGCCACCGGCGAAATTCATCTGTTCGATCACACGAACCGGCTGCTGGCGCGCATGAAGGATTCATTGACCATCCGCCTCCGGGACGTGCAGCAAACGGTGGCGGCGGAAGTGCTGCAAAACCCCGACAGCCCGTGGGCCCAGCAGCGGCGGACGGGCGCGCGGTGTCGCGGCGCCATGGAAATTCGCCTCAACGAAAACGGTCGGCTCGCCGCGATCAACGTCCTCTCGCTCGAAGAGTATGTCCGCGGCGTGGTGCCGTCGGAGATCGGAAATACGGCGCCCGCCGAGGCGCTCAAGGCACAGGCCGTTGCTGCGCGCAGCGAGGCCTATCACAAACTCTATACCGACCACCATCGCGGACCTTATGATTTTTGCGACAAGTTTCACTGCCAAACCTACCGCGGGATCGAGGACCAAAACGCCGCGTCGGTTGCCGCGGTGGATGCCACGCGCGGGA
>JADFCW010000278.1 GCA_017161705.1 Candidatus Sumerlaeota bacterium | reverse complement strand
GACCGTCTTCGGCAGGGACGGGGGCTTTGCCTGCGGGCAGGCCCGCCCGGCGGTATCGTTCCATCAGGCCTTCGGCGAACCTGGCGGCGATCTCTTTCTGGTAGCGCGGCACGTAGGTCGTCGGCAGGATGGCCGGCGGCTGGCCGTGCGAATGGAGTAACAAAATCAAGTCGGGCGCTTCGCTGCGGGCGACGGCCAGGAGCGCCCGGGTCTCCTCGGCCATCGGCTCAAAAAACTCATCATGCATCAAATTGACGCCGGCGTCGTTGAAATAGGCGCCGAGAATCCCTACATCGTCTGTCATGGGATGACGCTGCTTGACCCCCGGCCATTGGTAAAGCGAGCCGTCCTTGCGCGTGCCCTGTCCGATACGGGACATTTCGTCGGCTGGAATGCCGACAAAGCTGTCGTAGCAACAGCGCGCCCGGCCGTCGGGATTGGGTAGCGGCGCGATCAGGACGCGGCAGCGGTCGAGGTTTGCGCGCAACGCGGGCCATTCCCGGTCGCGCCAATCCTTGCCCGTTTCCGCAACACGGAGCAGATTGACCATGCCGACAATTCCCTCCATTTCCTGCCCATGCACGGGACCGACGAAAAAGACCACGGGGGGAGCTCCGGCAGGCTTTCGGGCATAATAGCCGGGATCGCCGGCAGCGGCCGCCGAACCGTAGTTGGCGGTATGTGCAAACTCGACCCGCGTGCCGTATTCGACTAAATACACAGGGCGTCCGCCGGGCGTGCGACATAGGGTCGAGGTTCGCCCGCGCCTGACCGCCCTCACGGCCGCCTCGACGTCCTCGACTTTTCCTTTCCAGAACGAGGGAATCTCGGCCTGCGGGAACTGTCGCTCGGCCGGGGCCGGCGACCCTGCCGAGACTCCTGCTATCGCCAGCAGCATCGCGCCGGCGAGAATCCATCTGGTATGTCTTTGGATTTGCGCCATCGTTTTCTCCTTGTCAGTCAACGGGGTTCCAGGAGCAGCCTCGCTAGTGGGAAAAAAGCGCTGCGGCACCGCCCCTGTCAAGCCCCGATGTGGGACCGCACAAGCCGCGGTCGGAAGGGAATCTATTTTGCGGTTGACTGTAGAGGCGGGTCCTGAAAGAGTTTTTATTGTTGGTAATGGAAACCAGTCGCAATAAGGATTTTATGAATTCCAAAAAAAATGCTCCCGCAGACGCGCTCGATACCTTCGCCCGCTTCCTTCAGGACCGCGGCCTTCGCATGACGCGCGACCGCCGGGCAATCATCCGGCAGGTTTTTGAGGTACATGCACATTTCACGATGGACGATCTGTTTATCGCCTTGCGTCTCAAGGGCGAGCGCCTGTCCAAGACCACCCTCTATCGCAATTTGCCCCTGCTGGTGGAAAGCGGGCTGATTCGACGCGTGCCGGGCGAATCCTCCGACGGGCGATTTGAGCACGTCCTCGGCCATCCCCACCACGACCATCTGATTTGCCTGGAGTGCGGGCGCGAAATTGAATTCTCATGCACGGATCTGGAAACGGCACAGGACAATATCTGCCGCCGTTACGGCTTTCATCCCGTGTGGCATCGTCTCGGCATCTGGGGCTATTGTCGGCGCTGCCGCGCGCGCCGTTCTGTCAAACCTAAGGAGAGATGATTTCATGAACCGCGCGCTTGCCGCACTCGAAGAGCATTTCGCCATGGCGTTTTTGGCCGAAGGCATTGCCGACACGCGCGAGCACCGCGCCATCCTTCGCACGTTCTGCAATGCCGACTCTCCGCATCTTACGCTGGAGGAACTCCTCGATCGCGTCCGGTCGCAGGGCGTCGAGCCTGCGCTCGACACCGCCCGCCGCGTCATGGACCGCCTGTGCGAGTATGGCCTGGCGCGCGAAGTCCGCACCGACGACGGCCAGATTCTCTATGAACACCTTCACCTCGACCAGCACCACGATCATCTGATCTGCACCCGCTGCAAGCGGGTAATAAACTTTCACGACGAGCGTCTCGAAGAGCTCAAGGAAATCGTCGCAACGAAGCGCCGTTTTCATCCGCTCCGTCACCGGCTGGAAATTTACGGCCTGTGCGACCAGTGTCTGCCGGCCGGAGGCGTGTTGCGCTCGCTGCTCGACATCGCTCCCGGCGAGCGAGTCCGGGTCGTCAGCACGGGCGGCGGACGACGTTTTTCCCAGCGGCTGGCCGATCTCGGCCTTGTCCCCAACAGCGAAATCCAGGTGATCAACAACACCGGCCCCATTATCGTCGCCCTGGGCAATTCGCGCGTGGCTCTTGGCCGCGGCGTCGCCGCAAAAATTGTTGTGAAGTAATTCGGTCCATCGGTCCACACCGATCGCCTTGGCCAACTCCTCTTTTTCGGATGTGAACCGCATATGAGCGCCTCGCAAACTCCATCGGATTCCCCATCCACCCCGTCGGATTCCAGTTCTCGTTGCGCCGAACGCGACCGTTCGATTTCCGCCCCCCGGCGTTTTACCGTCGCCCTGGCCGGCACGCCCAACTGCGGCAAGACTACACTCTTCAATCGTATTTCTCATCTGCGCCACAAGGTGGCCAACTATCCGGGCGCAACGGTGGAAAAGCGCTCGGCCATTGTTCGCCTTGGTGGACGCGAAATCGAAATTGTGGACCTGCCCGGCATTTACAGTCTCGGCACCGAGTCGCAAGACGAGCTCGTGACGCGGGATTTCTGCCTGCGCCAGCGCCCCGATCTCATTCTCGCCGTTCTCGACGCCACCAATCTCGAACGCGGTCTTTATCTGCTTTTGCAGTGGCTCGAACTGGGCTTTCCGGTTCTGGCGGCGCTCAACCTGTGGGACGAGGCGCAGGCGCTCGGCCTTCGCATCCGCGTCGAGCGCCTCGCTCAACTGCTCGGAGTCCACGTCATCCCCACGGTGGCGCGCACAGGCGAAGGTCTGGCCGCCTTGTTGAAAGCGCTCGAAGAGGCTGCCCGCAACCCGGTGGTGCCTGCATTTCATCTCCCGCTCGAACCGCCCATCGAAGAGGAAATCACCCGCCTTGTCCATCTGCTCGAGCAGCGAGACGGCCCGGCCAACGCCTATCCGCTCGACTGGGCGGCGATGAAATTGCTCGAAGGCGATTCGGCGCTGACCGACGAACTGCGCGCGGGTGTCGCGGCCGACGATCCTGTGGTCTGCGAGATCGAAGCAGGCGCCCACCGCCTGCGCGCCCTGTATGGTCAGCCGCTTGCGCTTGTTCTCAGCGCGCGCCGCCATGAATACGCGCGCGAACTGGCCCGGCAAGTGGTCGCGGTGGTCCCCCGCCGCGGCCCAACCGTCTCCGACCGCATAGACCGTCTTATTGTCAGTACAGGGTTTGGCCTGCCGTTGTTTCTGGTGGTCACCTATTTGGTGTTCGAGTTTGCGTTCGCTGTCGGCCATGCGCCGATGGCCTGGATCGAAGCGGGGGTGGGAGCGCTGTCGGCGGGGTTGATGTCCGTATTGCCGGCAGGAGTTTTCCGGTCGCTGATCGTGGACGGGGTGGTCGGCGGGGTTGGCGGAGTACTCGTTTTTCTGCCCAACATTCTTCTGCTGTTTATTGCCATGGCTGTTCTCGAAGATTCAGGCTATATGGCGCGCGGGGCGGCGATCATGGACCGGTTGATGAGCCGCGTGGGACTGCACGGCAAATCGTTCATTCCGATGATGATCGGTTTTGGATGCAATGTGCCGGCGATCATGGCGGCGCGGACGCTGGAAAACCGACGCGACCGGCTGATTACGATGCTGGTGCTGCCGATGATGAGTTGCGGGGCGCGGCTGCCGGTCTATGTGTTGTTCATTTCGGCGTTTTTTACGCGCGGCGCGCCGGTGCTTTTTTCCATCTATCTGCTGGGGATTTTTATGGCGGTGATCTCTGCGATTATTTTCCGGCGCATAGTCTTCCGCGGCGGCCGCACGCCGTTTGTTCTCGAACTGCCTCCCTATCGCATCCCTACCCTTCGCAGCGTGCTGATCCATGCGTGGGACCATGCCTGGATGTACCTGAAAAAGGCGGGGACGGTTATCCTGCTTTTATCCGTCGTGGTGTGGTTCCTGAGCACCTATCCGCGGCCGCCCAAAACAGCCGATGCGGCCGGGCCAGCGGCTTTGCGTTACACCGTCGCGGGCACCGTCGGTTCGCTCATCGAGCCTGTCCTGCGGCCGATTGGCCTGGGCGACTGGAAAGTCGGCGTGGCGCTGGTTTCGGGCTTCGCCGCCAAGGAAGTAGTGGTGGCCAGCTTCGCCACGCTGTACAACGTCGGCGAATCGGCCGAGCGCTCGTCGGCGCTCCGCGCCGCCCTGCGGCGCGATCCGCTATGGACACCGCTGAGCGCTTATGCGCTGATGGTCTTTGTATTGTTGTATATTCCTTGTCTGCCGGCCATGGTTATGTTGCGGCGCGAGACCGGTTCGTGGAAATGGGTCGCGTTGGAAATTGCTTACACGACCACGCTGGCTTATACGGTTGCGCTGATTGTCTATCAGGGCGGAAAATTGCTGGGGTGGGGCTGAGGAGGGCCGCCCAGGCAAGCGCATTTCCTTCTTAACCCAGTCCACGCCCTTCACGACATCTACTATGTCCCTGATCAAAACAGACGCAGTGGTTCTCAAAGTCAACGACTACAGCGAGTCCACGCGGCTGGTTACGTTCCTGACGCCGGATCACGGACGACTCCGCGCGCTGGCCAAAGGGGTTCGGCGCATTCGCAGCCGCGACCGCGGCACACTGGAACCGTTCTCGCGCGTTCATGTTACGCTCTACCTCAAAGACCCCGCCGGCTTGGGCACCCTGCGCGAGAGCGCGCTGCTTTCGACCTGCCCCGTCCTTCGGCGCGATTACCACCGCTGGGTCTTGGCCTCGCTGGTCTTCGAATCTCTCGACCGCGCCACTTTGCCGGCAACCGATCTGCACACGCTGTTCGATCTAATCTGCGCCTATCTCGATGAAATCAACACCACACCGCAGCCGGTCGAGACCACGCTGGCCGTCTTGGCGGCGCTGCTCGAATGGCATGGCTTTCGGCCGGATTTTGCCCGTTGCGGCCTGTGCGGCGGCGGCGAACCGTTCGTTGGTTTCCGCGTGGATAAATGCAGCGTGGTCTGCGAGCGGTGCGCCGGCGGCCCGCACTTTATCCCCCTTCCGCCCGGCTCGCTCAAGGCGTTCGAACATCTGGCATCGGCGGGCATTCGCGGGCTGGGCGCCCTGCGGCTTTCTGCTCCGCAACTCGATCAGATTTGCTCGCTCCTGGTTGCCCTCCTGCAATACCACCTCGAAATCACCCTGACCACCGCCCGCATGCTCCATGTGTAGATGGAGGCGGGAAAAGCCTGCCAAACATGAGACGCAGTAACCATGCGGGCCGGAAGCATACAGCCGCCGCATCCGGTGTACCCGCTATGGAGTCTTTCCGTTCATATAGCGGTAAACCCCTTGGAGCGTCGTTTGGCCTGTACGCAGTTCCAGCGTCCTCGGGGTTTTTTGGCGCCAATCGCCTGCTACCAAGGGCTTGGCTTCTCCGACAGGCTCGAGTAGCGTGACAGAGGACAACCTTAATACTTTCAATGTGACGCGTGGGAGTTGCCCTGGTCAGATTTGGGGCTATCCGCGGCGGCTCTCGCTTTCAATTCATTCCATGCCGGCAGGAGGCAGTCATCGAGGGTGTCGAGACGATAGCGAAGAAAGGCGGTGCGGAATTTCTCCAGAGCGTCTCGCTTTCGGCCCAGGGCCGTGAGACACATGCCGCAACCATAGTGAGCATGAAAATCATCGGGGCCGGCGGGGGCGATTCGTTCGAAAACGGCCAGTGCCGCCTCCGGCTGTCCCGCGCGATAGAGCGCATCGGCATAGTGGGAAGCGGTCAAGGGATCGTCGGGACGCAGCCGGCAGGCGCGAGACAAAAACTCGGCGGCCCGAGTCGGACAGTTCATCTGCAGGGCGCACAAACCGGCGCCAAGGAGCGCAAAGTCGGATTGCTCGTCCAGACGGCATGCCGTTCCGAAAATCGCCAGGGCATCCGCGAACCGTGCGCTGTCATAGGCGCGCTCGCCGGCGCGAAGCAGTCCGGCCACCAAACGGCGGCGGCGAAGCCGGCCGATCCAGGAGTCCGGCAATGCGGCAGCGCGGCTTTCCTGATCTTGCAAAGCGGCGGCCACGGTGGGCGAAGGCGGCGGCGGCTCGACATCAGAAACGGGCGGCGCCGGAACCAGGCAGCGTTCCACCTCGTAGCTGAACAGAGCCAGAAAGTCGGCATTGGCGGCGAAGCCCAGACGATCCATCGCGGCGGCCGCCGCGGCAATGTCGCCTTGTGCCAGTTTGCAAAGCGCCAGATACTGCCGGGTCAACTCGTTGTCCGGTTGCCCTTGAACGGCTGCGCGGAGGAACGGCTCCGCCGTCTCCGGGTTGCCGCACTCGAGGAGGACGCGACCGGCAAACAAAGCCGCGATCGGGTCATCGGGGAAGCGTTCGGCGAGCGCAGCCGCGGCGGCACTCGCCGCTTCG
>JADFCW010000277.1 GCA_017161705.1 Candidatus Sumerlaeota bacterium | reverse complement strand
CCACCCGACGCTCTGGATAAGGCCGCGCGGGTCGGCCGGGACCAATTCAGCCGCGGCGTCAAACGCCGAAATCGCGTTCTCGACCCGGCCGCGATCCAGGGCGCGATGCCCGCGGCGCAGCCACCGCCTGGGTGTTGACATTTTTCCGCCCGCTTTGCCGTTGACGCTTTGCACGAACCCGTGTCAGGCTCTGTCGGTGCGTGCATTGCACAGCGTCAAGCACTAGGAACAGCGTTCCGGAGTTGCAACAGAGAAATTTTGCGTTCGGCGAGGGGCGACGTGGCAGAATCGCAAGCGTGTCAACTGTCGGTCATTATCCCGGTGTATAACGAGGAGAAGCGTCTGGGGCGAACCCTGGTGCGGATGACGGAGTACTTTTCCGGCCAGCGCTACGGTTGGGAATTGATCGTCGTGGACGATGGTTCGCAGGACGGCAGCGTAGCTGTAGCGGACGGGGCGGCGACAGGGGGACGTCTGCGGGTGATCCGGCATGAGGTCAACCGGGGCAAGGGGGCGGCGGTGCGCACGGGCATGGCGGCGGCGAGGGGCGAGTATTGCTTGTTTTCCGATGCCGATCTTTCCACCCCCATTGAGGAGATCGAAAAGTTCTGGCCCCGTTTTGAGCAGGGCTATGATGTGGTAATCGGGTCGCGCGGTCTGGCCGGATCGCAAATCGAGTTGCACCAGAACCGAGTGCGGGAATTGATGGGCCGCACGTTCAATCTGCTGGTTCGGCTTCTGGTGGTTCCCGGCATCTACGACACGCAATGCGGCTTCAAGATGTTCAGCCGTCGGGCGGTCGAGGCGATTTTCCCACGCTGCCGGCTGGACGGCTGGGCCTTTGATGTGGAAATTCTGGCACTTGCGTTGGGAGAGGGATTTCGAATCGCG
>JADFCW010000034.1 GCA_017161705.1 Candidatus Sumerlaeota bacterium | reverse complement strand
AAATGCCGGAAAACTCCCTGACCACGCTCCGAGCGTCCGATCCGGCCGTCGCGGCGACATCGAAGTTCTGCAGAACCTTACGGCCTTGAAGCGCGACATTGAAACGGCGCTGGCCAGGTGCAGCCCCCTCCGGTTCGGCGAAAAATAACCGCACCCGATACGCACAGGGCTTTGAATTGCCCAACGGGATTGTTATTTTGGTCAAACCCACTGCGCCCGACGCAGCGACCCACGCCATGGGATCATCAGGCAGCCACGACGCATGGCGGCGGAACCATTTGGGCGATTCCGGCTCTACCTGAATATCCAGGTTGGGAAATGTCAGGCCTTTTTCAACTTTGTCCCCGAAGTCTGGCGCGGGATACTCCATCCACAGCGTGCCGTTGTCGGCGATGCGATCGCCTGGCGCACCGAAATTGATGCCGGCCCGACGGATCGGTCCCTCGGGCGATTCCGCAGCCCCCCACGTCCAGACCTCGACGTCGGGCATGTACACCATGGCCACAGAGGTCTGGTTCTGATAGCTGCAAACGCAACTCAGCGTGTAGTCCGGCGCGTTCAGTACGCCATTGGCCGCAATCAGGTTGGACGTGCAGCCCGAACGAAATCCGCCGAGGTTGCCGACGCCGCCGTTGGTCATCAGATCATAATAGGCTGCCGCGCCCGAGCGGAACGTCAGAAGGTTCTGGCTGGCGATTGCGGTGCCGCATCCCTTGTTGCGGATGAACCGCCACGGCACGGTCTCGCCCGTCAGCGGATGCTCTCGCATATAGACTTCGCCGGTCCGCAGATACAGCGCCCCCATCGGCTGGTAGTTGCTTTGCTGCATGTAGAGAACATCGTTGTGAATCAGATAAGGCCCCTGATCCACGTCTTCCCTTTTGTCCCAAAGGACAGACCCGTCGCGGCCGCGATAGGCGATGAGCCTGCCGCCCGGTTCGTCGCGCACCATGTCGGCCGACTGCCGTCCCCCCTGGAGAAGAATGTCATGCTCTTCCGAGTATCCAAGCCACGTGCCGAATACGGTCTCGGTGGTGCTCCAGATTGGGTCGCCGGTGCGAATGTTCAAGGCAAGCAGGCAATACTGAGCGCCGACGCTGGCTGGTTTCCGCCCGCGTCGTTTCAACGTTGCTTCCTGACCCGGCGGCAGACGGTCTATGCAAAAGAGCGTATTGTTGCCGGCGATGATTGTGTTGTGGTGGAAAGCGTGGCGCGCAGACCGCTGCCATAAGATTTCGCCGCTGCGGCGGTTCATCGCCACGAGGCGGCGGCTGGAGGCGCCGTTCCAGTTGTTTTCGCCGAGCGGCTGGAAATCGAACAGCAACGGATCGGACGCCAGCACGAGGAGGTCGCCGTAGATTCGAACCTGGCTGCAGGGTTCCTCGCGGGGGAGTGCAAATGTCGAGAGGATTTGTCCCGTGGCCGGATCAAGCCGCAGGCACCCTGGCCCATAGCAAACATAGACGCCGTCGGTGGTTGCGGCAAAGTTCGAGCCCAGATGATTGGCTCCCGGTTCGTGCTTCTCATTTTCCGGTGTCACGGGAAATTTCACGAAATTGTGGCCGATACCGGGCAGAGGTGTTTCCCACAATATTCGTCCCGTATAAACATCCACCGCGCGCAGTCGGTCCTGCCCCTCGATGAACATACGGCCGCCGACCACTTGCTCCGGCGGACCGTGCCGATGGCGCGGCAGCATCGTGTTGTTCGAGGAGCCGCCGAACCAGAGCAGCCCCAAAGGCGCTTTGACCAGCTTATCTTTCGAGACGCCGGTGTTGGCCGCATCGCCGTATTGGTGGGTCCAGTCGGCCGAACCGGGCAGTGCGTTGGCGCGCTCAAGAATTGCGTATTCGCCCGCGCGCGAGATTTGGGCATTGGCCAATTGCCCGCCGCCGGCTGCCTTGTGGAACAGCGCCTCCGCATCGGCCGGAAAGCACACCTTGCCCCCGTAGGGACGCAGCGACTGGAACATCGCTTCCACAAACTGCCCGCCCCGCTGAATTCCTGCCGCCCCCGCATCTTCCGTCACAATCAGGCTAGCCAGATAGGGCGGCAATTGTGCCGTGCAGATGTCCCCTTGCAGAATGCTGAGACGCTCGCGGGAGATGCCGATTTGATCATCCCACCGGCGGCGCAGGCGCTCGACTTTTTCGCCATCCGGATCCAATCCGATGACGTTCAGATTGGACAGGCGGGCCAGTTCCTCCATCAACCGGCCGGTTCCGGCGCCCAGGACCAGACAATAGCCGTCCTGAACGCTTGTGGCGGAAAGAATCGTTCGGGCGTTGTCGGTCCAGGCGTCTTGCACCGGCCATGTCGGCGAAGCGAGACTCTTGCCGCGAAACACCGCGCGCCCTTCGCGCTCGCCAAAACAGTAAATGCGCCCTTCGCGCGTGACCACAAACAGCTTGTTATCAGCCGCCAGCATCTGCGCCGGTGTGCCGTGGATCGGGCTTTCCCAGCGCAGTGTGCAACTGTCGCCCAAGTCCTCGAGCGCAAGAACGCGGTCCGGTTTGCCGGCATAGAGGTGGCGGCCCGCTTTGCAGAACAGCTCCGTTTGGGGAGCGGGGTATATCCATTGCCGCGAAAGTTTTTTCCCCAACGCCAGGGCCTGAATTCGACCGTCGCTTGCGGTGTAGATGGTTTTTTCGGTCAGGATGGCTCCATCGCGAAGATCGGCGACCGGCTTGCCGTCGGACACGTTGCACAATTTGTTGCTGTTGTTGAAGACTTCGCCGACCGCCGCCGTATGGCATGTCCCATTCTTACCGTGCTCGGCAAAGCGGAAGTAAAGAAACTCGCCCGTGCGGCGATCAAAAGCTGCAGCCGCGGCGCGCCCGTTGGGAACCAGCAGAGTGTTGCCAACCGCCGCCAGATAGCCTTGCGGCGCTACGGCGTTGAACGCAAACGCTCCGCTGTGCGGCGATTGCATGTACATCGAACCGCTGCCGTCATTGAGCCATACCCGCTTGCCGGTGTCTGCATCGAGGCAGTAAATAAACACCCCCATGAACGGCCAGATACCGGCAGCAAAATACACCTTGCCGTCGGCGACGACCGGGCCGCCTCGTGCCGTCCACGTCGAAACCAACCGCTTATTGCCGAGGACTTTGCGCGCCGAAGGCCCGCCCCGATACTTCCACACTATCGTTCCGTCGTCCGCCCGCAGGCAATACAGCATGCCGTCATCGGAAACGACATACACCTTGCCGTTGCTGGCTGCCGGGGAAAAACGAATCGGCGCGTCGGCGTAGAACCGCCACTTTTCGGACGCCGTCTCGGTATCATAGGCGCGAAGACTATCGTCGCGCGACGAACCCACGAACATCGTTTTCCCCGCCACGATGGGGGCATAAGCATGATCGAAGGTCATCCGCGACTCGTTCAATTGCTCAGGCCACGCCGGCTCGAGCGGCGGCAGAGTCAGCGCCCATTGCGGATGGAGTCGGGCCGGCAGCTCCGCCGGCGATGCGGCGCTGCGGTTGGCGTCATAGCGCCACATCGGCCAATCTGAAGCGGGGCGACAGGGGACCGTGATAAGGCACATGAGGACAAACAGAATCCATCGGCTTTTCTCCGACAACATTTCGCACTCCTCGCAGAAATTGCCCGGGCAGGGCTCTTCCCCAGCCACGGCAAACAGACGGTATGCAACACCCCCAAGAAAGGCAAGCAATAGCGGCATAAATGGGATAGAAAGCGGTTGGTGCAGGAGTGGACAAGGGGCGTTGACACGGTTTGCTTTTCCCTTGACGCGCCGGCGGCTTTTTCGGCAGGATCAAAATCGAGAAAATGAAGGGGAGTCGCCGTCGGGAAATTTAGCCTGTGATGCGGCGATTTTCCCTGCCAAAAAGCGATTTCTCACATTCCTCACACAGGGAGGTAACTCAGCAATTCTCAATCTACACCCCGCAGTCATCATTGCGATTGCGGTCATTCTTCCTCTTGCAGGCTTGGGTTTGGGATGGTTTCTGTTTGCCGTACCGGCTCGGAGAAAGATCGAAGAGACGTGGGAGCAGGCGCAGAAGCGGATCGAAGAGGCGAAGATAGAAGCAGAAACGCGGGCCAAGGAACTGGAATTCAGCCTGAAGGACGAGTATCTCAAACGGCAGAAGTTCCTGGAACGCGACCTCGGACGACGCAAGAACGAGATCGAGCGCATTGAGCGCAAACTCCAGCACCGAGAAGATGCTCTCGACAAGAAGTTCGAAACCTTCGAGCGGCGCGAACGCAGCCTGGCCGACAAAGAGCGGGCTCTGGACAACAAACTGCGTCAGGTCGAACGGCGCGAGGCCGAACTGGCCGCCGCCGTCGAAACCGCGCGCAAACGCTGCGAGGAAATCTCCGGCCTGACTGCCGACCAAGCCAAGCAAATGCTCCTGGAGAGCTTGGAAAGCGAGGTGAAACAGGATGCTGCCGCCTTGATCCGGCGGATCGAAAGCGAAACTCGGGAAATTGCCGAAAAAAAGGCCCGCCAGATTATCACTCTGGCTATACAAAAATGCGCCTCCGAGCAGGTGACCGAAACCACTACGTCGGTGGTCAATCTGCCGAGCGACGAAATGAAGGGCCGCATCATTGGCCGCGAAGGGCGCAACATACGGGCGCTCGAGGCGGCCACCGGCTGCAACATTATCGTGGACGACACGCCTGAGGCCGTTGTGCTTTCCTGTTTCGATCCGCTGCGGCGCGAGGTGGCTAAACTGGCGCTGGAGAGGTTGATCAGCGATGGGCGGATCCATCCGGCGCGCATCGAAGAAGTGGTCGCCAAAACCCAGAAGGACTTCGAAAACGAGATCATTGCAACAGGCGAACAAGCCTGCTTCGATCTCGGTATCCACGACGTCCATCCGGAGTTGGTTCGAATGCTCGGACGGCTCAAATACCGAACCAGCTACGGCCAGAACGTGCTTGGCCATTTGATCGAGTGTGCCCAGCTGGCCGGAGCGATGGCGGGGGAGTTGGGGGTGGACGTCAAACTGGCCAAACGGGCGGCGCTTCTTCACGACATTGGCAAGGCGGTCAGCTTCGAGACCGAAGGGCCGCACGGCGCGGTCGGCGCCGAGTTGGCGCGCAAGTTCAACGAGTCGCCCGCCGTGGTCCATGCCATCGCCGCACATCACGGCGAGGAAGAACCGCGCACGATTATCGCGGTTCTGGTGGCGGCCGCGGATGCGATTTCGGCGGCCCGGCCGGGCGCCCGGCGCGAAACTCTCGAATCCTACGTCAAGCGCCTCGAGAACCTCGAAGCGATTGCAAATTCGTTCGAAGGCGTCGAAAAATGCTACGCTATCCAGGCCGGACGCGAAATCCGAATCGCCGTCCAACCCGAAAAAGTAGGAGAAAACGACTGCGCCATTCTGGCGCGCGAAGTCAGCAAGAGGATTGAAGCGGAACTTCAGTATCCCGGGCAAATCAAAGTCACTGTGCTCCGCGAGACCCGGGCCGTGGAGTATGCCAAATAGACTGGGGTTCGCAATGATGTAAAACCCATCGGGCGCAGGACCAATACTCATTCGACTCCTGGGCCCGAAAACCCTGCCGCAAACAAAGACCGGGGATCAGCCAACGGCTCATCCCCGGTTTTTTTATGTTTGCGAAAGCCGTCACTGTGGTTTGCCCAGCCAAGCTAACTCTTCGTCTATCTTCGCCAATTCCTCCGCGCTCAACCGCCACTGGGCCGCTTCGATGTTGTGCTCGACCTGTTCCGGCCGCCGCGCGCCAACCAGCGCCGCCGTAACCCCCGGCTGCGACAGCACCCATGCGATCGCCAAATGAGCCAGCGACTTGCCGTGCCCCTCGGCAATAGGCCGCACGCGTTCGAGAAACTCGAGGATGCGGCGGCGATTGTGCGGCTGAAACCATGGGCGCTGTGCTCGATAATCGCCTTCCGGAAACGTTCGCTCGAGCGTTACCCGGCCTGTCAGCAGCCCCTGCTCCATCGGGCTATAGACAAGCACGCCGATCCGGCGCTTGCGGCAGAACGGCAGCACGCTTTTTTCGGCTTTGCGGTCGAGCATATTGTAACGCGGCTGGCTGGAATCAACGACACCGTAGCGAAGGCATTCCAGATGCTGCTCAACGGTGAAGTTGCTCACGCCGACAGCGCGAATCTTGCCCGCCTCTCGAAGCGCCGTCAAAGCCTCCATGGTCTCCTCGAACGGCGTGGTTTCATCCGGCCAGTGGATTTGATACAGGTCAATGCGATCGGTGCGAAGCCGGCGCAAGCTGGCCTCGACATCGGCAAAAATTCGCTCTTTCCGGCTATTGCGAAACACCCGGCGGCCTTCGCTCTCGAAATGGAACTGGCCTTCTTCGCAATCCCAGACCAGACCGCACTTTGTGGCTATTATAGCGTGGTCGCGCCGCCCTTCGAGTGCGCGCCCAAGGATCTCTTCCGATAGGCCCCAGCCATAGACCGGCGCGGTGTCCAGAAGCGTCATGCCTAAATCAATGGCTCGCTGGATCGTCGCGATGGACTGGCTCACATCGGTTCCGCCCCACCGCCAGCCGCCGATCGCCCAGCAGCCCAAGCCAACCGGCGGCACCTTCACTCCGCTCTTGCCTAATTCCCGAAGTTCCATTCCTGCTGCTCTCTTTCCAACCCTATTCCCTGTGGAAACATCTTGTAGTTCAAACTTTAGTTTGCCGTTCGTAGTTCACGCTTTAGCGTGCCGTTCGTAGTTCAAACTTCAGTTTGCCGTGACTACGCCGAGCCCATGTCCGTCACCGTGCGCGCGCCTGCCGCTGCAATCTGGCCCAGAGCCACTCCGCCGTCGTTAGGCGGCACATGGCGTTTCAGCAAAACCTCGAATCCGTCGGCTTCCAGTTGCGCTGCCGCGCCCTCGACCAGCACGCTATTCATGAAGCATCCGCCTGAAAGCGCCACCCGCGACAGCCCGGTCTGGCTGCGTATCCGCCGACAGCCGCGAACAACCATCTCTACTACGGTCGCATGAAACCGGTTTGCCGCGACCTCGCGCGGCTGGCCCCCTTCCAGATCGCGCAAAAGTCCCTCGAACACTCCCCACAGGCCAATCTCAAATGCCGCGCGATCATCGTCCGGACCTGGCTCGACCACCGGCCCGAACTGCAACTCGTACGGCGGCAGCAAGTCGCCCTGCGCAAGGCTTTCGACCGCCATTGCATTCTGCGCCTCGAAACTGATGACCGGCGCAAACCCCAGCAACACTCCCACCGCATCGAACAAGCGGCCCATGCTCGAAGTTTTGGGGGGGCGAACCGGACTATCGAGCAGCCGCGCCACCGCGTCCACGTCCCAGGTTGTTCCCACATACTTCCGGAAAACTGCGCGGGCCTCTTTGAGGCCAAATACCTCGATAAGGTACGAGGCCAACATCTGCCAGGGTTCATGAATGGCGCGGTCGCCGCCGGGCAGCGAATGATACGCCAGATGCCCCATGCGGCGGAACCGCGCCCGCGATGCCGCCATGAGTTCGCCGCCCCACACCGCGCCGTCGGTGCCATAGCCCGTCCCGTCAAACGCCACGCCAATGACCTCGTCGTTGAGACCGTGTTCGGCCAGACAGGCGGCAATATGGGCGTGGTGGTGCTGCACCTCGACAACGCGTGCGCCGCATTGGGCCGCGAGGCGGTAGGCGTTTTGCGTCGAGAAGTAACCCGGATGCAAATCGCAGGCCACCAGGCGCGGTTTCTCGCCAAACCACCGCTCGAAGCGGCGGATTTCTTCGACGTGCCGGCGAAAGGCCGCCGGATATTCCAGGTCGCCGATATGCGGGGAAAAATAGACGCGGTTGCGATAGGCAAATGCACAAGCATTTTTCAAATCGGCCCCGACAGCTAGAACTGGCAGCGTTCCTAAATCCAGGGGCAGGGGAGTGGGCACATAGCCGCGTGCCCGCCGGATCATCACCGGCTGGCGGTGGTGCACAATAACCACCGAGTCATCGGCCGGATTGACGATCCCGCGCCGATGCACCAGAGCAAAATCGGCAATCGGCCCCAGCAGATCGCGGATGCCCTCTTCGGTATAGCGAATCGGCTCGTCGCTCACGTTGCCGCTGGTCATGACCAGCGCGTCGAAATGGCGCGCCAGCAAGTGCTGGATGGGGGTATAGGGGAGCATAATGCCGAGACGATCATTGTCCGGTGCCAACGCTTCGGGCAGTGTCGGGCTGCGCCGTTTAAGCAGAACAATGGGCGCTTCGGGCGATTTCAACAGCGCCGCCTCGATCTCGCTGACGAAGCACAGCTGCTTCGCAAACTCGAGACTCGAGACCAGTATGGCAAACGGTTTATGCGGGCGGTGTTTGCGGCGCCGCAATTCGCCGATGGCCGTTTCATTGGCCGCATCACAGGCCAAATGATAGCCCCCGATCCCCTTGACGGCCACGATCTGCCCCACGCGCAATACGTCCACGGCGGCTCGAAGCGGGTCGGCACAAGCTACCGGCCCGGCGGGCGAGAGCAATTCCAGAACGGGGCCGCAGCGTGAACAGGCAATGGTTTCGGCATGGAAGCGTCGGTCCTCGGGGTCTTCGTACTCGGCGTGGCAGTCGGGACAGAGGGGGAAGACACGCAGAGTTGTGCGCTCGCGGTCATAAGGCAGGTTTTCGATGATCGAATAGCGCGGGCCGCACACCGCACACGTGGTCAGCGCATAGCCATACCGGCGGTCGGCCGGATCGAATATTTCGGCCAGACATTTTGCACACGTGGCCTGGTCGGGCGGAATTACAACCTCGATGGTTTCATTGCCGAGACTGGCGGCGATCCGAAATGTCTGGCAGTCGGGCATCGGATCCGCGGGTTCGTCGGTCAGGCGTTCAATGCGTCCGGGCGGCGGGATTGCCAGCGGCAGTTCGATGAGGAAGCCGCTGAGAGCATCGTTTGTGCCGCCGAGAATCAGTTCGACACCGCGGGCCGTGTTTCGCACTTCGCCGATCAGACCGTACTTGCAGGCAAGGCGATAAACCGTCGGACGAAAGCCTATCCCCTGAACGATGCCGCTCACCCGAATTCGACGCCATACCGGTGCGGTTTCCTTCATCGCCGCGCCTCCGACTGAGGAGCCTACGTGGCTGGGGCAAGCCTGTCGAACGGTTTTTTTGCATCCGGCGCGGGGACGCCAATCGAAGGGAGCACCTCCACACCTCGATTTTTCCGTCCACGATCAGATAGTGCTTGTCATCCGATCTTCGGCGGACTATGCGAGTTGTTCCGGTTGGCAACAACACGACATTCGATACCTTTTGTTTCAGGAGGACGCGCCATGCTTTTACGAAACACTCAACGATCTTTTTCCGCTGTAATCGTGCTTTTGGCCTGGATCGCCGCGGGTCAAGCCGGCGCCGCCAGCCGCTCCATTACTGTCTCGGCTCCGGACTGCGACTATCGCGACTATCCGATCACTGTCACTGTCAGTGCCCCCGACGCAGCCCGCGGAGCCGTCTTGACCCATGCCGCCGGTCAGAACATCCCCTGCACCTTCTGGCGCGACGGCGGCAATGTCATGCTGACATGGATAATCGCCGAATTGAAAAAAGGCGCCACAATTGCCTACAAAGTCGAGTTTGTGGACAAGCCGGTCTTCTTTACCCGCGGTGTCGGGCTCGATCAAAAAGCCGACGGAGTGGATGTAATGATCAACGGCGGACTCTTTACTCGCTACATCATCACCGGTGCGTCGAAGCCCTATTGCTACCCCGTCCTTGCCGCCGACGGCACACCCGTCACGCGCAATTATCCCATGGGTGAAAATGAGTATGAAAAGAAAATGAAAGACCTCGACCATCCGCATCAGCGTTCGCTTTGGTTCACGCACGGCAACGTCAACGATGTTGACTTCTGGCTCGAATTCTCCGGCCGGGAATTTGATTTGAAGCCCAGCGACAAAGCCGGCAAGTGCGTCCACCGCACGTTCGAGGCCCTCGAAAGCGGGGCGGCCATGGGACGGCTGCGTGCCGTAACCGACTGGATAGGGCCCGACAAAAAGAAAATCTGCGAGGATACCCGCGAACTGCGCTTCTACAACGTCGCCAACGGCCGCATGCTCGACTGGGATATTACGATCAAGGCCCCCGATGCGCCTGTGAAATTCGGCGATACCAAGGAGGGGATGTTCGGCTTGCGCACCGCCACCTCGATGAAGGTGGATGCAAAGAAACTCGATCCGAAAGCCGGCGGTCGAATTATCAACGCCGAGGGCCTGACCGATGCCAAGGCCTGGGGCATGTCGTCGCCTTGGGTGGACTACTGCGGCCCGATCGGCAGCAAGACCTACGGCATCGCGGTCTTTGATCATCCCAGCAGCTTCCGCCATCCGACCTACTGGCATGTTCGCACGTACGGCCTGTTTGCGGCCAACCCGTTTGGACTGCATGATTTCCCAAACGGCAAAGGGAAAGACGGCAGCCATACGATTGAAAAAGGCGGCTCGATTACGTTCCGCTACCGCCTGTTTATCCATGAGGGCACGACGGAAGAGGCTGGGATTGCGCAGGTCTGGCAGCAATTCGCCAAACCGCCGCAGGTCAAGGTGGAATAAGGTTTGAAGCGGCGACCCCTATAAAAAGGTATTACCGAAATTGGGCCTTTCAAAGGAGTGCCGCCGCCGCGGGCGTCGGCAATTTTCGCAAGAAAGGACTTGAAGTCGAACCCGGCATCGTATAGCCACTTGAACGTTGTCGCCGCAAGGCGCGAAGGAAAACGGATCTGCGCCGCATTCAACTGCCGAAGTGGCGGAACTGGCAGACGCGCACGATTCAGGGTCGTGTGGGCTTCGCCCGTGGGGGTTCAACTCCCCCCTTCGGCACCAGCAAAATCAAAGGGCGCATGAGGTAATCCTCTCATGCGCCCTTCTTGCTTTCTGCGGTGTCGGCTCAGTCCGCCTGTCCGACTCGTCCGATTGGACTGACCCGCCCGACCTGTCCAACTTTTTACAGGAACAGCGGCGCCAGCACCAGCGTGATCGTGCTCAGCAGCTTGATCAGCACGTGCAGCGACGGGCCTGCCGTGTCCTTCAGCGGATCGCCGACCGTATCTCCGACGACCGCCGCCTTGTGGGTGTCGGACCCCTTGCCTCCCAACTGGCCGGTCTCGATATACTTCTTGGCGTTGTCCCAGGCGCCTCCGCCGTTGTTCATCAGAAGCGCCATGAGAATGCCGGTGATGGTTCCGATCATCAGCAAGGCGGCCACCGCCTCTGCAGCCGTTCCCGGACGGACCGGCAGATATTTGAAGCTGAAGCCCACGGCGGCGACAAAGACCAGTGGCAGAATGCCGGGAAGGACCATGGCTTTCAGCGCGCCGCTGGTTACGATGTCCACGCACTTGCCATAATCCGGTTTCTCCGTTCCCTCCATAATGCCGGGCCGTTCCCTGAATTGCTGGCGGACGGCCTCGATCACCTTCTGGGCCACCTTGCCGACCGCGCGGATGGCCATGGCGCTGAACAGGAAGATGAGCATCGCGCCCAGCAGGCCGCCGATAAACACCGGCACACGCCCGATATCCACCTGTTTGGTGAACGAGGGCATATACTTGACAACCTCGTCGAGGTAGGCGCTGAACAGAAGGAAGGCCGCCAGCGCGGCGCTGCCGATTGCATACCCTTTGGTCAGGGCCTTGGTCGTGTTGCCGATCGAGTCGAGCCGGTCGGTCCGCTCGCGCACCTCTTTGGGCTGATCGGACATTTCGACGATGCCGCCCGCATTGTCGGTGATCGGCCCAAAGGTGTCCATCGCCAGAATATAGCCGCACGTGGCCAGCATGCCCATCGTGGCCACGGCTGTGCCATACAGCCCGCCGTTGGGCGCGCCCGGATACACGGCCATGCCCATCTTGCCTAGCCAGTAGGATAGCATGATGGCCGCCGAAATCACGATCACCGGGATCGCCGTGCATTCAAGGGCCACCGAAAAACCGCTGATGATCGTTGTGGCCGGCCCCGTTTTGCACGCCTCGGCAATCGAAAGGACCGGCCGATAGCGGTATTCGGTGTAATACTGCGTGATCCAAACATATAGGTAGCTGGTCACGATGCCGACCACTCCCGCCGCGAAAAACCACATGTTGCCCTTGAGCAACCATACGACCGAGATGAAAAAGCCCGCAATGGCCAGCAGCGTGGTGATCAGATAGCCGCGGTTGAGCGCTTTCATCGGGTCTTCGTTCTCCTTGATCTGGACCGAATATACCCCGATGATGGAGGCGATGAGACCGAAGGCGCGCGCAAGAAGAGGGAAAATAATCCCTTTGGCGCCAAATACAGGAATCAGCGCCATGCCGAGAATCATCGCGCCGATGTTTTCTGCCGCTGTGGACTCGAACAGGTCGGCGCCGCGGCCCGCGCAGTCGCCCACGTTGTCGCCCACCAGGTCGGCGATGACTGCAGGGTTGCGAGGGTCGTCCTCGGGAATGCCGGCCTCGACTTTGCCCACCAAATCGGCGCCCACGTCGGCGGCTTTTGTGTAGATCCCGCCGCCCAGTTGCGCAAACAAAGCAACAAACGACGCGCCAAACCCGAACCCGACCAGCTGCAGCGGCACCACATAGTCAGGTCCTACATTGCTCAATCCCCCATAGATCAGGAAGAGCAGCCCGACGCCAAACAGCGACATCGAGACCACCAGCAGACCCGAAACCGCTCCGCCCCGCATGGCAATCTGCAGCGCGCGATTCAGGTCAGTGCGGGCCGCTGCCGCCGCCCGGATGTTCGACCGGATCGAGATGTACATGCCCACGAAACCGGCAAAACCCGAGCACATCGCTCCAAGGATAAAGGAAATCACCGTCTTGATCGCCAGTTCACGCTGCGTCATTCCTTTCGGAATATCGAGGTGTGTCTTCAGGTAGAAGAACAGCAAAATGAAGGCGACCACGATGCAAATGGCGATGATCGTGCGATACTGCCTGCGGAGAAAAGCCTCGGCGCCCTGTTGGATAGCGTCCGAGATCTCCTGCATTCGTTCGGTGCCGCGGTCTTGGCTCAAGACCCACTTGGCCAGGGCGTAGATCGTGTAGAGCGCCCCGAACGAGATGAGCATTGCAACAAAAAACCCTCCCGATGCCAGAACTTTGTCCATTCCTATTCTCCTTTCTTTATTTCCGCCGGGCGAACCTTACTGGCCCCAGCATATGTTGCCTAAAACAAATAAAACCAACAGATTGCGCAGAAAAACCCCGTGATCCTTCTGCATGCCGTTCAAAAAAGAAACGGCTTACTTATGGTTGTTGGCATGGGGTTGTCAAATGCAGATTTGCCGAAAAAGCCTCAGCCCATCCGCTATCCCGCAGACTTTCGCCTCACACGACCCGGCACTCGCCTGCATGATAGGAACTTCTGACCAGCGGTCCGGTCATCATCCGCCGGATGCCCATCGCCCTGCCCACCCTTGCCCAGCGGTCAAATTCCTCCGGCGAGACATACCGCGCCACAGGCAGCTGCGCCCGAGTGGGCTGAAGATACTGGCCGAGTGTGACAATCGAGCAGCCTGCGCGGCACAAATCGCCCAAAACTTCCGCGATCTCGGCATCGCTTTCCCCCAGACCCAGCATGAGACCGCTCTTGACGGCCAGATCGGGCCGCTTGCGACGGGCGGTTTCCAACAAGGCCAGCGATCGCCCGAAATCGGCTTCCGGCCGGACCGACGGATACAGGCGCGGGACGGTTTCGATGTTGTGATTGAACACATCTATCGGTGCGGCCAGCACATCATCGAGGCTGTCGGCCCGGCCGCCGAAATCGGGCACAAGCACCTCGACCGTGGTGTTGGGCAGGGCTTGTTTGACTGCCTCGGCGCATAGGCGAAAATGCAGTGCGCCGCCGTCGGCCAGGTCATCGCGCGTCACCGACGTAATGACCACGTGGCGCAGCGCCATCGCGCGCGCGGCCTGTGCAAGGCGTTGGGGCTCGTCCGGGTCGGGCGGGAGCGGCTGCCCTTGTTGGACGGCGCAAAACCGGCAGCGGCGCGTGCACACCCGGCCCAGAATCATAAATGTTGCCGTTCCTTCGCCAAAACATTCGCCGCGGTTCGGGCACTGCGCCTCTTCGCAAACCGTGGCCAGACGCAACCGCCGCAAAACCGCAGAGGTCTGACTCGCGGCCGCCCCCGCCGGAACTCTGGCCTTGATCCAGTCGGGATGTCGGCGTGTGTGCATCGGCAATAAAAATGAAATCGCGGCGGCTTTTGCCTACTTTGGCAGGGCGGACGATGCGGGCGAAGACGGGGGAGCCGGCGGCAGAACCACAACATCGCCCTGGCGCAGGCCTTCGAGCACTTCGCAGCGCGCCCCATCCGAGCGTCCAATACGGATCGCTCGTTCTTTAGGTTGGTTTTGTTCCAGCACAACCACACGCGGTTCGGCATTGACCCACCGGATCGCTTTGTTATCGAGAAGCAGCGCATTGGATTTTTCGATGGCAACGATGTGCGCCAGGGCAGTCAGACCCGGCCGCGCCGCCTCGCCCGGATTGTCGTCCACATTGATCCGCACCATGAAGTAGGTCTTTCCTGCGCGATTCACTCCCCTCGGCAAAATGGAAGCAACGCGTCCTTGAAATCGCTTTTCTGGAAACGCGGGCAGCGTTACGGTGGCGGCAAGATTCGGCTGGATTTCCGGCAGATACGCCTCCTCCACTTCCGCCAGCACGGCGATCTTCGACAAATCGCTGATAGTCAGGATCGGCTGCCCGCTCTCGACCATGCCGGTGGAAATGACCTGGCTCCGGCGGATCGCGCACTCGGTGATCACCCCGCTCGTAGGGGCAACAATAACCAGCCGGTTGAAATCGGCACGGACAGCCTCGGCGGCCAGCCGGGCCTTCGCCAGGGCCGCCTCGCGCGCGGCAATCTCGCATCGGTGCAATTCCAACGTATAGGTGGACAGGGAAGAGAGGTTTTTACGCCCGCGCTCCCCGGCCGCCTGCTGTTGTTCCTGTTCGCACTGTGCCAGCTGCAATCGGGCCGTCTGCAGAAGCGCTTCGCATTCGCGCAATTCGGCCAGAGCCAGAGCTAACGCCCGACTGGTCGGGGCAGGGTCCAATTCCACCAGCCGCTGGCCCTTCTTTACACTCTGCCCGATGTCCACCGGCGACGAGATGATTTCGCCGGCCATTCGGGCCTGAACAGGAATTTCCGCCGATGGAACGACGATGCCCGAGACCGGAATGACGATCCGCAGCAATCCCGTTTGGACCATCGTTGTCTGCGGGGTGTCGCCCTTTTCAGGGGCGGCCGCGCCCAGCCACACACACGCGGCCAGTGCGACTGCCGCGGCAAAGTGCACTTTCGGTTGTTCCCTCATCGAGATGTCCGCCTGTGGCATATGGGGAAGTGCGCAGCGGTTTCGTTCGCCGCCTATTGCTTTTTATTCTCGGTCGCTGAGGGCACGTCGGCGCCCTTATTTTGTTCCTTCATGATTTCGTCGAGAATAAGTTGGTTGATCTGCTGCGGCGACATCTTCTTGTTGTAGTTTTGCGCCAGCAGGATGTGGATTCGCACGGCCAGCTCTTGTCGCTTGAGGCGCAAAAGCACAGGACCCATTTGGTTCTTGAACGTCTCGTCGTAGGGAACCAGAACCGCGGGTTTAATTTCTTCGAGCCGGAAGAAGGAGAACTGCTCGCCTTCATCGAGCGGGCCGATCCACTCGCCGACCTGGATTTTGGCGATATTCTCGCGCAGGAAACGCCATCGCCGGTCGGGATCGATCAGTCCGAGATCTCCGTCCTTCTCCTTGCTGGGGGCGGTCGAGTATTGCCGAACCAGGTCTTCGAATTTGGCGCCGGCTTTGAGCTTTTCGGCGATCTCGGCGGCCAGCGCTTTCATTTTCATCCGGTTGAGGTGGATTTCGCGCGGCGGCATGCTCCGGCCCGTGCTGTAGCGCAGCACGAGTTCGCGGATGCGCATTTTTTCCGGCTCTTTGGTATAGGATTGCCGATAGTTGTCATAGTGCTGGCGGATTTCCGACTCATCCATCCGCGTCAGCTTGCCCAGCATCCATTCGAGATAGTTCTGGCCGACGATCACATCGGCGGCGTAGTCGAGCAGGTGCTTGATATCGGGATTCTCCGCGAGACCTTCATCCGCGGCGGCCCTGCGCACTCGCTCCGTCATGATCCAGCTGTCGAGGAAGTCGCGGCGGAAATCCGGGTCTTTCAACTGAGCGCGCATAGCCGGCGGGACCACCTCCAGTTTTTTCCGATAGTCGCCCGCCGTGAGAGTAAAAAAACTGGAATCCGCCACGATGGCGCTGTCGGCCGTATCGGTCGAATCGAGAATATCATAATACCGCTTGGCCGGATATTTCTGTTCGAGGTGCGCACGAAACAACTTCTCATACTCTGGATACTGCTCTTCCTGCAGGATCGCAACGATGGAATCGCGCACTTGCTCGAGCGTTTTGGTGGTCGGATGCACCACTTTTTCGGCGCGAAAGATATGATAGCCCGATTTTGTCTGAATAATATCGCTGATCTGGCCGGGCTCCAAAGCCATGATGGCCTTTTCGATGACGGGATTGATCTCGCCGCAGTCAATCGGGCCGATGATTTCATCTTTGACTTCGTTGTCGGAATACTGAAGAGCCAGCTGGGTGAACGAAGTCCCCTTTTTCAGGTCGCTCAAGATCTTCTTCGCCAGTTCTTCCTTTTCCTTTTCCTTGCCGGGATTGTCTATGGTGTTGAGGAAGATCTGGCGCATGGAAAACTCGCCCTTGACCACATAATCGCTGAGGTTCTCTTCGTAGTAGGCGCGAATGGCTGCTTCATTGACCGGAATTTGCGGATAGGTGCGCTTGAAAAGTGCTCGGAAATATTCCTCCACCCGCGCTCTGTCCATCATATCCACAACGGTGGGATTGCTAGTCCAGCCGTCGGCGCGCGCGGCGGAAGCGATCATGCGCACCGAGCGATAATACGCCAGCGAGGCATCTTCGGGAGCCGGCCAGAGTTGGTGGGCTTCTTTGCTGCCGCCAAAAACGCGGCGCGCGTCGGCCATGACGCGCTCGACCAACACGGCGGGCACTTCGGCTTCGAGCCGTTTCATCGCCGCGCTCTTGGGTGTCGGTTTTTTCGCAGCCGTTTTGTCCGAAGGGCCGGAAGCCGGTTTGCAACCGCCGGCCAGGGCAACGGCGAGAATCAGACCGGAAACGAAAAACGCACGACACTGGGGCCTTCCGTGGCCCAAATCGGCAGACCGTTCACTTGTCATACGAGGTCCTTTCTTTCTGAGTTTTTCAGCTATCCGTCCTGCGCTTTTAAGAAAGGAGTCTTGGGCATGCACCCTTTCCATTCTGCGTAAAAGAGGAAGATGAAGGCCGCAAGGGGCGGACGCAAGCTAAAACGCACCCCACGGCATGACCGTGCAGGAATGGCGACAGGTCCTATACGCTTCAGTCTGCAACCACCCAGCCGGTGTCGCCGATCTGGAACGGCAGAGAAATATCCAATACTCTCATACTAGCGGGCGGAGTCATCCCGGAAAGAGTTCAAATGCTCCACGGCCGGCGCATCGGGCGGCTCACCCAACGGGCGGCCTCCTCATCGCCTACGATCTGTTCTCTGTCAGGATCCCAATGGATTTTCCGCCCCAACCGGATGGCGATATTGCCCAAATGGCACACGGTCACGGAGCGATGGCCGATCTCGACGTCGCAAATAGGGAGTTTGCGCGTTCGGACACATTCGAGGAAGTTCTCATGATGATCGTCGCTCTCATA
>JADFCW010000033.1 GCA_017161705.1 Candidatus Sumerlaeota bacterium | reverse complement strand
GACATCGTTGGGACCGAGGGGCTCTTTGATGATTTCCTCGCGGCTGGCCTTCAGCTTGTTGCCGCGGTTGCAGGTGATCCAGCCTTCGCTGCCGTAAAAGGTGACATCGTTGCCTTCGCTGGTGCACCGCACCTCGACGCCGTTCTTATATCGGAACGTGGCCTGGAATTTTGTCGGGCACTCGCTCATCACGCCCGCGGGGAATGTACCGCTGCCTTCGATTTCGATCGGCCCCGATCCATCCATATCCATTCCCCATTGCGCGATGTCGTTGTGGTGGGCGCCCCAGTCGGTCATGTTGCCGCCGGAGTAGTCCCAGAAGACGCGAAAGCGGCTCGAGGCGCGATGGCTGTTATAGACGACCCACGGCGCCGGGCCGAGATACATATCCCAGTCGAGGCCTTCGGGCACCGGTCCGAATCCTTCCCACGGGAGCGTGCGGTTGCCGCCGATTTTCGTCTCGACGTATTGCAGCTTGCCAATCCGCCCGCTGCGCACCAGTTCGCAGGCGCGACGGAAGGAGAACTCCGAGCGCTGCTGGCTGCCGACCTGGAGAATGCGATTGTGCTTCCGGACGGCATTGACCATGGCGCGGCCCTCGGCAATGGTGAGCGTCAGCGGCTTCTGGCAATAGACGTCCTTGCCGGCCTCGACCGCCGCAATCGAAATCAGCGCGTGCCAATGGTCGGGAGTTGCAATTTCGACAATGTCAATACCGGGGTGTTCGAGCAGTTTTCGGAAGTCGCTATAGATGGCCACGGCGGCGCTGGCTTTCCTGGCCGCCGCTTCGGCATGCGCGCGATTCACGTCGCAGACGGCAACCAGTTCGACCTGGCCCGTGCGCAGGAACTTGTTAACATCGCTGGTGCCCTGACCGCCGCAGCCGACCCAGCCGAGGCCAAGGCGGTCGTTGGCGGGCCGCTTGGGTACACCGCCCAGCGCCGAGCGCGGAATGATGAGCGGTCCCGAAAGAGCCGCAGCGGCTCCGGCGACCGATTGCGCGCTTGCTTTGAGAAAACGGCGCCGACTGACCTGATCACGTCTTTCCATGCTCCACCTCGTTTGTCAAGGGTGGGTGGGACTCTGTTGTCCTAGATCTTCGATGAATGTCCCCGGCTCATTCCCGGTGCCACCAAAATCCAAAAACCAGAAAAAGGGCGGCAGGGCTTGTTGTCAAGCCGAATTCGGTTGATTCTCACGATCGAGATTCTCAATTTTCAAATGCGACAAACATGGAGTTTACTCAAATCAAGAACGGGTCCAATGACGATTCAATCCGATTGCCAGCTATACAGCGGCTACAAGCCCTGCGGGAAGCAGGACGACTGCATGGCGTGCCCTCACTATGCACCATGGGCGGGGCAGATCCTGGTGGTCAAACTTGCCGCCGCCGGGGATGTCGTCCGCACGACCGCTATTCTGCCCGGTCTTCGCAAACACTTCGCCGACCATTGCATCACGTGGCTGACCGATCCCGGAGCCATTCCTCTTCTCAAGAACAATCCGATGATTGACCGGCTCTATGCATTCACGGTGGACGGTCTGGCGGCGGTGCAGGCCGCGCAATACACGCTGCTCCTGAATTTCGAGAAGGAAACGCGCGCGCTCGGTTTCTGCCGCACCGTCAGCGCTTACAAGCGCAAGGGTTTTATCGCCAGCCGTTCCGGTACGCCTGCTGCCGCCGACGAGGACAGCGAGTATGCGCTGCGCCTGGGCCTTTCCGACGACCTCAAGTTTCGCCGGAATACGCTGACGTATCCGCAAATCATTTATGAAATGGCCGGCCTTCCTTACGAGGGCCAGGAGTATGTTCTCGAACTCGGGCCGGAGTCGCTGAACTTTGCCGGCCAGTTTGCTGCGAGAATCCGGGGCGCCGACCAAACCTCTGCGAAAAAGATCGTCGGCCTCAACACGGGCTGCGGCACGGTGTTCGGAACGAAACGCTGGACGGTCGAGGGCTTCGTTGCCCTGATCGAAAACCTTTCTGCGATGCCGAATGTCCATCTGCTTCTTCTCGGCGGCCCGCTCGAAGTCGAATTCAATCAGACCATTGTCGCTCGCGCGCGCGGCAAAATCACCGACACCGGCTGCAGCAATACTCTCGAACAATTCCTCGGCATTATCGAGTGCTGCGATGTGGTAGTCAGCGCCGACAGCCTCGCCATGCACCTGGCCATTGGCCGCAAAAAGCAGGTGGTCGCTCTGTTCGGCCCGACCTGCCATCAGGAGGTGGACCTGTTCGGACGGGGCGAGAAAGTGGTCACCGATTTTCCCTGCGCCCCATGCTACCTGACACGCTGCGAGAAGAGTCCCTCGTGCATGGAGGCTATGAGCCCGGCGAATGTTGCAGCCGCGGTGCGGAAGTGTTTGGAGAGACTGGGCAAATAGTCTATCCGCAGAGTGCGCAGATTGCACAGACCAAAGAGAGGTTCTTGCAGGCGCTGAACGGCCGGCGGGCCGTCGTCTGCGAAAAACTCTGGACTGCACGGATCGCCTTGTACCTCGCCGGCCAAAGCGGATATTTTTTTCCCCATTCAACATACGGATCTTTTTCAATTTCACGCGCACACTTTATTCATCCAGGTAATCTGCGCAATCTGTGGATGCTTTTTTCTGGATTTTCACCCGCCGGTATGCCTTCCATATAGCCGATGGAAGGGTTCCGATGGCCCTCGCGCCGCCAACCGAAATTGCGCTTCGCACACCCGAATACGACAGCCTTCTTCGGCTGATTGCACGGGTTCGGTTAAAAGCCAAGGGGCTGATTTTTGCCGAGGCCTTAATTCGGACAGCCGTCTTTTTTCTGGCGGGACTTGCGGCGGTGTTCGCGCTCGACAATCTCCTGCATCTGGCCACGTTTATTCGGCTCGCCTTGCTCGCTGTCTTGACTTTCGGCGCAGGGGTTCTCTTCGCCCGCCTGACCCGCGAGGTGTTTGTCCGCTGGCGCGACGACCGCGTGGCCGTTCGCCTCGAAGCCGCTTATCCGCAGCTGCACAACCATCTCATCAACGCCGTTCAATTGGGCCGCGATCCGGGCAGCGAAGCCATGATGCGGGTGGTCCATGTGATTGTGGCCCAGGCTGCCGAGCAGGGTCGGCAACTGGCCCTCGAACGCGCGGTGACGTGGCAGCCCTTGCGCCGGCGCTTGTGGGTGCTGGCTGCCGTCGCCGCGGTGCTTGCAGCGTACTCGGTGCTTTTCCCCACGCACTTCCGCAATGCGGCCGAGCGCTTCCTGCGGCCGACCGCCGGCGCCCTGCCCCTAACCCGCATCAATCTCGCGGTCGCGCCGGGCGATCTGCTGGTGGCGCGCGGCAGTTCGGTCCTTCTGAAAGCCACGCCCATCGGTCCGTTGCCGCAAAAGGCCGTGGTGTGTTTCCGCCAGCCCGGCCAAACCACCGCGTTGGACATGGTCTTTGACGGCTCGGCGTTTTTGCACGCGATCAATGAAATCCAGGAGACCCTGCGCTATCAGGTGCGCGCCGGCGACTTCCGTTCGCCATGGTTCACGCTGCGCGTGGCCGACAAACCTGAAGTCACGCGGTTCCACGTCAAATATCATTTCCCTCCCTATACTCGGCAACCCGACCAGTCCATCCGCTCCACGCAAGGCCACATTCGCGCCGTGGTCGGCACGCACGTTGACATCGAGGCGTGGACCAATCAGATCGTTGCCGAAGCCCGCGTCACGGACGACCGCGAGCAGCCGGTCAAGTCCGAGCTGGACGCTGCGGTCAAACCGCCCGATGGCGGGC
Source organism: Candidatus Sumerlaeota bacterium (assembly GCA_017161705.1). Lineage (GTDB taxonomy): Bacteria > Sumerlaeota > Sumerlaeia > JADFCW01 > JADFCW01 > JADFCW01. The sequence goes on along the minus strand of JADFCW010000033.1, from coordinate 12,812 downwards.
GCGAAACCAGCCGCATTCGCTTCAGCCTGTCGGTTTCGCGCGATGGTGCGTACACAATTTTCGTGAACAATGCCGAAAAACTCAGCAACACCCCTGCCCCCGTTTATACCGTCAAGGCCGTGCCCGACCTGCCGCCGAACATTCTGATACAGTCGCCGCGCGATGCTGTCGAAGTCCCTCAGGGCCGCGACCTATCCATCCTCTATCTGGCTTCCGACGACTTCGGCGTCGTTTCGCTCAAAGCCAATCTGGTTCGGCAGGATGGTTCCGATCGCCACACCGTCGAAGAGCGCAATCTTACGACGCCCACTGTCCGCATCGAGGATGGCTTCCGGCTCTCTTTGAAAGAATATAAAATCGGCGATGAACTTTTTCTAACCATGGTGGCGCGCGACAGCAATCCGGTGACCGCCGGCATGGCGATCTCCGATCCTGTGCGCATCAAGATCATGGATCCGGCCAAAGTGGCCCAAACCGAATTGGCGAAATTCGACGCTCTCGACAGCACGGCCACAGCGACCGCCCGCGCCGAAAAGACGACCCCCGAGAACCTGACCGCCCTCGGCGATCTGCGCCAGACCACCGGCAGCAATCTGGCCGGGAAGTTGCGCAAGCTGCACGATAAACTCGAAGAGTTCCGCGAGGTGCAGCAGCGCATCATCAAGACCTCGCAGGAACTAGCCCAGATTCCACCCGACCAGATGACCGAAGCACAGCTGGGCGAACTCAAGGATGTGGCCAACAAGGAGGACGAGTGGGCCAAGTATTTCAAAGAGACCTCGATGGACCTCAGCCGTCTGCCCGAAACCAAGGCGCTCGATTCAGCTCTTTGCGCGGAACTCAATGAGATCTATAGCGAAATTCAAAAGGTCGCCGACGAACTTCAGCCCGGGAACATCGAAACGGTGGTGCCGCTCGAGCAACTCGGCGTCGAACTGGCCGAAAAACTTCTCAACCGCATGGAAGAGTGGCTCCCCGACCTCGGCGACTACATCAAATGGAACCTTGAAGAACCCCCCGCCCCGCTCGACGTGCCGCTCGCCCAATTGCCCGAAGAACTCGAAGACCTGATGGGCGATCTGATCGAGCAGGAAGAAGACATGAGCGCGGAAATCGAGGACGTCTCCTCGTCCTGGGCTGACTCAATGAGCGACGCTGGATGGGATGTCATGGACGGGCCGATCAGCAACTTTAGCGCCGTGGGCAAAACCGGCAATACCTTGCCCAACAACACGGAGCTCAGCGGCCGGGCCGGCGAGGGACGCAGCGGCCGGTCGCACGGCGAATTTGTCGAGCAGACTGCCTCCGGCAAGGACGGCGGACGTCAGACGCCGACGCGGCTGACACCCGAGGCGTTCGAGAATACCATCGTACAGGATACCAGCACCGAGGGAACGGGGGGGGCGACGGGCGGCGGCAAGCGCGCCGGCTTCGGCGGACTCGGTCTGACGGGGCCGACCCCGCCGATTACACAGGATCAAGGGGTACGCCTGGCCGGCCGGCAGGCCAGCATCCGCGAGAAGGCGCAAAAGCTCGAAGGCCTTCTGCGCCGCTACCAGCTGCCGACGGCCAAACTCGACGCGGCCATCGGCCAGATGCGCGAAATCGAGGAGGCGCTTCGCGCTTATCGCTACGAGAACCTGATGGCCATCCAGAAAGTGAAGTTGCAGAACCTGCGCGAGAACGAAACGTTTGTTCGGGAAAAGGTCCGCCTCAATCAGGAACAAGCCGGCGCCATTCCGCCGCGCGTGCGGCATCAAATCACGCAGGGACTACAGGAAAAGTTCCCCGAAGGGTACGAGGAATTGCTCAAGAGCTTCTACGAGACGCTATCGGCAGGGGCGGCGGCGAAATAGGAACGGGTTGCAAACCAACAAAATAGCCCATCCGGACTGAATGGACAACATGGATGCACTGATTGTTCTTTCAGTCCATGCTGTCCACTCAGTCCAGGTTGTCGGCCTTCTGTCTCAGTCCGTGCTATAGCGAAGAATCATCCCCGCGCTCGCCGTGCCGTTGGTCGGGTCATAGGGAATTCCAACTTCCTGATAGACCATTTGCGGTACGGGTCCCATTCCGCCGAGCATGAACTGGTCGCTATCGCGGCGCAAAGGCTTGCACCCCAGAGTTTGCCACTCGGTCTGCCCCTCGTCCACGTAATTGGACCCGTGATCGCGGACATTTGGGAAAGCCGACTCGTCGTCAATGTAGTAATAGACATAAGGCCGATAGCGGTCGGATGCCACGAGATTGGCGTAGAAGTTGGACATGATCTTATCCGTGGCGAAGGGGTCTTCGGGAACCGACGTAATGTATGCAATAGGCGTAGTGAGGGGAACATAAATCCCGACCAGACCGCCGCGGTTGTTCTGCGATTGCTGCGTGCCGAAGTCCTCGATCAGCCGCCGCTGCCCCACCGCCTGATCGTCGTCCCAGAAATCCACCAGCATCAGCTGGCGGTCGGTCATGAATGCGACGATGGCCATATTCAACGACCGCATGTCGTTCTTGCTGCGGGCTACCTTGGCGCGCACCTGCGCCTCCAGAAAGTTTGGGATCGCAATTGCCGCAAGGATCGCGATGATCGCGACCACGATCAGCAACTCGATCAGCGTGAATCCACCTTGCTTTGTCCTTCCCATGCTTTATTTTCTCCTTTCCTGAAACCCATTTGCCATTCTTAATTGCCGGTGTGAACTCTGCAAACGCGCCAGGGAATGTCAAGGAAATTCGTAGCGGTCAGGAAAGGCTTGACTGTTGAAGCTACGATTTTAGAATCCGTGCTACACGTTGCGGAATGAGACCCGCTGCGGAAGGAAAAAACTTGCGAACCGCCCAGGCGTGCCAGACCGCCCCTCTCATCCCGCATAAGGAGCCCGACTCATGCACATGGCCGATGCCTTGCTTTCGCCGGCCGTCGGCGGGGCGTTTATCGCCGCGTCCAGTGCGACATTGGCTTTCAGTGCGTATCGCCTTGGCCGCCAACCCGACGAGCGCCGCGTGCCGTTGATGGGCGTGCTGGGCGCCTTTGTTTTTGCGGCGCAGATGATCAATTTCACCATTCCCGGAACCGGCTCGAGCGGGCACCTCGGCGGCGGGATGCTCCTGGCTATCCTCTTGGGCCCCTATGCCGCATTTCTCGTCATTGCCTCGGTATTGGTGGTGCAGAGTCTATTTTTCCTCGACGGCGGGATTCTGGCGCTCGGAACCAATCTGTTTAATCTCGGCGTCTGGCCTTGTTTCCTCGGACTGCTGATCTATCGAGCCATTGTCGGGCGGCATGTTGAGGGCTGGCGCATGTGGCTGGGCGCGTGCGTTGCTGTGGTGGTCAGTTTGGAATTGGGCGCGGCGGGTGTCGTCATCCAGACCATGCTGTCGGGGCGCACCGATTTGCCGTTTGGACGTTTTCTGGCGCTGATGCTGGGTATCCATTTCCCGATTGCGCTTGTCGAAGGGATAGCAACAGCCGCGGTCGTGCAATATGTGCGGGCCATTCGCCCGGGCGTGGTGGAAAACGGGCTGGGTCTGTCGGGATCGCCTCCGATGGGCAAAAGGACTCTGGCGCCCGTTGTGATTTCCTTTCTGGCTGTCGCTGTGCTGACGGGAGGCGTGCTGGCGTGGTTTGCTTCCGAGCACCCCGATGGTCTGGAGTGGGCGATCGCGCGGGTTCGAGGCAGCGAACAGTCCGAGGCGGAGTCGCCCGTTCCAGCGCTGGAACGGCTTCAGCAAAAAACGGCTCTTATGCCGGACTATGATTTTCCACGCCGCGGCGAAGACCAGTCCGCATCGGCCGGCGCGGCCGATGAACCGGCTGCGACGCTTCCGGTGAATGTTGGCACCAGCGCGGCGGGACTGCTCGGCGCCGCGCTCACGCTGGCGCTGACGGCTCTGCTTGCCGTGGCGACCTATGGCTTTCGACCTCGTGCCAGACGCGCGCCCTGATTATGGACCCGGCGGATGGAAAGGGAAAACAAAAAATCGAGTGGCTGCTTCGGCCGGTTGCTGTGAGATGTTTTCGTTCTGTCCATCTTGTCCGCTTAGTGCATTCTGTCCATTTCTATATCTTTCCCCGCGAGGGCGTGCATGACAGCACTGTCGGCTCATACGCTCGACCGACTCGGCTACGGCGACACAGTCATCCATCGTCTCGATCCGCGCGCAAAAACTCTGGCCACGCTCGTCTTTGTCCTGACTGTGGTCTCGTTTCCAAAATATGTGGTGGCCCCGCTGATCCCGCTGGCACTGTTTCCGCTGACGCTGATGATTCTGGGCGAAATCCCGCCGGCAGCCATCCTCAAGCGCACGGCCGCCGTCTCGCCGTTTGCCGTTTTGGTGGGCATGTTCAATCCGGTATTCGACACGCAGCCGATGGCGCAAATCGCCGGACTTACGATCACCGGCGGCTGGATTAGTTTCGCTTCGATACTGGTGCGTTTTCTGCTGACCGTGAGTGCGGCGCTGGCGCTTGTCGCCACCACGTCGTTTCCGCGAATCTGTCAGGGGTTAGATGCAATGAAAGTGCCGCGTGCGTTCATTGTGCAAATGCTATTCTTGTATCGCTATCTGTTTGTCTTGGTCGAAGAGGGCACGCGGCTGAAACGCGCGCGCGACCTGCGGCGATTCGGCCGTCGGCGCGGCATGCGCCTGCGGGTTGCCGCCTCGCTTATCGGGGTCCTGTTCCTTCGCACCTATGAACGCGCTGAGCGCGTCTATCTGGCGATGTGCGCGCGCGGCTTCGACGGCCGTCTGCGGCTGCCGCAACGCTTGCGATTCCGCGCGGCGGATGCCTTATTTGTAGTAGGAACTGCGGCTGCCTGCGGGCTGCTGCGATTCCTCCCGCTTGTGGAATGGCTTGGACGGTGGGCGGGAGGATGGACACCCGGGACGGCATGAACAGCGTGGGCGGGAGAAAACGCATGAGCGCGGCGATCGAAGTCGAGGGCTTGACTTATACCTACCCGGACGGGACCGAGGCGCTGCGCGGCGTAACGTTCGCGATCGCCGAGGGCGAGGCCGTGGGTCTGGTTGGTCCCAACGGTGCAGGGAAGTCCACGCTGACGTGGCTGTTGAGCGGTTTTTTGGCGCCTGCCGCAGGATGGGCGCGGATTTGCGGGCTCGAGGTCTGCAAGGCCAACCTTGCGCAAGTACGCCGCCGACTGGGCGTGATTTTTCAGAACCCCGACGACCAGTTGTTTATGCCCACGCTGTTTGACGACGTGGCGTTTGGCCTGCTGAATCTGGATCACAACAGCAATGTTTCGACGGGGAAAAAGAACCCTCATAAGCGGCACGCCTATGCTCCGGATATCGAAGAGCGGGTGATCGGAGCGCTGCGACAGGTCGGCCTCGAGGCCGAGCGCCACCGGTTCGCCGGCCATCTTTCCGCCGGCCAGAAACGCCTCGCAGCTCTCGCGGCTGTTCTGGCTGTCCAGCCTGAAGTGTTGGTGCTCGACGAGCCGACCAGCGATTTGGACCCCCGCGCGCGGCGGCGGTTCATCGAGCACATGCAAACACTCCCGCACGCGCGACTGATCGCTTCGCACGATCTCGAAATGATTCTAGATCTGTGCCCGCGCGTCCTAATGCTCGATCGCGGACTTGTGGCGGCCGACGGGCCGGCTGTGGACATCCTTGGCGATGCGGCGCTGGTGGAATCCCATGGCCTCGAAGTGCCGTATTCGCTCCGCCGCGATCACACGCATCGCTTCCCACTGCGCGGCAGTCCGCACGAGGCGGAGCATCGGAAGCAGGACGAACGGCCAGGTTCCGGCGGCGCAACTTTGGCTCAGCCATGATAGCGCATCATGCTTGGCGCAAACAACGGTTTGGCCAGCATCCGCTCGACCATGCCGGTCAGCAGCGGGTATTGGTCGAACAGGCGCATAAAGTCAGTGTGGAAACAGTAGTATTTCTCGACGGCGCCGACGGCCTCGTCCACATCCTCGCGCCCGACTTCGGCCGCACCGCGCAAGATCGCATAGCCCGCCGCATACCAGCGCATCAGCGCGACAAACACCAGCAGGAAGCCATAGCCTTTGAGAAGCGGCGTGAACACGATCAAGTCCTTGCGGAAGAGCGAGTGGGCGGCAAACCGCGTCAGCAAATGAACGAAGAACGGATCGTTCCAGTCGGCCCGCACGCGGCGCAGCTGCGAAAGCGCCATGCGCGCGGGCAGCGGCGGCATTCCTACCGATCCCAGTCCTCCCAGGTGCCGCACATATTGATAGAACAGATACGCGCTGCGGCCCAACCGCCCCCGCAACCGGGCGTCGAACGCGCTGCGATAGGTCAGCAGCAGACCGATCAGCGCGCGATGGAGGCCGCGCGAGCCGGCAGCCTTCCGCGCAATCGCAATCACGCGCCGGAATCGGTCGTTGCGAAACACCGGGATCATCTGGCGTACGCACTCGTCCCAGTGGCCGGCCGGCCCTTCGCGCCGATGGCCGCTCATCTGGACGACGGCGCGTTCGAGCAACTGAAGAAAAACGTACCCGGCAATCAGACGGTCATCGAGGGTCAGTCCCTCCCACGCCAAAAGGTCGTTCAGGCACGATTCGATTTCTTCGTAGACGGAAAACGAAATAGGCAAGCCGGGACTGAGTTCGATCGGATCGCTGACCGTGGCGATGCTGTGCGAGCGCGCGTAGGCATCGGCCAGTTCCTGCCGCCGCGTTTCGATCGCCGGCCCGCGGTTGGCGCGAACACTTGGGCAGGCCATAGACATGCCGACAAAAATTCCCCGCGGCGTGCGGATATACCGAAACGGAAAATCCTGGCAGGTTTGCGGTTTGGCCGCTGCGCCAAAATGGGCATGAATCAAACAGCGGCGAGCCGAATCGAGAAAGATGCAGCGGCCGTTGACCCGCCGCAGGCTCAAGCCCGCCTTGGGGCCTGCACTCATTTCCGAATACTGCGCCGGATCGGAGAAGGACGGCGACAGGTTGCTAAGGGGAAGTTGTTTCAAGCGGGCCAGCGAGGTCTCGTCCAGCGGAATTTCCCAGAAATCCTCGCAGCAGCGGCCGGAGTTATGGCAGGCAAAATGAAAGTCCGCCGGCAGATGAAACTGCTCCGGCGAGAGACAGGCTGGCGATTGGTTTGAGTCGCTCATGGGAATGTCGCCGCGCGGACAAAGAAGCGTTTGACAACCTGCCGCAACGCCCGTATTTCTACTCGAAGCGGTATGGGAAAGTAAATGCCGAAAACACGGAATCGCGGCGCGAATGGCGGACAAAGGAGTTGAGCAAGCATGACAACCATGGCCGGATTCATCAGCATGCCCGGCGGCTCGGAATGGCTGATTATTTTTATTGTCATCCTGATTCTTTTCGGTCCCAAGAATCTGCCGAAGATCGGCAAAGCAATCGGCCGCGGGATTCGCGAGTTCAAAGAGGCCAGCGACGGGCTGACCCGCGCCATCGAAGAAGAGGCCGCGGCGGTCGAGCGCGAAGAAGAAGAGCGCAAAAGGCGGGAGGCCGCTTCGGCTTCCTCCGACTCCGATTCTTCGCCCGAACTCGATCCGTCGGACGGAACGGAACTGTCGGCCGAGGGGACTTCGCCGGCCGATTCAGACTCGACGTCCCAGCCCCAACCTCCATCGGATTAAAATGGCCGATCACGAAGGCAGACCCGGAACGAAGCAAGATATGCGATCTTGGTCGTGAGGGGAAAAGGGCGGGGTTTTTGACCCTGGAGCTGCGTGTCGAGGGATGGAGTGGTTCGTGAAAGCTTTTTTTGCCAAGCGAAAGACGCGGCCGCGCCGAAAGCGCGAAAACCCCAAGCGCGAGATGTCCTTTCTCGAACACCTGGATGAATTGCGCGGCCGACTGATCATTTGCTTTGTCAGCATTGTCATCACCACCATCGGCGGCGGCATTTTTTTTGCCAAGCCGATGCTCGATGCGCTAACCCGGCCGTTCAATGTCGCCCGCAATGTCTTGAAAGAAGACATGCTGGTCTTGCGGATCGCCAAGGACGGTACCGTCCACGCCCTGAACCGGCAGGACTGGGCCGATGGGAATCTCACCAAAAGCCTTGTAAAAATCCAGGGCACCGGCGTGCCCCAGGACCGCGAGATAGTATTGGGGCCGGGAACCGGCGAGGGCTTGATTTCGACCACGTTGTTTGCTCCGCTGATCCTCTTGATCAAAGCTGCAATTATCTTAGGCATTATCTTCGCGGTGCCGATCTGGCTCTGGCAAATTTGGCTGTTCGTGGCGCCGGCGATGACCACGCGCGAGCGGCAGGTCGTGCGGCCGGTTCTTTTGTCCGGTGTTTTTCTATTTCCTCTGGGCGCTGCCTTTGCCTACGGGATGTTGAATTTCATCATGCCGGTCCTGCTCGAATATGCCAAAGTCATTTCCGGCGTTCAGCTTCTGCCCGACATTCAGAAATACGTCAGCTTTGCCTTGAACCTGATGCTGGCCTTTGGCTTGATTTTCGAGACGCCGCTGGTGTTGGTCATGGTGGTTCGAATGGGATTGATTTCCACCGAGGTATTGCGAAAGAGCCGTCCGTATATGGTGGTGGGCGTGTTTGTCCTGGCTGCTGTTCTCACCCCTTCGACCGATCCGTTCACCCTGTTTGCCATGGCGCTGCCGATGTTGATCCTGTTTGAAATCTCGCTATGGGTGGCCTGGGTCGTCGAGCGCAAAGTGAAAGCGGCGGAGGAAGAGTAGCGGAAGCGGGACACTCCCGATGCAAATGCTGTGAGGTGTAGGTCGGTCGCCAATTGTCCATGCGAGGTCGTCAATGCCGGAACGCTGGGCTGCTCTTGTTCATCTTCCGCCGGAAGCCGCACATCAGCTGGCGACCCTTCTGGAAGAAAAAGGCGTCTGTCCCCATGTCCGGCGCTGGGAAAACGCCGGCGCAAACTGGCCCTCCACTCCGCCCGAATTGACCGTCTGTCCAGCCGAAACTTACGCCGTCCATCGCAGCCTCCTCCCTTGGTTGGACCAAGTGCCGCCGCCGCGAGTCATTCTGGTTTCTCAGGCGCTGCCGCTGTCGGATACGCTTCAACTTTGTCTGGCGCGCGACATCCTTAACGTCGTTCCCTTGGCGCTATGGGAAAGGCCCGACTGCCTTGGCCGGCTGTTTGGCGGTTTTCTCGAACCGGAAACCGCGTTCGAGATGCGTCATTGGTTGCCCGACAGCGAAACGGAACGGTTTGTCGCAGCCTCGCTGGCAGACAAGCATCGGATCATTGAGAGCGTAACGGCACTCGTTCGCGAGCGAAACGCAGCAGTGGCCCAAGCGCGCGACATCCGCTTGATCGTCGCCGAGTTGATCAACAACGCGTTATTTCATTCTTTTCGCGACAGCGAAGGCAGGGAGAAGTATTCGCCGCGCCAGTTTTTCGGTCTGACCGATCGAGATACCGTGCTGGTCGAGGCGGCTGCGGACCGCAATGCCGTGATTGTGTCGGTCGAAGATAATGCAGGCACCATTGAGCCGACCGAGGTGTTGCATCATTTGCACCGCCAGACAACGGGCGAAGGCGTCTATGACAACCATGGGCGCGGTCTATATCTGGTGTATCAACTGGCAGACCACTTGAATATCTGTGTGGCGCCGCGCCGGCGCACCCGGATTGTGACGATGGTTCACGCCGCCGAAACACCTCCGCCGACCCTGGCTTTCTTTGTCTGCGAATAAGATGTCTCGCCCGCATGGGGTGTTTTGCGAAAAACACCTCTTGCAAAAAGCCGATCTCTGTCCCAAGCATTCTCCCCGCATACTAACCTTTCATCAGGAGGCAAAGCAATGAATACACAAGGGATGCGGCAATGGATCATCGCCATTCTTTTGGCGATGGTCTGCGGATTTGTTTCCGTGCAGGCCTCGCCAACGCCGGATGCGCAAGCGCGCGACATGCTGTCCGCAACCGGCGTCCAGGGCGGATTGATTGTTCATCTGGGCTGCGGCGACGGGAAAGTTACGGCCGCCCTTCGGGCCAACGACCGCTTTTTGGTCCATGGTCTCGATGCCAATCCGGCGAACATTGCCGCGGCGCGGAAGCATATTCAATCCCTGGGCCTCAATGGCCCCGTAGTGGTCGAGCTGTTTTCGGGCGACCGTCTTCCGTATATCGAAAACTTCGTCAATCTCCTTGTCGCCGAAACCCTCGGCAACATTCCCATGAGCGAGGTCATGCGCGTGCTCGTGCCCAACGGCGTGGCCTACATTCGAAGCGGAGGCGCTTGGACCAAGACCGTCAAGCCGCGCCCTGCAAACATTGACGATTGGACCCACTACCTTCACGACCCCAGCAATAATGCCGTTGCCCACGACACGGCCATTGCTCCGCCCAATCGCCTCCAGTGGCTGGGGAGCCCCCGCTACTCGCGCCACCACGACCACATGTCCGCTATCAGCGCCATGGTCTCGGCCAACGGCCGGACGTTCTATATCTTTGACGAAGGTCCGCACGCATCTATTCTCCTGCCACCCAACTGGCAGGTTGTGGCCCGCGATGCATTCAATGGAACGCTCCTGTGGAAGCGGCCCATCGCGCAGTGGCACACCCATCTTTATCGCCTCAAGAGCGGGCCGGCGGTCTTGCCGCGTCGGCTGGTGGCCAGCGGCGATCGCGTCTATGTCACACTGGGCATCGTCGAACCGCTTACGGCGCTCGATGCCGCCACCGGCGAAATCGTCCGCACTTACGAGGGAACGAAAGCCACGGAAGAGATTCTATTCGATAACGGCATGCTGTATCTCGTGGTTGCGTCCGAAGGTCAACCGCTGCGCAGCGATCCGTCGCGCAAGATCACCGGTATCGCCTCGATTATGAAAGAGCTCAGCGACCTGCCGTGGGGCGCCGCACCGCGCACGATCATGGCTGTCGAGGAAAGCACCGGCAAAATCCTCTGGAAGAAGGACTTTCCTGTCGCGCCGCTGACGTTGGCGTTGGACAAACGGCAGGTGTATTTCTACGACGGGAAGAGCGTCCGTGCGCTCCGCCGCGACACCGGCGAGCCCGTTTGGAGCTCCGAACCGGTGCCGCCCCGCCCCGCCTATCTCGCGCGATTCGCCGAAAGCGCCTTTGCTCCCACCCTCGTGGTCAGCGACGGCGTCGTGATGTTCAGCAACGGCGCACCGCTGGAAACGTATGCAAACCCGGAATCCAGCACTATGCTGGCCTTTTCGGCGGCGGACGGCAAGACGCTCTGGAAAGCCGAGCATCCGGCGTGCGGCCACGGCAATCCCAAAGACCTCCTGATTGTCGGCGGCAACGTCTGGTTTGGCCATGTGGCGCAAGGCAACGACTCCGGCGTGATGACCGCGCGCGACCTGCACACCGGCGAGATCAAGAAGCAATTCCCCCCTGACGTCGTCACGCACTGGTTTCATCATCGCTGCTACCGCGCCAAGGCGACCGACAACTACCTGCTGTTTTCGCGCACCGGCATCGAGTTCATTGACGTGGCAACCAACCATTGGGTTCCGCACCATTGGGTTCGCGGCGGCTGCCTCTACGGCATCATGCCGGCCAATGGCTTGATCTACTCGCCGCCTCATCCCTGCGCCTGCTACATCGAAGCGAAACTCTTTGGATTCAACGCCATCGCCCCGCCGACGCCCGAGTGGAAGCCGCTGCGCGATGTGCCGGACGCCGGCCGACTTCAGCGCGGCCCCGCCTACGATTCCATCGGCAATCCGCAATCCCCGCTCCGCAATGAACCGGAATGGCCCACCTATCGCGCTAATCCTGCCCGTAGCGGCGCAATTCCGTTCGACCTGGCCGACAAGACCGACTTGTCCAACCTGAAACTGCTGTGGCAGACCCCGCTCGGCGGCAAACTCAGCGCGGTCACCATTGCCGACGGCAAACTGTTCGTGGCCTCCGTGGAGGCGCACGCCGTCCATGCGCTGGATGCGCACACGGGAAAACCGGTCTGGACTTTTACCGCCGGCGGGCGCGTGGATTCGCCGCCCACCATTTGGCAGGGCCGCGTGCTGTTCGGCTCGGCCGACGGCTACGTGTATTGTTTGCGGGCATCCGACGGTGAACTGGCCTGGCGATTCCGCGCCGCGCCTGAAGACCGCCGGCTCGGTTCATTTGAGCAGCTCGAATCGGTCTGGCCGGTTCACGGCAGCGTTCTGGTGCAAAACGATACGGTGTATTGCGTGGCCGGGCGTTCGCTCTTTCTCGACGGCGGGATGCGGCTGCTGCGGCTCGATCCGAAGACGGGTCAGAAACTCTCCGAGACTATTCTGGACGACCGCGACCCCGAGACGCAGAAGAACATGCAAATCTATGTCAACGGTCTGAATATGCCGGTGGCGCTGCCCGACATTCTCTCGTCCGACGGCCGGTACGTCTATATGCGCTCGCTGCCGTTCACCCTCGAGGGCAAGCGCAAGTATCTCGATTACCAACGGGTCAACGACCAACGTGGCGACGATGTGCACCTGTTCAGCCCGACCGGTTTTCTCGACGACACGATGTGGCACCGTACCTATTGGGTGTACGGCCGCGCATTTGCCTCCGGCGCCGGCGGCTATTTTCAGGCCGGCAAACTCGTTCCCGCCGGACGACTCCTCGTGTTCAACGACGCCAACGTCTATGGCTACGGGCGGCTCTGGCAATATTATCGCTGGAGCACGCCCTGTGAATTCCATCTGTTCGGCACAGTCAAGCAGCCCAGCGTCGTGCGGATGCGCCCCGATCCGCCGGCGAAAAAAAAGAAAGACGGAACGAAAGCCTTTACCGCGTCCGATTTGCCGACCACGCGATTTGACTATGTCTGGAGCGACGAGGTGCCCATCCAGGTCAATGCCATGGTGCTGACGGGCAACACGCTGTTAATCGC
>JADFCW010000276.1 GCA_017161705.1 Candidatus Sumerlaeota bacterium | reverse complement strand
AAGGCTTGATACTCCGGCCCGTTCCAAATCTCCGGCAGCGTTCGATGATGCAGATCGCCCATGATGGCGGGACTGAAACAACATGCGCGCACGCGGCCGTCGGTTTGAATCAGAAACTCGCGCCAGGGGGATGGGCAGACGGGGACATTTCCCGATGCAGGGTCAAACTGGCGGCGATGGAGTTTTTCGAGTGCAACAGGCGGAGGAGGGGCAACGGCTGCGGGGGGGGAATCGCCGGCGGCTGCCGACGCAGGCGTCTCGCGTGCGATTTCGTCGAGCAAAGCGGCATTGCTGAAAAAGGTGTGTTGAATCTGAATGCCAAGGGCTTGCGCGCGGCGTAAGGCTTCCTTGTAGGCAGCCCGCTCGGCCTCCAACGAAGGCTGCTGGCATTTCTCCAGACCTTTTGGCGTCGGCAGCATTTTGAGCACTTCGATGCTTTCGGCCCCGTATCGCGCAGCGAAATCCACAAAGGCCGGCAACTCGGCCAGATTGCGCTGCATGGCTACAAACACAAAAGTCAGTCGCGGCCAGATCGCGCCCCGCTCCGCTTTCTTTTTCTGCATCAGTTCTAGATTGGCGATCAGCTTGTCCCAGCGCGCACCAATCCGAATGGCCTCGTAAGTTTCCCGGGTGGCTGCGTCTATCGAGATGCTGATGTGCGTCAGGCCGCTGTCGAGGATGTCGTCGAGATGGCGGTCTATCAGGAGAAAGTTGGTCGAAACGTAGCTCTTCGGCGGGTGGTATTGCTTGACCAGCTTCAGAAACTCGCGTGTTCGGCTGGAAGCGAACAGTTCGCCCGCGTCGTTCCAGGTGATCTGCTCGCAATAGTCCAAATAGGGGATGGCCTTTTCGAGGCATTCCAGATCGAGATCAATCGGGGGCATCAGGCGCGAGAAGCACATGACGCAGTTGAGGTTACACTTAAGCGTCAAGCCCAGATCAATTACCCGAGGCCACGACCGCAGGGCCGTCCGCCCCTGCCGATATTCGTATTCATTCAGTCGTATGTTGGCTGTGTAGGCTTTCATACCTGTGATGCAGAAAGGCAATCGGAGCAGGGATTGGTTTGCGGAGTCTTCGCGGCCGCCATTTCCTCGAACCGAACGAACTGCACATAGCGATCAACAATGCGCGGCCAGTGATAGCGCTCGAGAACAAACCGGCGGCCGTTTTCCCCCAGGCGCGCGCGCAGCTCGTCATCGCCGGCCAGCCAATCCGTCGCCGCGATAAATTCATCGGTGTTGCAAAAGCACAGACCTCCGCCGCTCCGACGGCATTGCCCCACCGAGACCTCGCAGCGGCTGTTCACCAGCACTGGCGTGCCGACCGCCCAGGCTTCCAGAAGGACGATGGAAAGGCTTTCGAAGAGCGACGGAAGAACAAGAAAGCGCGCGGCGGCCATCGCATCCCACTTGTCCTGTTCGTTGACAAAGCCCAGATAGCGGACGGCCGGATGGCGCGGCAGTGGTAACTGATTTGCGCCGCACAGAACCAACGAGAGCGGCTGGCCCGTTGCACGCCGCGCGTCCCAATAGGTGACAAAGTCATACAGCATCGTGTCGCAATTCTTGGAGGCGTCAATGCGCCCGGCATACAGAATGAACGGCTCGCGGACATTGTATTTGGTGCGAAACCGTTCGGCCACGGCGCGTTCGGGCATGTCCACGCCCATGCCGATCACTTCATGGCGCGGCAAATCGAAGGGGAAGCGCCGCTCCACAAACCCCTGCTCCTCTTCCGTGCAAAAGATGATTCCGCGCGGCGCACGAAATACGTCCTCGAACAGCCGCAAGTAGATTGGTGGTTCATCGTGCGCAAAGGGAACGAGGTAGAACTGCCCGCCCAGCCGGTCCAGACTGTCGTAGGTCGTCGCATACAAGTAATTGAAAACCAGAAAACCGTCGTAGGCGGAGCGGTGCGCCGTCAGATACTCTTGCAGCCGGCTGCACCGCGGCCCCTGCCGCCGCATCCACCCATGTTCATCCTCGGCCGTGTGAAACCGCATAAGAATCCGCTCGTTGCAGCGGTTGAACCGCCGGACATTGCGCGGAGCATCCACGGCAAATCGCCGCACAGCGATCCCTTCGACGTCCTGAAGCCCTTCGGGAAATTCGTTGGCCCATGTCATGTGGTCAATCGCGCAAGTGGTCAGCACTTCGATGTTCCAGTCGGCCGCCAGGCGCCGTGCGATTGCGCGACAGAGCGACTCGGCCCCCCCGATCACTTCGGGCCCGTACCGCTGGATAATGAATCCGATGCGAGGCGCGCTCATTCGGTTCCACGAGCAAGCGAGAGCAAATCATCCCCGGCAGGTCAGCCAGGGCGATTGCACAATGGGAAAAAACAAACGCAATTGCAAGCGGGATTCTCCGGCCGTTCATTCGCGCAAACCGAAAAGGCCGCTCCCCTACTCCAGCCGCTTGCGAAACCGCATCGAACTTAATCCCAGAATGAGAACGCCCAGAACAGCCAATGCCAAAAACTGCGGGTAGAGAGCCTCCAGTCCCACGCCTTTCAGAAACACGGCGCGCACAATTTCCAAAAAATACCGCATCGGATTGAGGTAGCTGATCCACTGGACAACCGTCGGCATGTTGGCAATTGGGAACGCGAAGCCCGACAGCTGGATCGTGGGAAAGGAAAAGAAAAACGACAGCATCATCGCCTGCTGCTGGGTGTTCGAAACCGTGGAAACAAACAGGCCAATCCCCAAAGTCGTCATCACGTAAAGCAACCCGCCAAGGAACAGCAAATACACATGGCCGCGCAACGGGACCTGATAGAGCACCAGCGCCAGAATCGTCACAATCAGCACATCGAACATGGCGACCAAGGCAAAGGGGATTGTCTTGCCCAGCATCAACTCCACCGGCCTCAGCGGCGTGACCATCAACTGCTCGAGCGTGCCGATTTCTCTCTCCCGCACCAACGCCAGCGAAGTCAGCGTCAGGGTCGTAATCGTAATGACCAGCACGATAATGCCGGGCACGTAGTAGGCGCTGCTGAGCATGTTGGGGTTGAACCACACGCGGTGGCGGACGTCGAGACGCGGCAGGCGGGGATCTACGGGCGCCCCGACGCTCTGCGTGGCCGCAACGAGTTTCACCGCTTTTTGCCGTTGCAGCCATTCGGCGCCGAAACGCGACAAAATCTGCTGCGCGTAGCCGGATACAATCGCCGCCGTGTTGGAGTTGCTCCCGTCCACGAGCAACTGGACTTTGGCCGTGCGGCCTCGCAACAAGTCGGCCGCGAAGCCGCGATCCACGCGCACAACCAGGTCGGCGCGGCCGCGATCCAGCAAATCCGCAATTTCCGCCTCGCCGTCCGGCTCGTAATAGAGAGTAAAATGGGCGGAGCCCTCATACGCCGCGCGCAGTGCCCGCGAGGCCTCTGTGCGATCGAGATCCACCCATGCCGTGCGGACGTTTTCGACGTCGAGGTTGACCGCCATGCCGAAGATGATCAGCTGGATGATCGGCGGCATGATCAACACCGCACGCGATTTCGGATCGCGGAGCACTTGCCGGAATTCCTTCCGGATCATTTCGAGAATGCGTTCGAGCATGTTGGGCAGTCCAAATCGCCTGACGGGTTGGCGTTGTTCTTCTCAGGCCAGTTTCCCTTTTACCTTTCCCACCGCGGCACGGAACATCAGCGCCGCGAATGCCACCATCATCAGCCCTTCCACCCAGAGCATTTTGATCCCCAGCCCTTTGAGGAAAACACCTTTTAGCAAAGTAATGAAGTAGCGCGCGGGCACTAGATACGTCACCAATTGGATGACCAGCGGCATGTTCGAGATGGCATAAATGAATCCCGACAGAAGAAACGCCGGTAAAAAGGAGATCAGTATCCCCAGTTGAAAGGCAATCGCCTGCGAGCGCGTGGCCGCCGACACAAACAGCCCCAGTGCGAGGCAGCCGACCATGAAGACCATCGCGCTGGCAAACAGCACCAGCGGATTGCCCCGCAGCGGCACGCCGAACACCAATGTCCCGACGGCGACAGACACGGCCATGTCGGTCATCCCGATGACAAAATAAGGCGTGATCTTTCCAAGCACCAATTCCAACGGCCGCACCGGCGTCGAAAGCAACTGCTCCATCGTGCCGCTTTCATATTCGCGCGCAATGGTCAGAGACGTAATGAGCGCGCCAATGATCATCATGATCAGCGCGATCAGCCCCGGCACGATGTAATTGCGCGCGCGCAATTCAGGATTGTACCACACGCGCAACTCGCCCTGCACGGGCGGCGGGACCGACAGCATTCCCTGCCGGTCCAGCGCCTTCTCGCGCAACTCGGCATCGTACCCTTGCAGCAGCGCGATGGCATATCCCAGCGCGATTCCCGCGGTGTTCGAGTCGCTGCCGTCGAGCAACACCTGCACCTGACTGTCCCTGCCGGCCAAAATCCGGCGTCCATACCCGCGTGGAATTACGAGCACCATAAGGCAGTCGGCACGATCCAACAAGCGCTCGATGTCGCTGTAGCTGTCCGGCACAGCGACAATCTGGAAAAACCGCGAACCGCGCAGCCGCTCGACGAGGTCGCGGCTCTGCGGCGTGCGGTCCATATCATAGAGGGCCGCGGCGATCCGGTCCACGTCGAGCGTCAGTGCATAACCAAACAGAAGCAGCATGAACAGCGGCAGGACCAGCGCAAGCAGCAGACTGCGATAGTCCCGCAGGACGTGGAGACATTCTTTGCGGGCGATGGCCCGCGTTCGACGCCAGCTGATCATTCGCGCCGTTCCTCCTGCTCGATCAGCGCCACAAACACATCTTCCATCGAAGGCTCGATGGGTGCGAGGCGGTCCAGCGAAATGCCGCGCCGCGCTAGACAAGCCCGAATCTCTGCTGTCGTGGCTGCCGGATCGAGAACCGACACGTGCAGCGCCCGCCCGAACACGGCCGCGTCCACTACGCCTTCGACTTCTTTCAGTGCCTGAAGCGCGGAAGCCGGATCCGGCGTTTCGATCTCCAGCAGAGCGTGCAAATCGCTGCGGCGTTTGAGCGCCTCGGGAGTTCCTGCAGCAATAATCTTCCCGCGATACATCAGGGCAAGCCGATGGCAATATTCCGCCTCTTCCATGTAATGCGTGGTGACGAAGACGGTCGTGCCGCCGGCGGCCATGTCGTAGATCAGACGCCAGAAATCGCGCCGCGCAATCGGGTCCACGCCCGAGGTTGGCTCGTCGAGAAACAGAATCGGCGGACGGTGGACAATTGCGCAGCCGAGCGCCAGACGCTGCTTCCAGCCGCCCGCTAGATCGCGCGTCATCGTGTGTCGGCGATCCGCGAGCCCGGCCATTTCGAGCACAAAGGCTTTCCGCTCGGCTCGCTCGCGCCGCGGCACTCCGTAGATGCCCGCAAAAAAGTCTATGTTCTCCTCGACCAGCAGGTCGTCGTAGAGGGAAAACTTCTGGGACATATAGCCGATGTGCCGGCGAATGGCCTCGGTTTGCGTCATCACGTCGAGTCCGCCCACGGTCGCGCGACCCGAGGTCGGCAGCAACAGCCCGCACAGAATCCGGATCGTGGTGGACTTGCCCGCGCCGTTGGGGCCCAAAAACCCGAAGATCTCGCCGCGCTTTACTTGAAACGAGACATGATCCACGGCGACAAAATCGCCGAAACGCTTCGTAAGGTCTTCCGCCTCGACCGCCCACTCGCCGTTGCCTTTTGCGGACGCGTCCGTCATGCGGCTATCTCCGACTTGCGAATCAGCAGAATAAACACATCTTCGAGGCTGGGCTCGATGCGCTGGAAACGCGCCGGCCCCAGTCCGGCCTCGTTCACCCGGCGCGTCAAATCGCCGACCGATCCGGCGGTCTCGTCGAGGAACAGGTGAAGCAGGTCGCCGAAAGGCTCGACGCAGGCGACACCGGAGGCAGTGCGCAACACCTCGCGGGCTTTGGCCCGGTCGGTACATTCAACGGCAAAGCACGTCTCGCTCGACGCGCGTCGCGCAGCCGCCGGCGTGTCGCACCAGATCAGCCGTCCCTTGTGCATCAAGCCGACGCGGTTGCAGCGCTCCGCTTCGTCGAGATAGGCGGTGGTTACCAGCACCGTCACGCCTTCGTGTACGAGGTCATAGAGAATGGCCCAGAAGTCGCGTCGCGAAACGGGGTCCACGCCGTTGGTCGGCTCGTCCAGAAGGAGCACTTGAGGGCGGTGGAGCAGCGCGCACATCAGCGCCAGTTTTTGCTTCATGCCGCCCGAAAGTCGGCCCGCCTGCCGCCCGCGAAACGCTGCCATGCGTGTCATATCGAGCAACCGGTCGGTGCGCGTTCGATACTCGTCGCGGCCGACGCCAAACAGATCGCCATAAAACGCGAGGTTCTCCTCGACCGTCAGATCGGGATAGAGTCCAAAGCGCTGGGCCATGTAACCGATGACGTCGCGCAGACGGTCGCCGGACTTCGCCGTGTCCATGCCGGCAATACGCGCCTGGCCTTCCTGCGGGTCCATCAGGCCGGCCAACATGCGCAATGTGGTGGTCTTGCCCGCGCCGTCGGGACCGAGCAGCCCAAATATCTCGCCGCGCCCGACGGCCAAGTCTAAATGATCCACCGCAGTCAGGCCGTTGAACCGCCGGGTCAGCCCTCGGGTTTCAATAATTGGCGTGCCATTGGTCATTCATTTGCCCTCGCCGTTTTTAGGGTCTTCTTGTCCCGTCAAAATCTCTCCCTCTACCGGCATATTGAGTTTCAACTCCCGATTCGGGTTTGGCAAATCCACCTTGATGCGATAGACAAACTTCGTGCGCTCCTCGCGCGTTTGAATCTGTTTCGGGGTGAATTCCGCCTCGGAGGCAATAAACGAGACGCGACCCTCGTAGGTTTTACCCGAATCGCTGCGGACAGCCACTTTGTCGCCCAGATGGACGCGGTCGAGTTCTTTTTCGCCGATATAGCCGCGCACCCACGGATGGTCGAGGTCGCCGAGTGTCAACACCGGAGTTCCGGCCGCCAGGACCTCGCCCGGTTCGGCGGCCTTCGAGAGAACTACACCGGCCATCGGCGCTGTGAGCACCGAATCGGCCAGCTGGATGTCAATGAGGGCCAATTCAGCGCGCGCTTTCTGCAATTCACCATAGCGGATAGGCCGTTCGAGTTTTTTCAGTTCGAGTTCGATTTCCGACGCCTGAACACCCCGTATCCCCGCTTCCGAGCGAGCGACGGCGGCCTGTGCCGCTTCGATTTTCTCCGAACGCGGCCCTTCCCGCACCAGAGCCAAATACTCTTCCGCCTGCTTCAGACTGGCCTGGGCGGCCTCATAGCGCGTCCGTGCAGCATCGCGCTGGGAGGCCGAAACGACCCCCGATTCAAAGAGGCCGCGAATGCGTTCCCAATCGCGCTGGGCTTGTTCCATTTCCGTTTTCAACCGCTCGACCATTGCCTCGGCC
>JADFCW010000275.1 GCA_017161705.1 Candidatus Sumerlaeota bacterium | reverse complement strand
TCGCTGGCTGAAGATGACATCGCTATCGGTCGGCATGGCCGGGATAATCGCGGCCGGCGTTTTGCTGGTATTCTGGCCGTTTATCGAGGGACTGTGGCAACGCCGGCGCCCGCGCAGCGAGGCTGCGGTATTGATCGGAGCGGGGGGATTCCTTCTCTTCCTATCATTCCTACTCTGGGAGGCTTTGTCATGAGCGAACCAGCTGGAGCGATGTCATTGCAGTTCAAAAAACTGATCGTGGCGTTGTTTGCCGTGGCCTTTATTGCGGCCGTGGTAATGGTTGGTTTGATGGAAAAGGAACGGCACAAACCGGAGAAGGCCGCCGTGGCGTATGCCGACGCAGCCAGCCGCAAGTGCATTGACTGCCACGAGGCTAAGCACATTGCCGTGGACTGGAACCGGCAATGGGCCCAGTCGCGCCACGCGGCCAAAGGCATCGGCTGCATCGCGTGCCACGAAGCCCAGCCCACCGATCCTGACAAGTGGGAGCATGAGGGATTTATCCTGACCCATGTTCCCTCGCCGTCGGATTGCGCCAAGTGCCACGAGCAAATCACGAAGGAATTTACGGAATCCCACCATGCCAGTGCAGCGCAGTTTATCGGCTCGCTCGACAACATCCTTGGCGAGGTCGCCGAGGGCGGACCGGCGGCCAACCTCGGCTGCCGCCAGTGCCATGGCTCCGAGGTCAAGTTGGACGGCAACGGCATCCCCGTTGCCGGCACATGGCCGAATACGGGGATCGGGCGCATGAATCCCGATGGCTCGCACGGCACGTGCACCGCCTGCCACACGCGCCATATGTTCTCGAAGCAGCAGGCGCGCGAACCGCGCACCTGCGGCCGCTGCCACATGGGACCCGATCATCCGCAAATCGAGATCTTTGAAGAGTCCAAGCACGGGATTATGTTCACGGCCTGGCGCGAAAAGATGAAACTCGACGCCGACGAATGGATCGTCGGCAAGACCTATACCCATGCGCCCGTTTGCGCCACGTGCCACATGGGCGCCACACCGACACAGGAAATGACTCACGACGTGGGAGCACGCATCGCATGGACGCTGAGGCCGCTGTTCTCGAAGCGGCAGGACAAATGGGAGACCAAGCGTGCGGCCATGGCGGCGGTCTGCCAGGAATGCCACGCCAAGACGTGGGTGGCCAACTATTTCAAAATGTATGATAATGCCGTGGATCTGTGGAACAGCAAGTTCGCCAAACCGGCCAGCGACATCATGGACGCTTTGAAGGCCTCCGGCAAAATCACGCCCACGCCCTTCGACGACAACATCGAATGGACGTTCTATGAACTGTGGCACCACGAGGGCCGCCGCGCGCGCATGGGTGCCTCCATGATGGGCCCCGATTTCACCCAATGGCACGGCTTCTATGAAGTGGCCAAGCACTTCTACACCAAATTCCTCAAGGAAGCCAACGAACTACAGCCGGGCGTGATTGACCCCGTGCTCCAAATGCCGGAACACGCCTGGAAAAAGGGGATGACACCCGAGCAGATCAAGGCGATGCTGGATTTCTATCAGCAGCGGTACGGGCAGAAAGTGCAGTAGATCGGACCCTCTGAAGCAGGAACTATACGCCATGGACCAAACAAAAATCGCCAAAGAGATGAAGATCGTGGACCGCTTCGTGCGCGTCTTTTGCCGGCACCACCACGGCACAAACGGGGCGGGCCCGTGCGCCGAATGTTTGGACCTGATCGCCTACGCGCGCAAGCGCCTGGAAAAATGCCCCTATGATCCCAAGCCAAAGTGCAAACATTGCAAAACCCACTGCTACCGGCCGGACTATCGCGCCCGCATGAGAGCCGTGATGAAATTCTCGGGAATCTATTTCGTCAAACGGGGACGATTGGATTGGTTGATTCGCTATGTTGCCTCGTAAGGAAAGGAGAGGGAAGCCATGGGATGCCATGGGGATCTCGCGTGGCTTCCCGCCGCAACCAAATGACTTTCGCATGACGGCTAGATCTCAAGATTGAAAGATTCCGAGGCGGCGGTATAGGAGCGGACAATAGAGTGCTTTGCGATGAAGCAATACTGCAAAGCGGCAGTGCGGCTGCCGCAGTCCAAAATTTTTGCTTCGCAGACTTTCAATACTGCGAGGCGAAGGGCTGTCTCTTTGGAGTGCGGCAGCCATGCTGCCCCTTGTGCCCGACCAGTTTCGACGCACCGAACGCGGCCTGTGGCCCTAACCAAACATGGGCTGCTTCGTAAGGAGGCTCGCATTTTGGCTAAATCAGTAAAAGATTCTAAGAGGGACCATCCAAAAAGAAGGAGGACGTGAACATGTTCTGTTACCAATGCGAACAAACCGCGAAGGGCACCGGTTGCACCGTTGCCGGTGTGTGCGGCAAGGACGCTCAAACCGCCGCACTGCAGGATTTACTGGTCCATGCAACCAAAGGCATCGCCATGTATGCCCACCGCATGCGCCAGCTGGGCGCAACCGATCGCGACATCAACGTATTCACCGTCGAGGCGCTGTTCTCGACCGTGACCAACGTGGACTTCGATCCGGCGCGCCTGGAGAAACTGCTGCGGCGTGCCGCCGAACTTCGCGACCGCGCGCGGCAGCTCTACGAGCAAACCTGCGCCAGAGCCGGCAGGCAGCCCGAAACACTGGCCGGCCCCGCCGCCTGGCAGCCCGCACCCGACCTCGCCGGTCTGACCCGCCAGGGAGAAGAAGTCTCCATCGAAAAGCGCAAGCAGTCGCTCGGCGACGACATCACCGGCCTGCAGGAATTGCTGACCTACGGCTTGAAGGGCGCCGCGGCCTACGCCGATCACGCGCAAATCCTCGGCCAGGAGGATGACAAGGTCTATGCCTTCTTCCACGAGGCGCTGGACTTCCTCGCCAAACCATCGCCCACTGTGGACGAACTCCTCCAGATGTGCCTGCAATGCGGGCAGCACAACCTCCGAGTCATGGAGCTGCTCGATGCCGCCAACACCGGCGCTTACGGCCACCCGGTTCCCACGCCCGTTCGCATCACGCCGGTCAAGGGCAAGGCAATCCTGGTTTCCGGCCACGATCTCAAGGACCTCGAAGAGCTGCTGAAGCAGACCGAAGGCACGGGGATCAATATCTACACGCATTCCGAGATGCTGCCGGCGCACGGCTATCCTGGGCTCAAGAAGTATAAACACCTTGCGGGCAACTACGGCAGCGCATGGCAGGATCAGGCCCGGGAATTCGACGCCTTTCCGGGCGCGATTCTGATGACCACGAACTGTCTGCAAAAACCGCGCGACACTTACAAGGCGCGGATTTTCACCTCCGGTCTGGTCGCGTGGCCGGGCGTGACCCACATTGCCGACCGCAACTTTGCGCCGGTCATCCGCGCCGCACAGGAAGCCCCCGGCTTCCCACAGGACGAACCCGAAAAGATCATCCTCGTCGGTTTTGCGCGCAACACGGTGATGGGCGTGGCCGACAAGGTGATCGCCGCCGTCAAGAGCGGCGCCGTCCGCCATTTCTTCCTCATCGGCGGCTGCGATGGCGCCAAATCCGGACGCAACTACTACACCGCGCTGGCCGAAGCCGTCCCCAAAGACTGCGTGATTCTTACTCTGGCCTGCGGCAAGTACCGTTTTAACAAACTGGATTTCGGCGACATCGGCGGCATTCCCCGCCTGCTCGACGTCGGCCAGTGCAACGATGCCTACTCGGCCATACAAATCGCCGTCGCCCTGGCCGGCGCTTTCAACACCGATGTGAACAGCCTCCCCCTCTCGCTTGTCCTATCGTGGTATGAGCAGAAGGCGGTAGCCATCCTGCTGACGCTGCTATCGCTGGGGATCAAAAATATCCGGATTGGTCCGAGCCTGCCGGCCTTTGTCACACCGGCCGTGCTGAACGTCCTGGTGGACAAGTTCCAGGTCAAGCCGATCTCGACGCCGCAGGAAGACCTCAAAGCAATTCTCGGCTGATCCGCAAAGTCGCGTGGGTGTTTCCCTCGCCGCAGAGACTCCAAATGCCAAAGGCAGATGTAGAGACGGAGTCTCTGTGGCGTTTTTTTCGCAGGCTACTCGCGGGTGCGTGCAAGCACAGCCCGCCGTTGGGCAAAGGCCTCGTCCCAGCGGGCGGTGTCGCGCGGTTCGAAGGTTTCCAACGCCACGGTCGCACGCAGAAGCGCGCGGCCTTCGGCATGCGAGGCCAGATCGCCGCAGGCAATGGCCTGCACGAGCACATTGCCTAAGGCGGTGGCTTCCGACGGTCCGGCAACCACCGGGATCCCCAGGGCATCGGCCGTGAACTGGTTCAGCAGGCGGTTGCGGCTGCCGCCGCCGACAATATGGAGCGTGCGAATCATACGGCCGGAGATCTGCCGGATGGTGTCAAGCACCTCGCGGTAGCGCAAGGCCAGACTTTCGAGAACGCTACGGACAAATTCGCCGTGCGTTTCCGGCACCCGTTGCCCTGTGCGCCGACAAAATTCCGCTATGGCCGCGGGCATGCTGTCGGGATTCAGGAACAACAGATCATCGGGATCGAGATAGGCCGCAAAAGACCGCGAGTGGCCGGCCAACTGCGTCAAGTCGTCGTAGGAATACTCATGGCCTTCTTTTGCCCAGCGCCGCCGGCATTCCTGAACCATCCAGAGGCCGGAAATGTTTTTCAGAAAGCGAAACGTCCGGCCCACGCCGCCCTCGTTGGTCAGGTTCTCGCGCAGCACGGTGTTATTGATAATCGGCTCAGGCGTTTCAATGCCCATGAGGGACCAGGTGCCGGAGCTGAGATAGGCCCAGTCATCGCCCGGCGCAGCGGGCACGGCGGCCACGGCGGACGCGGTGTCGTGAGTTGCCGGCGCGATCACCCGGACGGGGTCGAGACCTGCCTCGTCGGCAATGCGTGGGCGAAGGGGACCGAGAATGGTTCCGGGGGCGACGATTTCCGGAAAAATCGCCCGCGGAATCTCCATCGCAGCCAGAATGGCCTCCGACCATTTTCCTTCGCGCGGATCGTAGAGTTGCGTCGTGGTGGCGTGGGTGAATTCCGCATTGGCCACGCCGGTGAAAAAATAGTTGAACAGGCTCGGCATCAGAAGCAGCGTGCGCGCGCTCTCCAGCCATGGCGAGCGATTTACGACAAGCGACAGCATCTGGTAAAGAGTATTGAAGGGCATAAATTGGATGCCCGTGCGGCGAAAGATTTCCTCGCGCGGCATCCGGCGAAAGGCCTCGTCCCACATTCCCTCCGTGCGGGCGTCCCGATAGTGAACCGGGTTGGCCACCAAAGCACCGGTGCGATCGAGAAGAGCAAAATCCACCCCCCATGTATCCACGCCGATGCCGTCCAAGCGACGGCCGAAACGCCGGGCATACAATGTGAGCGCATCACAGAGGGCGCGATGAAACGCGAGAACGTCCCAATAAAGCGTACCGAGGATTTCGGTGGCGCCTGTTGGAAACCGGTGAATTTCCTCGAGTTCGATCTGGCGATCGCGCCACACGGCGGCAACGGCGCGCCCGCTCTCGGCGCCCAAGTCGAATGCGAGAAAGCGTTTGCCCGCGTTCGTCACGGCTGACATGCTCCTTTCCGGATTCCGCGCGGCGTTGCGATACGGCCGCAGTTGAAACGACTCCGCCGATCAAAGTGAAACGCGCCGCAGCGTCCTGCAAGAGTTTTTCTCGCCCGCAAATCCTTGACTTTTTCAAGCAGCCTTTCTACGCCACGTGCAGATTGCTTTTCGCCAACCGGCCCCGGCGGTTGGGCGCCGCGAAGAAGAATAAAACCGTTCCCTTTCCACGAGGGTGCAATGCGCGGGCTGCGCATGGAAATCGAGATATTCCGCCACCGGCGATTGCTGTGGGAACTGGTCAAACGCGACCTGCGAATCCGATACGTCGGGTCGGTCATGGGCTTGTTCTGGTCGGTGATCAATCCGTTGATCATGTTGATCATCTACATCTTTATCTTCTCGTTGATTTTCCAATTCGGCGGCAGTTCCAGCGATGGCGGAGCAGCCGGGCCGGTCGCCGAAACAAAGAAAGAGGTGCCCAATTTCCCGGTCTATCTGTGCTGTGCGCTGTTGCCGTGGAACGCATTGCTCGAAGCCCTGTTGAGCGCAGCCGGCGTCATTGCGGCCAGCGGAGGACTGATCAAAAAGGCGGTTTTCCCCAAAGCCATTCTTCCGATGCAGGCCATTGCCGTCAGCTTCGTCAACCTCACGATCACGATGCTCCTGTTCGGCGGATTTCTTCTGGCGACGGGCAAATTTCCGGGCTGGGCGTTTCTCATGCTGGTGCCGCTGATGGCGCTCCAACTGATTTTAATCTTCGGCGCATGCTATCTGGTTGGAACGATCAACGTGTTTTTCCGCGACATGGCGCCGATTCTGGCGGCGGCAATGAACTTTCTTTTCTGGGCCACGCCGATTGTGTATCCGGCCCGGCTGGTTACCGACCGCGTGCCGGTATTCCGCTGGTTCTTTCTGGCCAATCCGCTTGCGCACCTCGTCCGGCTCTATCGCGAGTTCTTGTATGTGGACCGAATCCCTTATACGCATGAAGTACCATGCTCGATAGGAGCTAGCGTGATCTATCTGCTGTGCGTCGGAGCAGTGGGATATTTGGCGGGGAAATACGTATTCACGCGGAGCCAGCCGCATTTTGTAGATGAAGTGTAGCCGGAAATGTCCGAACCCTTCGCAGGGAGAATCAGCGCAAAAAAGATGCAATTCGTTTTGTTAGCCCGAAATCCAAAATCGAAAATTCAAAAACCAGCATGGACGCCATTCTCGTTCGCAACCTAACCAAACGGTATCGCGTCTATCCGCGCCCGATAGACCGGCTCAAGGAAGTGTTGACGCTCAACCGCCGGTGCTATCATCGCGAGTTCACTGCACTGGAAAACGTCTCGCTCGCCATTCCCAAGGGCCACGTCGTGGGCATCATCGGCGCCAACGGCGCGGGCAAGAGCACGCTCCTCAAAATGATGGCCGGCATCATTGACCCGACATCCGGTTCCATCGAGGTGCGGGGGCGCGTGGCCTCCATCATCGAGCTCGGGACAGGTTTTCACGGCGATTTTTCCGGCCGCGACAACGTCTATATGAACGCTGCGATCATGGGCTATCGCCGCGAGCAGGTGGACCAGTTCTTCGGCCAGATAGCGCGCTTTGCCGAACTCGGCACGTATATGGACATGCCCGTAAAGACATATTCGTCGGGAATGTTCGTACGTTTGGCCTTCTCGATCGCCATCCACGTGGAGCCCGATGTGTTTCTGGTGGACGAGGCCCTGGCCGTCGGCGATGCCGTGTTTGCCCATCGCTGTCTCAAGCGAATCCGCGAGATGAAAGAACGCGGCGTTACCATCTGCTTCGTCTCGCACGATGTCAACGCGGTCCAGAACATCTGCGACGAGGCTGTGCTGCTCGACCGTGGGCGGCTGACCGATCGCGGCGTGCCCAAGCAAGTCATTCAGCACTACCAGACGATTGTTGCC
>JADFCW010000274.1 GCA_017161705.1 Candidatus Sumerlaeota bacterium | reverse complement strand
TGTAACCTTCAAGAAGAAGTTCTTTTAAAGGGGTCTGAAAAGGCCCCGAAGGGAGGTTACACCATGGGTAAGAGGATACCACCGAGCGCGAGGTTGGAGCAAGAAGTCTTTTCGAGAATGGCGACGAGCGGAGATCCACTGGGCGAGGCGGCTCGACGAGGGGCGCAGCTGGTGTTGCAGAAGGCCCCGGAGATGGAGGCGACCGATTTTCTCGGTCGGGGCCGCTGCAAGCGCGGCGGCAACTCCGGCGTGCTGGGCTATCGCAACGGCTGCGAGCCGACCTGCCTGCCGCGCGGCGGCGCAGGCGGGAAAAGGTCCACATGGCGGAGGGGAGCATCGAACTCCAGGCGCCGCAGGTGCGCGAGACGATCGAACCGTTCGAGTCGATCTGGCTCAAGGCCATCGGGAAGCGGAAACTACGGCGCGGATGTATATAACGTAGCCAGCCGGAGGTGGCAACTGAGTGCTCATTTTGCGAGAGTTATGATGCCTGGCGAAGGTTTCACCTTCTTTGGCCCGTCAAGGCACCGCCCGACCATCAAGAAATATCTGGAGCAGAACCGCGTGGCCGAGGCGGTCGAGGGCAATCTCGGCGGTCGGCTCCCCACGGCGCGACTTGATGGGGCGGCCTTTGCCTTCGGGGACGAAGCAGCTCTCGATGTTGTATGTGATGTCCCCGCCCTCGCTTGCGAGGCGAAAGCATGGCGTCGCGAGCGCGGCCCCCCGTGCGACAACCGGTATCCGATCGCCAAACTGGCCGAGCGGTATCTCAAACATGCCCAGACCACGGTCAGGCCGGCGACTTTTGATGGCTACAAGCAGGATGTGGAGTTGATGGTCTCGGCGCTGGATATTGAATTTGTTTGCGACATCACCCCGGAACTGATCGACACATACCGGGCAAGCTGTGTCCGGCAGGCAAGCGAGAGGACGGTGAACCTTGAAGTGCAGAACCTCAAGCGAATGCTGCGCCTCGGTGTTGAGTGGGGAGTGATCAATTCGTCGCCCATCGCGAAGGTCAAGCCGCTGAGGCAGAAGGGGAAGAAATTCCGAAGGGCGTTGAAGCCAGAAGAAGTGGCGGCGCTGCTTGAACACTCGACTGCGAAGTTTCGCCCGATCCGGGTCACGTTCTTGCACACCGGCCTGCGCAGGTCCGAACTGATCCAGTTGCGATGGTCGGACATCGACTGGGATGAGGGCTTGGGCTTGGGTGTCCAGGCGGAATGAATTTGTCCCCCTCGCGTCCCCCGAGGAAAAAGCCGAGTTGCAATCTATTGCGGGATAGTTGGTTACGATCTTGAGTACCAGACTGTCGATCTGGAAGTTGCGGGGTCGAATCCCGTCGGGCTCGCCAGACATAAAATTGTCAACGGCCTGCGTTCGCCGAACGGAGGCCGTTTGTTTTGCCAGCGCCTTGCCATCGGCTGATTCAGGGGCCAAAAATCAGCGCCCTGTCAGGAACTGCGCACGCCTGGTTTCTGGGGCCTTTCTTGTTGGCATGCCCTATGTTGGCCTGCTCTTAAATGTCTTGAGCTTCTTCCCCCACGCCCAGCGAAATCCCTCCGCAGCAAATTTCGTTGACAGGCATAACGAACATGAATAGAATGGCCCTCCGACTTGCGTTTTGCGCCGGCGGTTTTTTTCTGATCTGGTCGGGGACGTTCAGTTGATGACAAAAGGGATGTTTTTTCTCCGCTTGTCCTTTGGCCTGGCTCTTTTTCTCGCTTCGCTATCCGCCCAATCCGAGAGCCTGGAGGGGAAGGTTTGTCGCCTGGAGGGATACGTGGTCATTCAGCGCGGCGCGGACTTGATTAACCTGGCTTTTCCGGGAGCGAAACCGGACGTCGCCGTCAAGCCTGGCGACGCCCTTCGCACCAGGAAGGGAACGGCGGAGATTCTGTACGATAACGGCTCAAGCATCACGGTGGAGAACAACACGGTAATTGTATTCCCATCGAGGCAGGCCGAGGAAAAAGCCGGCGACAACACGAGAAATGAACTACGCCTGCGTGTTGTCATCGGGGCGGCGTCGGCCTCCATCAAAGGCGGCTGCTGGGAGAAGGTGGTTTTTCTTGGCCCGCAGAGCAGGGCCGCTATTCTCGAAGGGGAACTGCGCTTCCTGGTTAATGAAAGCGGCGACTGGCAGTTATCTCTAAAAGAAGGAAGGGCATTGATCACGGAGTTGAGTCTGAAGCTCATGTGGCAGGCGCTGCCGGGGCATAGCTTTCGCGTCGAATACGTTCCGCGCGGGCTGAGAATCACGAACATGGCGAAAAGCACAAGACCCGCCGCGATTGGGCTTTATGTCCCGGGGGAATACGAAATTGTGGCGGAAAAAGGCGACATAGCGATTGTCTATTCAACCGGCCAGCGCAGCGCAGTTGAAGAAAAGGGCAGTGCCCGTGTCGAGCTGCCGCCGGAAAGGACGGTCGTCAAAGAACTCGATCCTTCGGAGGCCGTCCTGATATTGCGCAGCCCCGATGTGGAAGGGCTGGACAGGGTTAAGGCTGCCATTCGGGCGTGGCAACCCGAAGAAAAGGAAGAAGAGCCGAAACAGGCCGGACCGGACGATTGACATCGGTCGAAGCGCAGTCTGCACAAAAGAACCAGTTTTTTCGGTGAGCATGAGCATCGTTCAAAGAACTTGCGACGGAATTATCGAAGGGGGGATCATAGCTCTTCTCCTGTTTGCCCCTCTTGCCTTCGGGGCGACCCATCCGCTCTCCTATTCAGTTCTACAGGTCGGCGTTTTCGCCCTGGTCGTTGTTTGGATCGCAAAGACGGCCTTCGGCGGCGCGACGGCTTCGCGGTCGACGGGCCTGCGCGCCTTAACTCTTCTCATCTTCGCGTTTGCGTTCGTCGGCCTGCTGCAATGGCTGACGATTGCCGACTGGCTTCCGGGCACGGTGTGCCGATTCGCCACGAGGGTCGCGCTATGCAAGTTCCTCACGCCCGCCATGGCCTTCCTGCTGGTTGCCGCAAACCTATCCAGGCCTGATCGAATTAAGAGGCTCATGTTTGCGATTGTTTGCATGGGGGCAGGTATAGCCCTGCTCGGCATCCTCCAGATGTTCACCTCAAGCAACACGATCTACTGGCGCTGGTCGGCTGGACCGGGCGGCAGGCCCTTCGGGCCGTTCGTATCCGGCAGCCAGTTCGCGGCTTGCATGGAAATGGCGATTCCTATCGCAATTGTCTCTGCGCTGTGGCAGGGAGGCCATCGCCATTCAGCGGAAGCGGAGAAAAC
This sequence comes from Candidatus Sumerlaeota bacterium, assembly GCA_017161705.1. Classification (GTDB taxonomy): domain Bacteria; phylum Sumerlaeota; class Sumerlaeia; order JADFCW01; family JADFCW01; genus JADFCW01. The sequence continues at coordinate 4,305 of JADFCW010000274.1, read as the reverse complement.
CCGATCGAGGCCGAAAATGATCCTCGCCCTTGCGGCCTATGCGATCATGGCGCTGGCGCTCTTCCTTTGCCGGTCGCCGCAGGGAGTGGTTGGATTCCTCGTCTCCTGCCTTGCCCTTCTGGCTTTCGGCCTTCGAGGAGGAACCCGGAAGACGAGGCTGAGCCTCGGCATCTGCATGGCAGGAGTCTTTTGTTTGATTGCTGTCTGGTGGCGGGTATGGCCGATGATAGGACATTCCCCGATCATCGGGCAGACGCGGATGACTGTCTGGAGCGATTCGCTGCGGATATGGCGCAGCTCGCCCGCGACGGGCTTTGGGATGGGGACATTTGCGCATGTGTTCCCTCTCTACAAGGGCGCCTCGCTCGGCCCGATACACTGGCCCACGGCGCGAAGCGAACCCATCCAGCTCCTTGCCGAAATGGGCCTTGCGGGGCTGGGGATTGCCCTGTTGTTTTTCTTGATATGGTGGGGCGCGGCTTTCCGCGCCTGGCGTGTTGCAAAGGATGCGTGGGTGCGATGGATGATCGTCGGCGGAATGACCGCTGCGTGCGGCATCCTGACGCACAGCCTGATGGAGTCGTGCTTTCGCGCCCCGGCGAACGCCTTCACCTTCGCGGTAATTCTCGGAAGCGTCTCCGCCCTGGCGAATTCGGCGCGGCAGGATAAATCGGCGGAAAAAGACAAACATGGGGAGGAGTGACTTGTCGAATCAACCCGCCTATCTCGAAAAGTTCAAGGACATCAAGCTCTCCGTCGTTATGCCGGTGTACAACGAGATTGCAACCATCGAGGAGATACTGCGCCGCGTCAGGGCTGCGCCGATTCCCAAGGAGATAATTATTGTGGACGACGGCTCGACCGACGGGACGCGCGAAATCCTCAGAGAGGTCGCCGCCCGAGGGGAGGCGCGCGTGATTCTGATGAGGGAGAACCGGGGAAAAGGCTCGGCGCTTCGAGCCGGCCTCCAACGGGTTACAGGAGACATCATCATCATTCAGGACGCCGACCTGGAGTACTACCCCGACGAGTACCCCGAGATGATCGAGCTTATCGTTGAGGGGAAGGCTGACGTGGTCTATGGGTCGCGTTTCCTGGGCCGACACCGCGCCTATCTCTTCTGGCACTATGTGGGAAACCTTGTCGTTAACTTTTTGGCCAACCTGCTTTACAACACAACGCTTACCGACCTGGAAACCTGTTACAAAGCCTTTCGCCGCGATGTGCTGGACGGCATGAGGCTGCGCTCGCAGAGCTTCGGATTCGAACCGGAGTTCACCGCCCGCGTCTTCCAGCGAAACCTTCGCGTCTATGAAGTGCCCATCTCCTACGCCGGGAGGACCTACGAGGAAGGCAAGAAGATCACCTGGAAGGACGGCTTCATCGCCATCTACTGGCTGCTGTGGTGCAAGTTCTTCGGGCTTGACATCAACCGTGAGATGCTCGCCCGGATGGGGATGGTCTATCGCTACAGCCAGTGGATGGCGAAGCGCATCCAGCCATTCCTGGGGGAGAAGGTGCTTGAGATCGGCGCCGGCGTGGGCAACATCACCCGCCATCTCCTGGGGCCGCGCAAGGTGATTGCAACAGACAAGTCCCCGAAGGTCATTGCGCAGTTGAAGAGGGACTTTGTCGAAGGTCCTCGACTCCAGATCTTCCAGTACGACGTCTCCGATTCCCCCCCCCAGGCGCTTCTTGATGAGGGCATAGATACGGTGGTGTGTTTGAATGTCCTCGAACATGTTCCAGATGACGCTGCCGCCCTGAAAAACATCCACGCCATCCTCGCCAAAGGAGGCAAGCTTTTGCTCGTGGCGCCGGCCTTCTCGTCGCTCTATTGCAGTCTCGATCGCAACCTGGGCCACCATCGCCGCTACGACCGCGCGCGACTCCTGAAGATGCTGAAGACGGCGGGATTCCATATAACCCATTGCCGTTACCTGAATGCACTCGGAGCGCTGGGGTGGCTCGTGAACGGCAAGGCCCTTGGACGGGGCGTGATGCCCAAGAAGCAGATGCGCCTCTTCAACAAGCTGGTCTGGCTGATGAACCTGGAGCAATGCCTCGGCCCGCCGTTCGGCCTATCCCTCATCGCGGCGGCCGAGAAGCTGTGATTAGAACAGATGTGCAAAGTGCGCACATAAAAGAGGTCCTTGTCCGGCCGCGGTTGAATTAGAGAGGGTTGCGCATGGAACATTATTTCATTCTGGGATTGATCTTCCTGGCGCTGGTGTTATTCGCGCTCGAAGCGGTGCGGTCGGACATCGTCGCCCTTGGGGTGGCGTTGCTGCTGTTGTTGACGGGCACAGTCAGTATTAGCGAGGGGTTCTCCGGGTTCAGCAACCCGGCAGTGATCACGGTGATTGCGATGTTTATCCTCAGCTCTGGTCTAATTCGCACCGGGGTGGCGGATTACCTGGCCAGCGCCATCATCAGAATGGGCGGCAAACATCCGATGCTGTTGACGGCAGCGGTGATGGGGACGGTGGGGGTCATGTCGTCGTTCATGAACACCATCGGGGCGGTGGCCATCCTGTTGCCGGCGATGTTTGTGATCGCGCAGAGGTCAGAATATCCGGCCGCCAAGCTGCTGATGCCATTATCGTTTGGCTCGCTGCTGGGGGGGTTGACAACGCTTATTGGCACGCCGCCGAATTTGTTGTGCTCAATGGCGCTGGAAGACGCCGGGTTTCGCGGATTTCGGATGTTTGATTTCCTGCCGACGGGGCTGGCGGTGATGGCGACAGGCGTCCTCTACATGGCATTGGTCGGGCGGTTTCTGATCCCCGATCGCAAGGAGCCGAAGAGCCTGACGCGGCGGTTTCATTTGCAGGATTATCTGACCGAAGTGGTGGTCCCCAAGGGCAGCCCGCTGGCGGGCAAATCGCTGCTGGAATCCGAGCTGCCCAAGTCGCTGGGATTGTCGGTGCTGTGCGTGCGGCCCAAGGATGACCCGGGCACGGCATTCGTTCCCGCGCCATCCACGGTATTGCAGACGGGCGATCGCCTGATTGTGGAGGGCGACATCGAGGAGCTGCTCAAGAGCAAGGACAGAGGCCCGCTTAAATTTCATGCCGAGGCGAAATTTGACGATGAAGCGTTGACGGGCAAGAATGTGCAGCTTGCGGAGGCTGCGGTTGCGCCGAATTCTTCCTTGCTGGGCCAATCCATCAACCAGGGGCATCTCCGCCGCCGCTACAACGTGCTGGCGCTGGCATTGCGCCGGCGCGGGCGCACATTGGGGGGGCGGTTCACCTCGGCGCCCCTGGAGTTGGGAGACGTCTTGCTGGTGCAGGGCTCGCCCGCAGCAATCGGCGAAGTGGCGCGCAGCCCGGACTTTCTGATTACCAACCGCCTGGAGCACGCCGCACGGGAATTGAAGAAAGCGCCGCTGGCACTGGCGATCATGGCGGCGGCCGTGATGGCGGCGGCGACGGGACTGCTGCACATTTCGGTGGCCGGAATGCTCGGCGTGTTGCTGATGGCGGCCACGCGATGCGTGCAGGTGCAGGATATGTACCACGACGTGGAATGGCGCGTGATCTTCCTGATTGCCTGCATGATGCCGTTGGGCATTGCGATGAACGACCAGCACACAGGCACCGCCCGCTGGATGGCCGAGCACATCTTGAACTGGACCGGCGACTATGGGCCGCTGGCGGTGATGGCCAGTTTGTTCCTTTTCACTACCCTGATCACCGAAGTCATGTCCAACGCCGCCGCTGCGGTGCTGGTGGCCCCGATTGGCGTGGCCGTCGCCGTCAGTATGGGGCTGGAACCGCACCCCTTCGTGATGGCGATTGCGATTGGCGCGTCCACCACGTTTCTAACGCCGATCGGCCATCAGGCCAACGTGCTCATCTATGGCGTGGGCAACTATCGCTTTGTGGATTTCCCCCGGGTGGGCTTGCTGCTGAATGTGCTGATCTTTATTGTGACCATGATCGTTGTTCCCATCGTCTGGCCGTTCACGCCGCTGCAGCCTTAGTGCGGCTTTTCATGCCCCAGAAGCAAGCGGCGCGCCATCGCAGCCCACATCCCGATGAGAACTGGGCTATCACCTTTCTCAACTTGAGCACTTTTTCGAGGAAACCCTGGGCTTCGCGGGATTTTCTTTTCCAAAAACCCCCACTCACACGCGTTTTTTCGGCGCCAGAACCCCGCAAACCTTCCGACCCATATCCAGATACCCCCTTTTTAACGAAACCCCCAAATCGCTCGCTGAGTGGGGGGTTTTTGATTGTAGGGCAAAATAGAGAGGGTATCAGGTTCCTGTCCTCTCATTTTGCGGAGTCTGGTAGGGTG
>JADFCW010000273.1 GCA_017161705.1 Candidatus Sumerlaeota bacterium | reverse complement strand
GTCAGATTGACCAACAGCGAACTGCGGTCGAGGATACGGATGACGACCTTTTCGCCGAAGGCGGTCGGGAGAGTCGAGACGCGGAAGTCAATGGCTTTGGTGTTCATGCGCACCTTGAAACGTCCATCTTGCGGCAACCGGCGCTCGGCGATATCCAGTTCGCTAAGGATTTTGATGCGCGAGATGATGGCGTTCTGGAACTTCTTGGGCGGGGGGGTGACCTCCTGCAGCACGCCGTCTATCCGATAGCGCACGCGCAGGGATTTCTCCATCGGCTCGATGTGAATATCGCTGGCGCGCGACTTGATCGCTTCGGAAATGATATTGTTGACCATGCTGATGACGGGGGCGTCATCGGCCCGAAGCGTCAAGTCCTCCGTGCTCTCTTCCGTGCCGGCGCTTTCTTCCTCCACTTTGGCCGTTTCCGCGGCCGAGGGCTCTTCGGTCAGATCCTTGAGCATTTCCGCCGACGGGCTCTCCTCGCTCCCATAATACCGGTTGATCGCCTCTTTGATGTCCGACTCGAAGCTAATGACCGGCACGATATTACATTTGGTGAGGATGCGCAATTCGTCGAGAAGGAAAATGTTGGACGGGTCGGCCAGAGCCACCGTAAGCGTGTCGCCCGTGCGGTCCACCGGGACGATCTGATACCGTCGAACGATGTCCGTCGGGATGCTGGCCAGAATCTGCGGGTCTATTTCGTAGTGCGACAGTGTGATGAAGGGGACATTGAGCTGCTTGCCGAGGGCTGCGGCCATTTCCCATTCGGACGCCAGCCCCATATCAATAATAATCCGCCCCAGACTGGCGCCGTTTTCCTGCTGCTTCTTCAGCGCCAACTCCAGGTCTTTTTGGGTAATCACCTTGTCGTTGACAAGGATTTCCCCGAGTTTTCGCTCTAATCCGGTAGGCATAAAACCAAAATCCCGCGCACCCTTTACTGCCTTGTGCGCAAAATGCGCAGGCCGGCCGCACCGCGGGCTAAAACTAAATCATTTATAGATAGACCACCTTGTCGTGTCAAATCAAATTTCTATGTCAAATACTGCCAGGGACCTGCTCGACCAAGGTCTTTCCTTTCGTTCCGCTCCGCCCAGCACCCGCGAGGATGGTTCATCTTTTGGGTCTGCCGGCAGGGCGAGCGAGGGCTGCTTTTCACTGCCTTCTCGCTGCGGTCAGCCTCGAACCTGCCCGTTGCCCA
>JADFCW010000272.1 GCA_017161705.1 Candidatus Sumerlaeota bacterium | reverse complement strand
CCAACACAATAAACTTGGATGTTGTCAATTCGCGGAGGCCCATCGGCCCGCGTGCGTGAAGTTTGTCGGTGCTGATGCCAATCTCGCAGCCCATGCCGAACTCTCCGCCGTCGCTAAACCGCGTTGAGGCGTTGACAAACACGCACGCGGAGTCCACGCCGCGAAGGAAAGCCATCGCGCGGGCATAGTCTTCGGTCACGATGGCGTCGGTGTGGTGCGAGCCGTACGTGTTGATAAAATCAATTGCCTCATCGAGCGAGGCGACGGTCCCGACCGCCAGTATCAAGTCCAGGTATTCCGTGCGCCAGTCATCGTCGGTCGCCGGCTTAAGGTCGGGAACGGCTGCTCGACAGCGCTCGGAAGCGCGGATTTCGACTCCCTTATCGCGGAGCGCTTGTACCACGCGGGGCAGGAAGCGGTCCACAATGCCTTCGTGGAGCAAAAGAGTCTCCATGGCATTGCAGACGCCGGGGCGCTGCGTTTTGGCGTTAACGATGATTTTCAAGGCCATATCGAGATCGGCGCGCTCGTCCACGTAAACATAGCAATTGCCATCATAGTGCTTGATGACCGGTATGGTGGATTCGGCCACGACGGTTTCGATCAGGCTGCGCCCGCCGCGCGGAATGGCCAGATCCACGTACTCCGATAGTTTCAGCAGAATGGGAACGGCTGCGCGGTCGGTTGTCGGAATCAACTGAATGGACTTGTTCGGAAGGCCGGCTTTGCAGCCCGCCTCTTCCATGAGGGCGGCGATTTTTTGGTTCGAGTGAATGGCTTCCTTCCCGCCGCGAAGGATTACGGCGTTGCCCGACTTTACGCAGAGTGCGGCAGCGTCGCTGGTCACGTTGGGCCGAGACTCGTAGATGATCGCCACCACGCCGATGGGAACACGCATTCGCGCGACGGTCATGCCGTTGGGGCGGACGCGCGCATCCCAAATCTCCCCTACCGGGTCGTCGAGCAGAGCGACCTTGCGCAGGGAGTCGGCCATGTCGCGGATGCGCTTTTCATTGAGCGTCAGGCGGTCCACCATCGCGGAGGAAAGGCCGGCGGCGCGGGCCGCTTCGAGGTCCAGGGCATTGGCGGCGAGAATTTCTTTCCCCCGCGACTCCAGGGATTCGGCCATGGCGCGTAACGCCGAGTCTTTGACCTCGGCCCGCACGGACGCCAAAAGCCGCGAGGCTCGCCGGGCCTCTCGCGCAATCCCCGTCACCATTTCCTTGATAGGATCGGTCTGATTCATCCCTCATCCTTCGTCAGAAAGGTCTCATCCGCAGCTGTCGCGGATTTCACGGATTATTGACAACACGGAAATCGAATCCGCAGTTTTATATTTAGAATCCACAGATCCCTCACCGTTCACAACACCACCAGATTGTCGCGATGAACGGCCTCGTCATAAGGTTTCCGGCCCAGCACGCCCGCGATCTGGCTGGAGCGGAGGCCGCGGATTCGATTCATGTCGTCCGAATCATAATTAGCCAGCCCGCAGGCAAACACCCGGCCGGACAGGTCGGCAATATCCACGACATCGCCCGGCGAAAACCGTCCGAGCACCTGCACGATCCCCGCCGGCAACAAGCTTTTTTTGCCTTCGATCAGCGCGCGACGCGCTCCATCGTCCACGACCAGACGGCGGCTGCGGCCGGCCCGCGCCGACAGCATCCAATGATCGCGGCGGCTCAGCCGCCGTGCCGTCTGCGCCGCAAACAGTGTCCCGCGAACGCAGTCCTGGTGCAACTGGTTAAAAACACCCGGATTGCGGCCGTTGGCCAGAATCGCCGGAATGCCGGCCCGCGTGGCAATGCGAGCCGCCTTGAGCTTGCTGCTCATACCGCCCCGCCCCAGGGAGGAAACGTCGCCGTTGACAAGACCCTCGATCTCGGCGGTGACTCGCTCGACTCGGCCAACCAGCCGGGGCGACCGCTCTCCAGCCCGGTCCATGGCCAGCAGGCCGTCCACCGTGGTCAGGATCAGAAGCAGTTGGGCTTGCAGTTTGACGGCCACCAGGGCGGCTAGGATGTCATTGTCGCCGAATTCGATTTCCTCCACGGCTGTCGTGTCGTTTTCGTTGATAATGGGAACGACCCCCCACTCGACCAATTTTTCGACCGTGTAGCGGGCGTTGAGGTAGCGCCGCCGGTCGTCCATATCCTCGCGTGTCAAGAGGATTTGGGCCACCTGCCGATTGTAGCGGCTGAAAGCCCGAATCCACGACAACATCAGGTGGCTCTGACCGGTTGCCGCCAGTGCTTGTTTCTCGGGCAACAAGCGCGGCCGGCGCGTCCAACCCAAGATCCCGCGTCCCGCGGCAATTGCGCCCGAAGAGACCAGAACGACCGACCGGCCCTTCTCCATCCAGGCGACGGACAGATTCGCAATGCGGTCGAGCGCCGACGGGTCGGGATTGCCTTTGGCGTCGGACAGAACCGCCGAACCTGCTTTGAGAACCACAATTCCCTTGGGCAAATCCAGCCGGTGTAGAGAGGAATCGGCCGAAAAACTTTTTTCAGGAGGAATCACACAAACCTCCGGAGTCTTTCGCCGCGTCGGCAAGCGCTTCTGGTTTACTGTCCGCCGCCGCTATTTCGCCCAGCCGCTGGAAGACTTTTTCGACCAGCAGCGAAAGCCCCTGGTGTTCGCGGGCGGAAATCAGCAACGGCTCGATTCCCTGTTTATGCAGGAAGACTTCGATGTCCCTGCGTGCTTTCCGCGACGGGATCAAGTCTATCTTATTGAGGACCACAATCTCCGGCTTTGAGGCCAGAGTTGCACTGTAGGCGGCAATCTCACGCCGCACGGTTTGATAGTCCTCCCAGTATTGTTCCACGGTTTGGCTCTCCGGATTCACAGCGACCAGGTGAACCAGAAGGCGTGTCCGCTCGATATGGCGGAGAAAGCGATCGCCCAAGCCCATCCCCCGGTGAGCGCCTTCGATCAGCCCGGGAATGTCGGCCAGCACTGCGCGCCGGTCATAGCCCTGTTCCAGGACGCCAAGGTGCGGTTCTTTTGTCGTAAACGGGTAAGGGGCGACCTCCGGCGTGGCGGCAGTCAGCGCCCGGAGCAGCGTGGATTTCCCAGCGTTGGGCAGTCCGATCAGCCCCACGTCGGCTATCAGTTTCATCTCCAGTGAAATATGGCGCTCCTCGCCGGGCTGGCCGGGTTCATGGCGGCGGGGTGCACGGTTCGTTGGTGTGGCAAATCTCGCGTTGCCGCGTCCGCCGCGTCCGCCTCGGGCGACAATGAAACGCTCGCCCGGTCGCGACAGGTCGGCCAACACGACGTTTCCTTCCCGAACGACTGTCCCCAAGGGCACGTGCACGACGATGTCCGCCCCATTGCGGCCATGGCGGCAGTTGCCCTCGCCGTTGCGGCCGCGTTCGGCGGCAAAGTGCCGGCGCAATTGAATATCGTAAAGCGTAACCAGGTGGGGGTCGGCTTCGAGGATCACGTCGCCGCCCTTGCCGCCGTCGCCGCCGCTGGGACCGCCGCGCGGCACGTATTTCTCGCGACGGAAGGCTAGACAGCCGTTTCCTCCGTCGCCGCCTTTGACGCTAATCTCGGCGTAATCAACAAACATGCGAATTGCCTCAAAAATACGCCCGATGGCCGGCAAACAAAAAAGACAATAGGCCCATCGCCTGGCAGCGGTCAAGACCTCGCTGGACCGGTGGGCGTCCGGGGCGCACGATTCGGATCGCGCCTGCCGCGCCGAATCTAATCGAATTGCCGTATGTCAGCCCCATTTTCACGAAGACCTTTGCATAAGAGCGGGAGCAAGAGAACTGTCCCGCTGGGGCGAAGGGAGGATACGGCACGCTAAGGTGCGAACTATATGCGGCACACTAAAGTTTGAACTCCAGGGGGACCGATCTGCATCGGCATGAAATCGCCGAGCCCCGGATGTTCGCCGGGGTGGCAGCCGCCGTTTGCTTCTCTCGTCTACGCTTTCTTTTCCATCACTGGCCTCGCAGGGTTTTGCGCAGCAATTCGTTGAGCAATTGGGGATTGGCCTGCCCGCGGGTCTTTTTCATCGCCTGGCCGACCAGCCGCCCCAGCGCTTTGTCCTTACCGGCGCGGTAGTCCACGGCCACGTCGGGATTTTCGGCAATGACCTCGGCTACCACGGCTTCGAGCGCCGACGTGTCGGTGATTTGCACCAGTCCCTTCTCGCGGACAATTTCGTCGGGCATCCGGCCGGTTTCCAACATCTCGGGGAAGACTTGTTTGGCGATCTTGCCGCTGATCGCTCCGCGGTCAATCATCTCGACCAGCCGGGCCAGATGAGGCGGGCGCACGTTCAGGTCGTCCGGCTCGACTTCTTCGCCGAGCACGCGCAGCAACTCGGTCATGATCCAGTTGCTGATGGCTTTGGGATTGTTGTGCAGGCGAACAGCCGCCTCGAAGTAGTCGGCGAGCGGGCGGCTTTGTGTGAGAATCCGCGCGTCGTATTCGGGGAGGCCGAGTTGTTCGACGAATCGTTTGCAGCGTTCGTGCTGCAGCTCGGGCAATTCCGCGCGGGCGCGCTCCATCCAGGCAGGGTCTATATAAACCTCGACCAGATCGGGCTCGGGGAAATAGCGATAGTCCTGAGCGCCTTCCTTGCTGCGCATGGTGCGCGTTTCGCCGGCGGCGTCGTCCCAGAGAGCGGTTTCGCGCGCGGGTTTCCGGCCGTCTTCGAGCAGGCGGGTCTGGCGGCGGATTTCGTAGTCGAGGGCGCGGAGCACCGATTTCATCGAGGCAAGGTTTTTCACCTCGACGCGGTAGTCGGGCAAGGGATCGCCGGGCCGTCGCATCGAAATGTTCAGTTCATAGCGGAGCGAGCCTTCCTGCATTTTGCAGTCGCTGGCATCGCAGTATTGGAGAAGGCTGCGAAGGCTGTGCATGTAGGCTTCGGCTTCGTCGCGCGACCGGATGTCGGGCTCGCTGACAATTTCGAGCAGCGGAACGCCCGCGCGGTTGAGGTCCACGAGGCTGTATTTGGCGCCGGCCGTTTCGGGATGGATATTCTTGCCCGCGTCTTCTTCGAGGTGGACGTTGTTGATGCCGATGCGGCGGGTTTGGCCGTTGACCTCGATTTCCAGGTAACCGCGACGGCCCAGAACGGCGTATTGCTGCGAGATTTGGTAGTTCTTCGGCAGATCGGGATAGTAGTAGTTCTTGCGATCGAACGTTGTCCGCTCGCTGATCTCGCAATGCAGGGCGATGGCTGTGCGCAAGGCCAGCTCAAACGCGCGGCGGTTGAGCACCGGCAGCACACCCGGCATTCCCAGGCAGACGGGGCAGACATTGGAGTTGGGCGGATCGCCGAAAGCGTTTTTGCAGCCGCAGAAGACTTTGCTTTTGGTTTTCAGCTCCGAGTGCACTTCAAATCCGATGACAGGTTCGAGTTCCATGATGCGCCTCAGGATGGCCGGTGGAATAGATGAATTGGAAAGGGCTGAGTTCCAGCCTGCGTTTTCTCACAGATTGGGTTTTTTCTTATGGTAATCGGTTGCCTGTTCATAGGTGTAGGCGACGCGAAACAGCATTTCTTCGCGGAAGACCGGCGCGATCAGTTGCAGACCGATGGGCAGCGAGCGGTCGCCGGCTTGCGCAAATCCGCACGGCAGCGAGATCGCCGGAATGCCGGCCAGATTTGCGGAGATGGTAAAAATGTCGCTGAGATACATCTGAATCGGGTCGCCGGTTTTCTCGCCGGCACGGAACGCCGGGGTCGGCGACGTAGGCGTGGCGATCACATCGCAAACCCGGAAGGCCTGTTCGAAGTCGCGCTTGATGAGCGTTCGTACCTTCAGCGCCTTGAGATAGTAGGCGTCGTAATAGCCGGCGCTCAGCGCATAAGTCCCTAGCATAATGCGGCGCTTGACTTCGTTGCCGAACCCATCGTGGCGCGTTCGCGTATACATATCAATGATGTTATCCTGATCGGCGGCGCGATGGCCGTAGTGAACGCCGTCGTAGCGCGCCAGATTGCTGCTCGCTTCGGCCGGAGCACATAAATAATAGGTGGCGACGGCGTAGCCCGTGTGTGGCAGGGAAATGTCCACGGTCGCGGCACCCAGTTCCACAAGGCGGGCGATGGCTGCCCGCACCGCTGCTTCCACCTCGAGGCTGAGGCCCTCGACAAAATACTCTTTGGGCACGCCGATTCGCAGCCCCTTCACGTCGGCCTGGAGCGCGGATGCATAGTCGGGAACAGCCACCGATGCCGAAGTGGAATCGGCCGGATCGCGGCCGGCGATGCAGTTCATCACCAGCGCGCAGTCGGCCACGGTCTTGCCGATCGGTCCGATTTGATCCAGCGACGAGGCGAAGGCCACCAGGCCGTAGCGTGAGACACGGCCGTAGGTCGGCTTCAATCCCACGACGCCGCAGAATCCGGCGGGCTGGCGGATCGAGCCGCCGGTGTCGCTGC
>JADFCW010000271.1 GCA_017161705.1 Candidatus Sumerlaeota bacterium | reverse complement strand
GGCACAGAGCATGGATCCGAAGGAAAACTTTGCGCGGGTGCGCTTCCATCCCGCACTCGAGTTCTACTTCAAAGCCGGCGGCGCGTCGGTCGAGTTCGACGCCAAACCCGGCGAGATGACCTTTGCGCGGCTGGGGCTGTGGAACGAAAAACCCTTTATGGCCATCATGCACGGCGAAAGCCTCGAATTGCCCGAGGCCGAGCGGCAAGCGATCAACGCGCAGACCAATCCGACGTGGCCGCATGTGCACGCGCGACTGCGCTGCTCGTTCGAGGAATTCCTCGCCGTGTTCCCCTGCAATCATGTCCTAGGCGTGACAGGCAATCGAGTGCGGGCATTGACGCATTTGTGCGAAATTGCCGGAATCGCACCGGTTGTGCTTGGCGAGGAGGGCAAATTGCGAATCGCCCCCATTTGGGAAAGGGTTAAGGAGTAGGTTCCGATGCCGTTGCTCCCCAATGCAACGGCAGGAAGCGGCGCACGACAAATGCGAAACGAAGAACTTCTGGAACGCGGAAGAAGTGCGGAGAGCAACAATTGACGATGAACAGAGTCTCCAAGCGGTGGAACAGCGTCATTGGGCTGTGGCTTATAGGCATAATTTGCTCAGCGGCAAGTGCTTACGGCATTGCGCAACCGGCATATTCCAGGACGATCGGCATCCGTTCCAACCTTCTGCAGCGGGAAACAAACGCCGCATCGCCGTCTGTGACCGCGGATCAGTGGACTTGCTGGCTGGACGGTGCGGGCGGGCGTCAGATGCCGCTGTCTCAGGCCGCGACGGCGCCCGTTCGTTTGTTGGCCGGACAAGTGCTCGATGCCGAATCTATCGAGGTGACGCCGTTGGGCGAGGAATGGCTGCGGGTGCGTGCGCCAAAAACCGGCGCTCCTCTTTGGGTACCTCTGGCCTATGTGCGGCGCGTCGCACCCGAAAACGCCATAGGCGGCGACCTGCCCATCGGCCGCGAGCAGATCGGGCCGTACCATGGGTTGCCCCTGGACTATTGCCCGAGCGACCTTGTGCAGCTGCCCGCACGCTACTGCTTCAGTGATCAGCCGCAGCGTCTTCGCGCCGAGGCCGCCGAGGCTCTCCGTCGCATGGTGGACACCGCCCAGCAAGAGGCTGGTCTGCGCATCCGAGTGCTTTCAGCCTTCCGCTCTGCTGCCACCCAGGCCTATTTATGCCGCCGCAAGATTTCGGCCACGGGCATCGAACAGCGCGATGTGGCACGCCCCGGCCACAGCGAACATCAGCTGGGAACCGCCGTGGACTTGACTGCCGCCAACGGTCTGCATCTGTTGACCGAACGCTTCGGAGAAACGCGCGAGGGCCGGTGGCTGGCCGAGAATTGCACCCGCTTTGGTTTTGTGCCAAGCTATTCCCGTGCGCGCGCCCTGCGCGAAGGCACACCCTACGAACCATGGCACTTTCGATACGTCGGGCGGCTGAATGTGGAGAAATTCAAAAAGACGCTGGAATAAGGGATGCACGACGAGGGATGACAACGACCAAAATTCCGCTTGTCCACCCTGTCCACTCCCTCCGTCCCATCCGCTTTGTCCATCTCAGGAAAACTTATTTCCGCTTTTGAGCACATCCATGATCCTCGCCATAGACATCGGCAACACTCACACGAATCTTGCCGTGTTTGAAGGCGACACGCCGCGCCACGAATGGACTTTCGCGACCGTGCTTCACCGGACCGCCGACGAGTATCTGGTCCTGCTCGACCATTTGCTCGACAAAGCTGCCATTGCGCGAAACCTTCTATCGGGCGCCGTTGTCGCTTCGGTCGTGCCGCCGCTAACGGCGACATGGCAAGGTCTGGCCGCCTCGCTGGCAGGCAGCGAGAACGTGCTGGTGATGGATGCAGAGACGCCCACAGGGATCGAAAACCGCTACCAAAGCCCACAGGACGTGGGGACCGACCGCCTCGCCAACGCCGTCGCGGCGAAAAAGACTCTGGGTTGCCCCGTGATTGTCGTGGATTTTGGAACAGCCACCACGCTCGACGTGGTTTCGCGCGACGGCGCGTATCTGGGAGGTGTGATTCTTCCAGGCCCCGAAATGATGTCCGAGTCGCTCTATCGCAAGACGGCGCGTCTGCCACGCGTTTCAATCGAAGCGCCCGAACGCACCATCGGCAACTCGACCGATACCAGCATGAGGGCGGGCATATTTTTCGGCACCATCGGGGCGGTGGATTCGTTGATCGAGCGGATTTTTGCCGAACTGGGCGGCCCCTGCCCTGTCATTGCTACCGGCGGGGCGGCGAGGCCATTTGCCGAAGCCTCGCGCCATATCCGGCAGTACGATCCGCTTCTCACATTGCGCGGGCTGAATGAAATCTGGAAAATCAACCGGCAAACGAGTTGAAAATGCGAAGATAATCCCCCACGCCTCAAAAATTAACTTTAACCGCCAGATTCCGGCTTCTCGTTCGCATTTCCGCTCATGGCTGCGTCTCGCGCACGACCCGCAGAATATCCTCCGGATCAATCCCGACATCTACTTCCACCGTGCCATCTTCATAGTACCGGGCGGCATATTGACGCGCGGAGTAAATAAGCGATCGAACCTTGACGGCGGTCACCGGATTCAGCGCCATATAGTCGCCGACCAAATTTCCGTTGCCTGCGGGCAGCGACTCGGCAAAACGCAACAGCTTCATGCGTGCATCCTGTTGGGCGCGCGCGGCCGCATTGATACGCGCCTCCCGCCCGCCGCGATCATCCAGCGTCCGGCTCCGCCCGGTCTCCGTATGAATATTCGGCGGAATGCCTCCGCACGCACTCAACATCCCAACCATCGCTCCGAGCATCCATCCGCGAAGCCTTATCATCAGAACACCTCCGGAACTGGGCAGCATCCCCGTTGTGCCTTCAGGCAATTTCTACGGAAACGGTCGAACCGGTTGCGGGTCTGGAACCGGCAAGTCCGGCGGATCGGGGCGGCGGCAGGCCGTTCCGAACACCAGCGCACCCAACACCATTGCAGCAAAGAGAATCCTCTGCAGCCGCCGTTTCATCATACACCTCCCGGTCCCGCCGCTCTCCGGCCCGCCGTCGAGAACGAACCGGAGTCTCACGCGCGGAATTTACGGTTTCAAGGGAAATAGCATTCGCTTAACCGCGCGTAGAAAGTCGTTGCAAGTCTCTGCGCAGCTCATAAGCGTTTGTCTTATCTTTCGCGGGAGTCGCTGCCTCATCCATGCCCTATCTTCAACCGGTGCCTCGAGAAGTCCGGCCTACCTACTATCGCTTACTGGCATTTTCGCTGCTCCGGGCGCCGGGGCTGGCCGTGGTTGGCGATTTGGCCGCCCTGATCGCCGTAAAATCGCTGGCCGCTCCGCCCTGGGAAGTTGCGCTCCTGACAGCCTCGCTGCCGGTTGGCAATCTTCTGGCCGTCTTCTGGTCGCGCCGCATCACGCTTTCCTCCCAGAAAACTCTCTACATCTTTTGGCCGGAAGTGGTAACCAGCCTGATCCTGATGGCCATGACGTTCGCGGAAAACTCCCACACTTATACCATAGGGTTCTGCGCGTTTCTTCTCCTGCGAACGCCGGTTCTCCAAGCGCATTCCGCCATTCTCCGGGCCAACTACCCGCCGCAGTGGCGGTCATGGCTTCTGGCGCGGGCCATCGCATGGTCGGAAATCCTGATCGCAGTCTCCGGACTGATTTTCGGCTGGCTCCTCGAATTCAATGCATGGAACTACCGCGGCATCCTTGCCTTGGTCGGCGCCTGCTCGCTCTTAGGGGCGTTTCAGGCGCGGCGCATTCGCGTGGCCGACGAGGCACAAAAGGCGCCTCAGAACATTGGCGCGGCCGACTACTCGCTCCGCCGCATCCTGTCGGTCTTGCGCAGCGACCGCCGCTTTCGCCGTTACGAGTTCTCCTTTTCCCTCTTCGGGTTCGCAAATATCATGACATTTCCCATTCTGCCGCTTTTTCTGCAAAACGAACTCGGCATCCGATACTCGATGGCCGGCCTGATTCTCGTAACCATTCCCATGGTCATTGACGTCGTTCTTCTGCCCCTGTGGGGACGCAAGCTCGACCAGCACAATCCGCTGTTGATGCGGGTGGTGTTCAACGTGGTCTTTACTCTGGGCATGGTATGCTATCCTTTAGCGGACTCGCTATGGGTTTTTGCCGTGGGGCGGGCATTGATCGCGCTGGTGCAGGGCGGCTCATCGCTGGTATGGATCCTGGGAATCAACTATTTTGCCAAACGCCGTGACGTGCCGCTCTATATGGGATTGCATCAAAGTTTGACGGGCGTGCGCGGGCTCATCGCCCCGTTCGCAGGAATTGCTCTATGCCGCGCCTTCAACAGCTACCGGGTGGTTTTCTCCGCAGCCGCCTTCATCATGTTTCTGGGCACGTTGGTCATGATTGGCGAAGTCATCCGCGAGCTCCGGCGAACCGGCGGGAAGCTGCCCAGCTTTGCCGAGGCGGAACTGGAATCGGATGGACGCTTTACTACATAATCCGGGAGGAATAGGCATGAAAAAATCAAATTGGAGCCTCGTCATTGACGCACTGCTGCTCTTGCTCACGGCGTTCATGACCGGCAAAGGGCTGCTCCTGAAGTATGTGCTCATTCCCGGCCGCGAACGCCAGATCGTCTATGGAAGCAACGTGGAACTGGAGCTGTTTGGCCTCGACCGCCATCAGTGGGGTACCCTTCATCTCTATGTGGGCTATGGAATGATCGCACTGGTCATTCTGCATATCATTTTGCACTGGAACATGATTCCCAACATGTATCGAAAGCTGATTGCGTGGCGGGGATTACGCGCCGCCGTTGCCGTGGTCTATATTGCCGTGTGCCTGCTGCTCGTGTTCTTCCCATTCTTGATTCAGCCCACCATTCTCGAAGGCGGCGAAGGAAGAGGAGGCGGCAAGGGCTATGGACGCGGCAAAGGGGCGCAGAAGCAGACCGACCGGCCGCCAACCCACGCGCAAGCGGAGCAGATTGCTCCGCAAACGCCTCCGAGCAGCGACGTGCCATCCGGCAAAGAGACCGTTTTGCACGGCGAACGCGGCAAATCGCCGGGCATCAAAGGCTACATGACTCTTGCCGAGGCCGCCGGCCAATATGGCGTTCCGCCGGAGGACCTGGCCCGCGCGCTGGGTATTCGTGAAGCCATATCCCCCAACGCACGCATGGGTCAGCTGCGCCAGCAATACAACTTCACAATGGAAGATGTTGCGACGGTCGCCGAGCGCCTGAAAAAAGCCCAGCAGAAATAATCCGCGTTCTCCGCGTGCGGAAATACCCTTCCGACAGCTCGCGGGGACTATTCCGCGGGCGGCCGGATGGAACCGCGGCGGAAGGGCACCTGGCGGAGGACGGATTCCCCGCTCGCCCATTCGCCCTTGGCTAGAATGCGTCCCGTGGCGGCCTCCACATCGGCGTATTCGATGCCGGGCGGTTCGGCAAACGCGATCTGCCAGTTTTCTCCCGTCTTGAGAATCCGGTCCACAATCCGGCACCAGGTGGGAATGCACACATAGGAGCCCGTCATTTCGGGGCCGAGGCTGCGCGGCTGATCAAATCCCATATAAACGACAACAACCAGCTGCGGCGTAAAGCCCGCGAACCACGCGTCGGTGCAATTGTTGGTGGTGCCGGTTTTTCCGGCCATCTGCGGAATGGGTCGGTTCGGCTCGCGGTCGCGCACCTCATCGAAGTAACGGGTGATCGGTCTGCCCGTCCCGCGCAGGACCGCCGCCCGCAACATATGCGTCATCTGATAAGCGCCCGCCTCGCTCATTACGACTTTTTCAGCCGGGCGAAAACGTTTGACTAGCCGTTCCTCTTTGTCAGCCGTGCGTGAAACCTCGGTGATTTTCTGTACACAGACCGGCTGAAGCGCCACGCCGTGGTTGGCAAAAGGCACATAGGCGGCCGCCATCGCCAAAGGCGTGACGCCCAGACTGCCCAGGGCCACCGTAACGTCGGAGACGGGAATCTTCCAGGCCGGAGAGCCGATCACATTGAAGGCATCGAGGCGATCGCGCAGCTGGCGCGTGCCCAGCTGTCCCATCAACCGCTGATAAAGAAGAATGGTCACGACATTGCGCGAGTGTTCCAGCGCAACTTGCAGCGTGGTCGGACCAAAATACTGGCGCTCATAGTTCTTTGGTGTATAGCCGTTGGCAAAGCGAACGGGTGCGTCCACAAACACGCTGGCGGGCGTGAATCCCGACTCCATGGCAATGGCATAGACAAAGGGCTTGAAGCAGGAACCGGCCTGCCGTTCGGCCTGGACGGCGCGGTTCCATTGCCCGTTGGTCTCGGCGTCGTAAAAATCATAGCCGCCGCACAACGCAAGAATTTCGCCGCTCTTGACGTCGAGCACTACAACGCCGCCCTGGATTGGCGCCTTGTCAAACAGTTCGCCCTCGAACCGTCCCGCCGAGCGGTTGACGCTCGTAACACGGACATCCACAAGGTTGCCCTGCTTGAGAATTTTCTCCGGCTGATAGTATGGAAGGCGCGCGGGCAACGGGATGGAGGCGGTGTAGCCGGCGGCGCGAACCGTGATCGAGTCGGTGGTAACGCTGCGGATTTCGGCCAGGCGAATATCGCCCGGTTGGAGCGGCGCATTAGCGTTTTCATCCTCCGAGAGGCGGATGATTTTCCGCTGCTGCCATTTTTCCTCGGCCTCGCGCAAACCCGCCCGCAATTCCTCTTCGCAAATGGCCGTAATCGAACTGTCCAACGTCGAATAGATAATATAGCCGTTGCTTTGCAGAGCATCGAAGCTGAGTTCCGGGTCTTGCTGCATCAGCCACGTTTTCAGATATTCAACAAAATACGGCGCACGATTGCGCTCGAGGGGCGGCGGGTGAATGTGCAGCGGCTCGTTGCGCGTCTTCTCATATACCTCGGAATCTATATGGCCCGCATCGCGCATGCGCCCGAGAACGAGGTTGCGGCGGCGCAACGCCCGTTCCGGATTGCGCAGCGGCGAATCCATGGATGGCGCACGCGGCAAACCAGCCAGCAGAGCGCATTCCGACAAGGTAAGATCGTGCAGATCGTCCTTGTTGAAATACGTCTTGGCGGCCGCCTTGACGCCAAAGGCTCCGCTCCCCAGATAGACCTGATTGAGGTAAAATTCCAGAATTTGGTCCTTGGAATATCGCTTCTCGATCTGGAGCGCAAGGACAATGTCGCGGAGCTTTCGGGCGACGTTCCGCTCCCGCGAGGTCAGCTGGATATTCCGCGGCAGTTGCAGCGTGATGGTGCTGAAGCCCTGCGAAAACCGTCCCCGCTTGAGATTCGTCCAGAGCGCGCGGCCGATCGCCACGAAGTCTATGCCAAAATGCTCATAGAAATGTTCGTCTTCCGCGGCCAGAAAGGCTTTGATCAAAATCTCGGGGATTTCCGACAGCGGAACCACAACCCGGTTCTCGCGCTTGAACGTTGTAATCTCCATCCGTCCTGTGCGGTCGAGAACGCGCGTGACCTGCGGCGGCGAGTAGTTCTCCAACTGCTCGATCGGCGGCAATGTTCCCAGATAGACCAGCAGACCGCTGATCGCCGCGCTGCTGCCGACAACAGTGAAGATCAGCATCGCGGCAAACAGGCGGAACCATCGTTGAAATGCGGTGCGAGGTTTTCTCTTTCCTGCGGCCATGGTAATATTTTGGAGTGCGGCAGCCATGCTGCCGCTTTACATTCCTTCGTTTAAACATC
>JADFCW010000270.1 GCA_017161705.1 Candidatus Sumerlaeota bacterium | reverse complement strand
GGGTTGCCTTCTGTTGCTCTCGAGCGACCCGTGGATCGGGTTTGGGTGCTTCTCTCTGGGTCAGCCAAAAGGAAAAAAACTGCCGATCGGACATTTTTTCCCAGCAATCAGGGCAAACGTCGCGACGGTCGGTTTGGTCGCGTTCATTTATGCGAAGAAGCGACGGATGTTTGAGGACGAGCGCCAGATCGCAGCCGCAGACCATGCATTTTCGGCTGGGTGCGGGGATTGCGGTAAAGTCCAAGTCTGCCATTTCTACTTCGATCTCCTTGCGTTTTTATCCGAGCGGGGCGCTTCGAGAATCGGCATTTCGTGCGCATGCTTCCAATATAAAACGCTCAAGTGCGATGTCAGGATCTGGGACATAAGTATCATTAACAGAAGGATAGATGATCTTAATAAGACGCTCCAACCGTGGCAGGAGCGCGTTGAGCTCGGAGATTGTCCATCGAGCTGCAGCTCGCCGTGTTTTTTCAACCGTAAAAGGATGTTCCAAGAGGAGATTAAGCCCTTTTTCGGGCGGAAAATTTCTTTTTGAAAAGTCCTCGATATCTGTCCGGGAATCGCCTATTTTTTCGAGAAGCTTTGCTTGAATGAGGAATCGGACCTGTCGGACCAGGAGGCGAAAAACAGAGGCACAACCGTCCTCCTCTTGCAAAATATCAGGCAAAGTCCGAAGGGCAAGGTTCAGGTCGCGATTGCTGAAGGCATCGAGAAAACGAAAAACTATGGAAGCTTCCTTGAATTCCAAAATACGCCCCAGGGATGCGATTGTTTTATACAAGGGTGAGGAGGTTTGGATTCGACGGCGCTTATCCGGTTCCTCGATGACTGTCAGGATCAAGACATTACCAGTTTGAGGGAGGTCTCGTTCAAGAAACCGGCAAAATGAGGCGACAGGATCGTCGCGCTTTTCCGGAGTCTTTTTCGTTTTCCCGCGAGATCTTTCGCCGGCAGTTCTTTCTTGCCCGTCTGAGGGAGCACTCAACAGATCGGCAAGTTGTTCCACGACCACAACCCGTTTGATTTCAGGGAAAAAGGATGGCGTGGCCAATTCCGAAGCGAGGTCGGCCATGATCTGGCGCAGCGACTGTGCGCGGTTCAGGGGCGGCTCGAACTCGGTGAGGTTCTCGGCGCGGTATTGGGAAGGAAGCAGCGAGGCTACCAGACGAGCGCGTTCCTGCTGAATCTTCGTAGCGTCAGTTCCATGAAGCAAATATACCAGGTGATTAGCAACGGCCACGGGGGATGACCTCACACGCAAAGCTGCCTGCGCTCACCGCAGGAAAGGCGTAGCGGGGGTAAATTGCGTGGAATGGATTTGGTTGCGGAAAGTATCGCGCACTTTGTTGAAAAACTCGCACACCTCGCGCCGCGCGTAGTCGGGATAGCTCCACGGAAAGGGTTGAAACCCTTCCGGGCGCTGATAGCAAAGCGTTACCTCGGCAAAAATCCCATCCCCGATATACAGCCGGTGGGTATAGTCTTTGGTTGTGGCAAGGACCAATTTGGCTTGTGTAAGATAGCCGGGATCAATATTGACCTGCCGGCGGCGACGGCCGGACTCTATTCGCGCCATTTCAACTTCCAGGTCATTTGTACGGTGTTTCAGCGCCGGAAGGTCGGCCACGGTGATCAGCGGCTCGACGCTGAGATATTGCCGATAAAGAGTGTCGCCCATTTCATCATTGTAGTAGTCGGTAAAAGTGAACGGCTCGGTAGGGCTTTGGTGGTCAATTCGTCCAAATTCTGCGGCAATACGATCCAGGCACTGCAGGCGAATTGGCTCGTTGCACGCAAGAATCCCAAAGATTAGTTTCGCCTGGGGAATGAGGGAACGGATTTCGCCCATGATTCAGCCTCCGGGAGCAGATTTGAGGTCGTTGTGGTCAATCCGCGCCTTGATTAGAGGGAGCGGAACGGGTTTGCGGCCGCTAATTTCAATGGCGTTACGCAGCATCTCGCGCGCCCGTACCATTCTTTCTATATCCCGATAATAAATCCGACACAGAACATCGCCCGTGCAAACGCGTTCACCCAGTTTCTTTTCAAAGAGAAAGCCGACTGTCGGGTCAATGGTATCTTTTATGGTTTCGCGGCCCGCGCCCAAGATCATCGAGGCTACGCCGACCTGGCGAGTGTTGAAAGCCGAGATAAAGCCATCGCGATCGGCGTGGACTATTTCTTCGTTCGCCGTATGCAAGTTCAACAAAGACAAATCTTCAACAATTCGAGGGTTGCCGCCCTGGGCTTCGACCATTTGCGCAAACTTGTCCAGCGCTTTACCCTGACGCAGGCATGCGTTCAGTTGGTCGCGGGCTTTATCCATTGACGCTGCGGCCCCGGCCAGGAGAAGCATTTCAGCGCCCAAAGCAAGGGTAACATCGAGAAGGTCGCCGGGGCCGTTGCCTTTCAGAGTTTCAATGGTTTCGACGATTTCGATGGCATTGCCTACGGCGCGCCCCAGGGGTTGGTTCATATCGGTCAGAAGGGCGATAACAGGCAGACCGACTTCGCGGCCGACGGCCACGAGGGTGCGGGCGAGTTGGCGTGCGTCTTCCTCGCGCGCCATGAATGCCCCGTTGCCGGTTTTTACATCCATGACCAAAGCATCAATACCCGCTGCGATCTTCTTGCTCATAATGCTAGCAGCGATCAACGGGATGCTCTCGACCGTGCCCGTCACGTCGCGCAAAGCATACATCAGCCGGTCGGCGGGAACGAAAGCCTGTGTCTGGCCGACAATGGCTACTCCGATTCGAGCGACCTGATCGCGGAACTGGTTGGTGCTGAGCGAAACGGAAAAGCCGGGGATGGATTCGAGTTTGTCGAGCGTGCCGCCCGTGTGCCCTAGTCCGCGACCTGCGACCATGGGCACTGGGACGCCAACCGAGGCAATGAGAGGCGCCAAGACCAGAGAAACTTTGTCGCCGACTCCGCCGGTGCTGTGTTTGTCCACCTTGATTGCAGGAATGGACGACAGGTCGTGAACTTCGCCGGAGCGGGCCATGGCGTCGGTCAGCGCGCCCAGTTCGGCAAATGAAAGGCCGCGAAAATACACGGCCATCAGCCATGCGGCCAGCTGGTAGTCGGGGATCTCGCCGGCAACGCAGCCGCGGACCAACCGGCGGATTTCGTCGGGCTCCAGTTCTCCCCCATCCCGTTTTTTAATAATCAGATCAACCGTTCGCATCGGAGGCCACCCGCAGGCTCCAGGCTCGAATCAAGGTTTTCATTTGCTCTACGCCGCGACTGACAACTTCGACCACTTCCTCGTGACTCAGGGGCATGGCCCTTCCCCACACGGGTACCCTGTTGGCCACGCAGGAGAGGCCGACCACGCGCATACCGGCGGCGTGCGCGGCGAGGGTTTCGTGGACAGTGGACATGCCCACCACATCGGCGTTCAGTTGAGCGAGCCAGGCGGATTCGGCCCGCGTTTCATAAGTTGGACCGAGATTAGCCGCGTAGATTCCGTCTTTCAAGATAATGTTAGCATCATCGGCGGCCTTGTGCATCAGTTCGGCGAGATGCGGGTCGTAGCAGTTAGCGGGAAGGAGGGACGGCGAGCCTTGTCCGAAGTGATCCGCCGACAGCAAGAAGCGTCCGGTCAGGTTGATTTGGTCGCGCAAGAGAACAAGATCGCCGGGAGCCAGCAAAGGATGGACGCCGCCGGTGGCATTGGTGACCAAAAGGATTTGGCCGCCGAGGCGGGCGCCCAAACGCACGGGAAAGGCCACGGCTTCGGGGCTCCAGCCTTCGTAGAGATGGACTCGGCCGCAAAAGAAGAAGGCGTCTAGAGGTCCAAGTTTGCCCAGAACCACCTCGGCGCGGTGTCCGGCCACGCGCGGATGGGGCATGTGGGGAATTTCGGAAAAGCGGATGCGGGTCTCGACGGCCAGGGCGTCGGCCAGTTGCGTCAGGCCGGTTCCGGTAACGACAACCAGAGGGCGGGGGACTTCGCCGGCACGTTTCTGAACGGCTTCGACCGCTTCATCGAGGAACCGGCCGATCCATTGGCGTTCGGTGTGCATCATAATCGGCGGCGGGACAGTCGCCACAAGGTAGAAACGGCTTTGAAGATTTCGGTTTTAGAGATTTTGGACACGCCCTGGTTGCGGTTGCGAAACACAATAGGAATTTCGACAATCGCCGCTCCCCTACTCTGACACAGGAAGAGGATCTCAACGAGGAAGGAATAACCGTCCGTCTTGATGGCGTCAAGGTCGAGCGACTGCAGAAAAGTCATGCGGTAGCAACGAAAGCCGGATGTGCAGTCGCGGGCGCGAAGCCCCAGTAAGCGATGTGCCAGCCAGTTGGCCGTGTGACTGAGAATCTTGCGATGAAGGCCCCAGTGCGTGGTCCGGCCGCCGGGGACATAGCGCGAGCCGATAGCGACGTCGGCATTCTGGTTGTGTAGGGCGGCCAGCAAGCGCGGAATGGTATTGGGGTCATGGGAGAAATCCGCATCCATGGTCAGGACAAAGTGTGCGGCATGTTCCATCGCGCGGCGGAACCCTGCAACGTAGGCAGTGCCGAGGCCCAACTTGGCCGGCCGGCGGATTAGTTCGATACCGCCCAGCCGTGCGGCGCAGTCTTGCACAATTTGGTCTGTTCCGTCCGCCGAGGCGTCGTCAACGACAATCACGCGGAGGGATTCCGTCGGATCGAGCCGTCGGATGGCCTCGATCAAGGGGCCGATATTCTCCGCCTCGTTGTATGTGGGGATGATGACACAGGCAAGAGCGTGAGGCTGGTTTTTCTCAGGCATGTGGGTCAGCGCTGCCCTTCAATATTGGGGCAAAGATGTATAGCGGAACAAAGTCATTTGGTTACTCGTGGTTATTCGCAGGGGTTCAGATCGAATTCGAAGAAAAGATGGGAGGTGCGCTTTGGACAAAGCCTGGCGCGACACATCTTCGGCGAACTTGCCTGCCTATTTGGACTCGGTATCCCAGTTGGTGATGTCATCCTCGCTAATCGAGGGGTTGGGGCCGTCGGACCACAGATCATAGTCTTTAAAATGGTCGCCGGGGCTTTTATAATGGTATTCGCGGCCCCAAGGGTCCTTGGGAATGGAGGTCATGTACGGACCGTCCCAAGCCTTTTCATCCACATCGGAAGGGCGTTCGACCAGTCCCTGGAGCGATTTAGGAAATTCGCCGACATCAATCTCGTAGTTTTGGAGAGCCGTCCGGAACGCTTCGATCTGATGGCGGGCGGTGACGACGCGCGCTTTCTTGGCGCGGCCCGTAATTCGGGGTACCACCAGCGTGAGCATGATGCCGATGATGACCACTACAAGGATGATTTCCATGAGGGTGAAGGCTGCATGAGAATGCGGCCTTCGCGCAAAAGCCGACAAGGTTGCCATGACGCACCGCCTTCCTGGGGTTCAGCGAGCCGGTTCGCGGACTTTTTTGATCAGGTAGGCGATCAGGTTTTGAACATTGGGATCGCTTTTCATCAGCCGATCAATTTTCCGGATGGCGTGAAGCACGGTCGAGTGGTCTTTGCCGCCGAACCGCGCGCCGATTTCCGGCAGCGATAGTTCCGCGAGCTCACGACAGAGATACTGGGCAATGTGGCGCGGATATGCAAACTTTTTCATGCGGCAAACGCCGACCAAATCGTTGACCTTGACTTCGAAATAGTCGCAGACGGCCTGCAGAATGGCGTCCACGCTTACGCGAGTGCTGACGGGGCCGATCAGGCGGTGGCCAAGGATCTGCTTGGCGGTGGGCATGTCAATCCGGCGTAAATGGATGTCGTAGTAGGCTTTGAGGCGAAGCAGAACGCCTTCGAGTTCGCGGATATTGGACTGGACGCGCTCGGCGATATGGAGGAGGACGTCGGCATCGGCGTCCAGTTGGAATTCGTCGGCCTTTTTTCGCAGGATCGCCAGGCGCATTTCGAGGTCGGGCGGCTCGATGTCCACCGTCAAACCCCATTGGAAGCGCGAGCGGAGACGCTCGGTCAACGGGGCGAGATCGCGCGGCGGACAATCGCTGGAGATGACGATCTGGCGGCCGAATTGATGGAGATGGTTGAAGGTGTGGAAGAACTCCACCTGGGTGCGTTCCTTACCGACGAGGAAATGGATGTCGTCCACGAGCAGGAGGTCGGCGTTGCGATAGTGGGCGCGAAACTCCTCGTAGCGGTTTTTCATCGTGGCATCAATGAACGAGTTGATGAACTGCTCGGAGGTTACATTGATGATACGATGGCTGGGATGCGTGGCGCGATAGCGATGGCCGATCGCCTGCATGAGGTGAGTTTTGCCCAGGCCGACGCCGCCGTAGATGAAAAGGGGGTTGTAGCTGCGCACGCCGGATTCGGCGACGGCCAAAGCGGCGGCGTGGGCGAAGCTGTTATTGGCGCCGACCACAAAATTCTCGAATGTGTAGCGCGGGTTAAGCATGGTCTCGAAGAACTCGACCTTGGCGTCGGGGAGAGGGGAAGAACCGGAGAGCTGTTCAGCGGTTGGCTCCGGCTCGGGCGGGTAGAGTTCAATTTCCAACTGGGCTGTTTCGGGGGCAACGCGAAAATCCACCTGGACATCGTCATTGCCGAGCCGGCGCAAGGCGGTGGAGATTTCTTCGAGATAATTGGAAAGGATCCAGTTTTGGCAGGAGCGATTGGGGACCGAAACAATCAATCGTTTGTTGTCGAAAGACTGATACTTTGTCGGCGTGAACCAGGTGCGGAAGCTTTCGCGGTCCACCAGTGTTTCGAGTTCCCGCAATGCCTGCTGCCACAGATCGGGAGCCGGATGGGCCATGGGATTCAACTCCGGCAGAAAGATCAATCTCTTCGATTTGGATCGTTACAGGAAGAGGATTGTCATGCAGAATCGTCGAGTATTGCATCAGACATTGGTAAGATGTGCGCAATGTTTTTCAAGGCGAAAATTAAAAAAAAATTTACTGGCTGAGCACGAAACTTGCGGCAGCGCGTCCAACTTTTTCTAGGCTCAGAGCAGAACATTTATCTTCCGTATCCTCAAGGGTGTGCCAGTAGGGGTAATCGAAATCAATCACGTTGATGTAGGGAATGCCGCGTTCAAGAAAAGCGACGTGGTCGTCATAAACAGGTGTTCCGCGTTCGAGGCGAAACGTTTTCGGATACATCGCGCCGGCCAATTCCCAGAAGGCGAGGGTCAGGCCGCGTGCACGTTCCCATGAATAGCCTTCCATCGGGAGCGAAAGGTCGCGGTCGCCGACCATGTCGAAGTTGATGCCTTTTTCGATGCGGAAATCGGGGGCCAAATTGGCGGCCATGAATTGCGAACCGAGGCAGAAGCCGGCGTTGGCGCGGTCGCCGGAGTCTTCGCCGTCAAAAAAAGCAAAGAGGACGCCGACGCGCGGCGGGGTCTGCTGAAATACGCGGGCGAGTTCGAGGAGAACGGCCACGCCTGACGCGCCGTCGTTGGCGCCGAGAATCGGTTGGCGCCGCCGTGCCTCGGTTCCCTCCCAGTCGGCGACCGGACGCGTATCCCAGTGCGCGCTGAGCATGATTTTTCGCGGGTTGTTCGGCTGATGGATCGCGACGATGTTGGTCAACCGCATAGTTTTTTTGATTACGGGCAGATAGGCGATGAACGGCTGGTGGCTGGTAGCCAGGTCGAGTTGGCGGCACATGCTGGTAATCCAGTCGCGGCAACGTGTGTGGCCTTCGGAGCCGGGGTTGCGCGGCCCGAAGCGGCACTGAGCACGGAGAAGTTCAAAGGCGCGGTTGCCGTCGAATTGTTGAGATGGCGGAGCAGGCGCGGATACTGCAATCAAGGCATTGCCCGTCCCTGCCAGAACAAGGATCGCATGGAACAGTAGCCGTATGCGGCAAAGCAGTCGGC
>JADFCW010000269.1 GCA_017161705.1 Candidatus Sumerlaeota bacterium | reverse complement strand
GAAACCTCCGGGCGGCGACAACAGCCTCAACAGCCGAATTCTCGACATGGCCGCCGGTGTCGCCCGTCTGGAACAAAGCGAATTGCACATTGTTCACACGTGGACCCTCTATGCCGAGGCGATTTTGCGCGGGCGAAGCGTCGGTCTGTCCGCCGAAGCCGTGGACCAGCTCCTGCGCGACAGCCGCGAAAGCCACAAGCAATGGTTCGAGGCTTTTCTCACCCAATCCCGCCTGAGCGGTGTGACGTATCAGACCCACCTGCTCGAAGGCGATCCTGCCGTGAAAATCCCCGAAATGGCCGGTCGAAAACGCGCAGACCTGATTGTGATGGGAACGGTGACACGGACGGGCATCGCCGGTTTTCTTATGGGCAGCACCGCCGAACGGGTCCTGCGCGAAGTCAACTGCTCGATCCTGACCGTCAAGCCGAAAGGATTCGTTACCCCGGTGACGCTCGACGGGGCGGCAGGATGAATCCTTCCGTGCTGTTGGAACAACCCATTTGGGGAAAAGGAGACCGCCATGCCCATCGAAACTCTCGTCCCTGTCCATTTTGTCCGCGCGCTTCTTTCCACCGCGTTGGCCATACTCATTTTTGTTTCTCCGGCCCGCGGCGCCGAAGAACCCGAACCCGCGGGCGATGTCCAACAGCGTATAGCCGCCGCCACAACACAGTTTGGATTCCGGCTTTTCGCCGAACTGCGCAAGGAAAAGGCCGACCAGAACATTTTCATTTCGCCGGCTAGCGTGGCCTTTGCACTGGCGATGACTTACAACGGCGCGGCCGAAGATACTCAGCGCGCGATGGCCAAGACCCTCGGCTATCGCAAGATGTCGCCGCGGGAGGTCAACACCGCCAATGCCACGCTGCTCGAAGCGCTCGAAAGCGCCGACCCCGCCGTCGAACTGGCCATTGCCAACTCGCTGTGGGCTCGGAAAGGCATCGAGTTCGACCCGAACTTTCTTTTTCGCAACCGGAAATTCTACGGCGCCGAGATGACCGCGCTGGACTTCAGCGATCCCAAGGCTGCGCCGACCATCAACGGCTGGGTAAGCCGGCACACCAAGGGCAAAATCGAAAAGATCGTTGCCGAACCCATCAAACCGCAAATGGTTCTCTATCTGATCAACGCTATCTACTTCAAGGGCCAGTGGTCGCGGCCTTTCAACAAGGAGAGCACTGCCGAGCGCGACTTTCACCTGCTCGACGGCCGGACCAAAAAACACCCCATGATGGCGCAGGGCGGCAAGTATCTTTATCTCAAACACAACGGATTTCAGGCGGTCAGTCTGCCCTACGGCCAGGGCCGTATCAGCCTGTATGTCTTTCTGCCGGATCCCGAATCGAGCTTGACGGCGTTTTGCGACAGCCTCACGTCGGAGGCGTGGGCCGACTGGATGCGCCGGTTCCGCCGCACCGACGGCGACATCATTCTTCCTAAATTCAAACTCGAATACGAGAAAGAACTCAATGAGCCGCTCAAGGCCATGGGCATGGCCGTTGCCTTCGATCCCGACAAGGCGGACTTCTCGGATATGACGAACGAGAAGGTGTTCATCAGCGAGGTCAAGCACAAGACCTTCGTCGAGGTCAACGAAGAGGGTACCGAGGCTGCGGCGGCCACATCGGTCGGCATCGCGCTGACCGCTATGCCCGTCGAGCAGGAGCGGTTCACTCTTGTGGTGGACCGGCCTTTCTTCGTTGCGATCCGGGACAATCAAACGGGAATGCTTTTGTTCATGGGCGGCATTGTTGAGCCGCAATAATTGGCGAAAAACCGCCCCGTTCCATCATCCGCCTCGGCGGCGGCTTCTCCAACCTCTCGCAGGCGTTGGCTATTGACCCGCTCCCGACTTTGTGGTTGCGGTTGGGTTGCTATCCGGAACAGTTCCGGAAAGGAGATTGAGATTGCACAAAGAAGGGGATGTCTCATGCCCGAGCTGCGCCAGGATCCGACCACACGCGAATGGGTCATTATTGCCGTCGAACGCGCCAAGCGTCCCTCGGAGTTTCAAGGCCAAGGCGCCACGACGCGCCGGACGTGCCTGCTGTCCCAGCGGCAATCCTGTCCATTTTGCGAAGGCAATGAAGCAATGACGCCGCCGGAGATTGCGGCCTATCGCAAGGCCGGCACGGCACCCAACACGCCCGGCTGGTGGATTCGCACCGTGCCGAATCGTTTCGCCGCCCTCCGGGTCGAAGGCCAGCGCGACCGCCGCGAGATCGGCGACTTCTTCCGCATGATGGACGGCGTCGGCGCCCATGAGGTCATCATCGAAACGCCCGAACATTGCGATACCATCGGCATTATCAGCGACTCGCAGGCCGAGGAAATTGTCATGATGTATCTGGACCGTTTCCTTGCTCTGAAGAAAGACCCGCGTTTTGAAACCATTACCTGCTTCCGCAATCGGGGCAGTCTGGCCGGCGCTTCGCTCCTCCACCCCCATTCGCAGCTGATTGCAACGCCGATGGTGCCGGCCCTGCTGCGGCAGCGGCTGGAAATGGCCTTTCGCTACTACGACGATCACGGCGCCTGCGTCTATTGCCGGCTCATCGAGCGGGAATTGGCCGAAAAAACGCGGGTCGTTCTGGACAATGACGATTTCGTAGTCTTCGAGCCGTTTGCTTCCCGCGTTCCGTTTGAGACATGGATTGTGCCGAAGATGCACATGTCGGCTTTCGAGGACATTCCTCGCGATCTCGGCAAGGCTCTCGGCCGCACGCTCAACGCCGCGCTGCGGATCCTGTTCGAGAAACTCAACGACCCGGACTACAACTTCGTCATTCGCACCGAACCGCTTCGCGAGGACCACAGTGTCTATTTTCATTGGTTTCTCCAGATCCTTCCCCGTCTCACTACCATGGCCGGATTCGAGATGGGCTCGGGCATGTTCATTAATCCGATGCCGCCCGAAAAAGCCGCGGAGTTCTTGAGACAAACGGGCGAAAGCCCGCAAAATTGAATGCCCGAAACGGAATGTGGCTGCGATTTCGCTTGCGGCGCATTCGCGAGTCTCTGTAGTTTGCCATAAGGCAACGAAGCGAAAGGAGATACCAGCATGACCGTCAACCCGCAGGAATCCGCCATGAGTCGGCGCGAGTTTCTTGGCCGCGTGTCGGGAACCGCCGGCGCCGGACTGCTCCTCGCCCGGCAAGGCGCCGCCGCCCCCGCGCAACTCGAAAAACGCAATGAGCAGTCCGGCATGATCTATGCCCCGTTCGGCCGGACTAACCTCAATGTCAGCCGCCTGACGTTCGGGTGCATTCAGCTGACCGACGACAAGCTGCCGGCGCTCGAAATGGCCGTCGAGCGCGGGGTCAATCTGGTCCATGTCAGCCGCAGCTATGTCAACGGCCAGGCAATTGTCTCTCTGGGTAAGTTTTTCAAAAAGCCCGGCAACCGCGACAAGGTCTGGCTGATGCTCAAGGGCGTGCCGCAGAATATTGACGACCAGCTGAAAACCCTCAACACCGATCATGTGGACATCATCTGCGCGCCGTTGAACGCGCCCGATCAGATCCGCAAGGGCACCAGGGAGAATGCAGCCTTCGAGGCCCTGCAAAAAGCCGGCAAGGCGCGTTTCCTTAACCTCACCACGCACGCTTCAGTTCAGGACAGCATGGAGGCCGCGCTCGATCAGGGCGACTACAGTTCGTTGCTGGCCGCGCTGGACCCGACGACGGTTGGGGCGATGAAGCCGACTCTGCAGCGCGCCGCCAAAATGAACGTCGGCGTCATGGCCATGAAAAGCCAGCGCAACAGCAAGTCGGCGACGCCCGACCAGCTGGCTGCCGCACTGTTGGGCGCCGGCGTGACAACTATCCTGAAAACGCTCAATACGGCCCGGGATGTCGAAGCATGGATTGCGGCGGTGAACAAAGCGTCGCGTACGGCATCGGCCCTGCTCGAAGCCCCCTCCGTTGCATCCGCCGCGGGGGTTTGCACTCTTTGCGGTCTCTGCGAAGGGTGTCCGAACGGCGTCGCGGTGCAGTCCATTGTCCGCGACTATACTTACTACTATGAGCAGCAGGGGCTGGCGGCTGTGGCGTCCGAACGCTATGCGGAACTTGGAGCCGGCGAAACAGCGGCGGCATGCGGCAACTGCGGGCGGTGCGAAAAGGCCTGTCCGATGGGCGTGCCCGTTCGCCGGATTCTGCGCGAGGCGCACGCGCGGCTCGGCGCTCTCGCCTGAGCCCACTTTCCATGAGCGTGGCATGGGCGTCCCGGCCATGCCGAAGTCTTGACGGGCAAGACGCGCAGGCAGAATTGTGTTATGCCCTCTGGTATTCTGCCCTAATCCGGCCTATAGCCATCACCAAAGCGCGTCGCCCCTCTTATCCCCCGCTGGATGGAGGAAAATCTTGTGTTATTCTCCCTCCGTCGCCAAGGGGAGAGAGTTCTATTATTCTTGCCTGTCCTTTAAAATAACGGATATTTAACATATTTCCCAATTTTGACTTAATAATCGGCTTCCAGATTCCCCTCGTTCGCAGGCGGACATGGCCTCAGACACGGGCCAAAAACTCAATTTCAAGGAGGCAACATTATGCTGAAGCGAGGGGGAAGAACTGCGGCAACAAAGGGTTTCACTCTGATCGAATTGCTTATCGTTGTGGCGATCATCGCGATTCTTGCTGCGATCGCGCTTCCTAATTTTCTGGAAGCGCAGACGCGCGCCAAAGTCGCGCGGTGTGCCAACGACCTGCGCACGCAGGCCGTGGCCCTTGAAGCGTATTTTGTAGATTGGAACTCGTATACGCGCGACAGCGACTCGAGTCTGGACATCGCCGACATCGGCCCTGCCGCGGCAAACCCAGCCATGCCAGAGTATGGAAAAGCCGCTAACGGCGCCCGTCAGCTCACCACGCCAATTGCTTATATGACCAGCCTGTTGGCCGATCCGTTCGGCGGCCCCATCCTGGTCGAAGGCGGCGGCGCCCAGGGCTACCGCATCGGATCGGGCACCTGGTCGTATAGCGATCCGCCGATCAATCCGCACGACCACCAGGACTCGCACTTGGTCTTCAAGCAGGTCGGTCCGCGCGCCTGCTATGTGCTCATCGGCGTCGGCCCTGACCGTGCGCGATGCCGCAATGCTTACAAATGCTTCCCGTTTGTGAGCATGTATGAAGGCGGGGCCAGCGAGAACCTCCGAAAGAATCAGCCGCTCAACTACACCGATTACGACCCGACCAACGGCACGATGAGTCTGGGCGACATCTATCGGTTCGGCGGCGAGTGGCAGAACGGCCGGTTCATGCGCAACGGCGGGATCGTTGGCTCGACCGTATCGCCCGGCGGCTCCTGCTGGTAAATCGCGGACGGTTTTCGTAACGCCTGCGTTTCCCCGGCACCCTTCCCAAACTCCGCCTGCGGGAGGGTGCTTTTTCTTTTTTGGAGGATTTGCCCTTGATTTCCGACCGGTCAGGCAAGAAAACCGCTCATCGGATTGCGAGAGGGGAAAGGTACAGGTATGCTGAGAATCTACAATACCTTGAGTCGGAAAAAAGAGGAGTTCCGACCGGTCGCTCCACCCCACGTGCGGTTTTACAATTGCGGCCCGACCGTCTATGACTATTTTCACATTGGCAATGCACGCAATTTCATTCTCGCCGACCTGATCCGCCGCTATCTGCGCTATCGCGGCTATGCCGTCAAGTTTGTCCAGAACATCACCGACATAGACGACAAGATTATCCGCCGCGCCAACGAAGAAGGGCGTTCTCCCGCGGACGTGGCGGCTCAATACACGCAGGCCTTCTTCCATCACATCGCCGCGCTGGGCATTGAACCGGCGGATGTCATTCCGCGCGCCACCGACCACATCCCGCAGATGATTGCGTTTATTCAGCGGCTGATCGAAAACGGCATGGCCTACGAAGCCGGCGGCGATGTGTTTTTCCGGGTCGGCCGATTCGAGGGCTATGGCAAGCTGTCGCGAAAGAAAATCGAAGACTTGCGCGAAGGCGAACGCGTCGAAGTGGACCCGAGAAAGGAGAACCCCCTTGATTTTGTCCTCTGGAAGGCCGCCAAGCCCAACGAGCCGAAGTGGGACAGTCCATGGGGGCCGGGCCGCCCCGGTTGGCACATCGAGTGCTCCGTCATGGCCATGACGCATCTGGGCGAAACGATTGACATCCATTCCGGCGGATCAGATTTGGTCTTTCCCCATCATGAGAATGAGATCGCGCAATCGGAGGCCGCCACCGGCAAGCCATTCGCGCGCTACTGGATTCACAATGCCTTTCTGAACATCGGCGGCGAGAAAATGTCCAAGTCGCTCGGCAATTTCGTAACGATTGATCAGGTGCTGGGGCATTATCCGCCGATGGTTGTGCGCTATTTCTTCCTCTCGGCCCACTATCGCAAGCCGATGGACTACGGACCGGAAAGTCTGGAAGAGTCGCGGCGGGCGTTGGCGAAACTGGTCAGCGGCATCGAGACCATCGAGAAAGTGCTGGCCCTGACCTCGCCCGAGGGCGAAAACAACGCAACGCCCGCGACAGCCGACGACGCGACGGCCTTAGAGGCGGTTCGCAGCCGGTTTTGCGAGTTTATGGACGATGACTTCAACACGCCGCGCGCACTGAGCGTGCTGTTCGACACGATGTCGCAACTGCATGAAAAGCGAAAACGGTTCGATCATCCAAAGGACGGCGCGCGGGTGCGGGCGTATGCACGCGCATGTGTGGCGTTGCTGCGCGAGCTGGGCGCCGTGCTGGGGCTGGACCTCAGGGCGAAGGGACTGGGCGGTGCCGATATGCCCGTTGAGCCGCTGTTGCGTGTGCTCGCCGACACGCTTTCGCAGATGCAGACATCGGGCGCCCAAGACCTTGCCGATTTTCTTGCGGAACGCATCGCTCGATTTGGCTTCACCTACTCCGCGGCGACCGGCTGGCAATCGGAACGACCGCTGCCGGCAAATGCGCTCGATCAACTGATGGACATTCTGATTGCCGTGCGTAATCGAGCGCGTCAGGAGAAGAAGTTTGCCGCCGCCGATGGAATCCGCGCCGCATTGGGAACCTTGGGAATCGTGCTCGAAGACTATCGGGCAGGAACGCTGTGGAGAAAGGAATGAGGAAACGACGGATCACGGTTGCGGAAATCAGACGGCGGATCGGCGATTGCGTGGTGGGTTCCATCTCTGCGGCATTTGCGAATGGTGAGCTGCGCAGGGTTCTATTCCCGCCCGAAATCCAGTATCCGCAATCCGTAATCAAAAATCCAAGACCATGAAACTCACTCCTTCCATGGAAACGCTCATCGCCGAGTTGGTCAAATTGCCGACCATCGGCCGCAAGAGCGCGCAACGTCTGGCATTTCATCTGCTGCGGACCAGGCGCGAGGATGCTCTGGCGCTAGCGCGGGCGATCGAACGCATGAGGGAATCGGTGCGGTTTTGCACCCAGTGCGGCAATATCGCCGAGGCCGAGCGGTGCGCCATTTGCAGCGACCTCTCGCGCGACCCTTCCATCATCTGTGTGGTCGAAGAAGTGACCGATCTCGTGGCGTTCGAGCGACCCGGCACGTTCCGCGGCCTGTATCACGTGCTCGGCGGATGCCTTTCACCGCTGCATGGTGTCACTCCGGAAAAACTATCCATCGCACCGCTGATAGAGCGGTTGCGTTCGGGCGGAGTGCGCGAGATCATCATCGCGACCAATCCCAGCGTGGACGGGGAGGCCACGGCGCTGTATCTGGCCAAGTTGACGCGGCCGTTGGGCGTGCGCGCGACCCGCATTGGCATGGGGATTCCCATCGGCAGTTCCGTCGAGTTTGCCGACGAAATCACGGTGCAAAAAGCACTCGAAGGCCGCCGGGAAATCGAGGGATAGCGATTGCTGCCGGCAGTCCCTC
>JADFCW010000268.1 GCA_017161705.1 Candidatus Sumerlaeota bacterium | reverse complement strand
CTTTTCGCTGGCTGAACGGCGACGGGAACACGCTGACCGGCGAAGGCCGTCTCACCGTTACGGAAAGCAAGTTCTTCGGCAATGTCTTCTTTCGCAATCTTGGACGCCTGATCAAAATCCCCATTCTCGACGACATTTCGTTCGCCACCATTGAAGCACCGTTTCGGATCGCCAACAACCGTGTCACGACCAACCACTTTACCATGGACGGCCCGTTTCTTTCGGTTTCCGGCGATGGCACCGTCGGTTTCGACCACTCGCTGGACTTCCTGATCGAACTCACGTTTCCCCATCTGCCCAACTACGTCTGGCCGCTCGACCTCGTGCTTCACCTTCTCGGCAAAGTTCCCGCTACCGCCCTGTGGCTCAATCTCCGCGGCACGTGGGACGATCCGGAATACAGTTTCCGCCACCTCGACACCGCCGAACAAACCCTGCTCAGCCTGGTCGAGTTCCTCTGGGGCACCGTCACGCCGGAGTAGGTGCGCGCGATAACCGGTGGCACCTCGAGTCGAATGTATTGTGGATCAAATAGGCTCGACTATTGCAATGCAGGAAACAGACCCGACTGACGGGCTTTCATTTCAATTGCAGTCCGGCAAAGTCCAAAATCATACGCACGGGGCATATCCTTGCGACTCGACCGGGCAGGAGGAGCAAAATGCAGGGGAACAAGTTGTGGAGTTTGGCAGTGGCAGGATCGCTATTGTATGGTTGTGCGATGACAGGCGGGGCGGGACGTTTTCAGACCGTGGACCTAAACGGCGATCTCAGTCCGTCCACCATCGCGCGCTACGAGAAAGAGTATCAGTGGCTGCACGAAAAGGGGCAGTGCGGGGGATCCATGACCACACTCGAATATACCAATCTATGGCCGCTGGGATTGCTTCTTTACTGGCAACGCGGCGTGGTCATGCGTATGGAAACCGAAGGCGGTCCGCTTTACATGATTCAGAACGCATACGGCTTCGGTCCTCTCTGTTTGCTTTACGTCGGCGACAGCCATGCGACGTTTGACGCGCAAGGGCGTCGGCTCAGCGGAATGTCCACGCACAGCTACGTTCTTGGCCATCTGGGCATGGTGCATCAAAGCGATCATATCCTGGCCAACGGCATAAAGCAGGAAATGACGGCCATGCACTTGATGCACCATTTGATCAATTTGCATGAAATGGACGGCCACGCCGAGGTGTCGCTTCTGACAGGCCCCAACCCCGTCGGCACGGCCTCGCACGGCGGGCATGGAGGCCACTGAGAGCCTGCCTCGGAAGAAGGAGAATAAAAGCCGCCACTCAGGCCCAAAAGAATCGGTTTGATTTTCCGATTCCGCCAGAGTAACCAAAACCGCAACTTTAGTGGAAGGAAAGGCAAGCATATAAAATGAAACGGAGACTGGCAACTATTGGCGTTGCGGCGGTAATCCTGGCGGCAGCGGGCGGGCCGGCATTTTCGCAACCCAGCGCCGAGCGGATCACGGTCAAGCCCGCGGACATCGGCGTTGCGCTGGAAAATCCCGGCATGGGATGGGTGCTGCATTTCTATGACAACCGGCCCGAGAACTACGGGTCCAAGCTGGCGCCGTCGGACACGGTGGACGACTTTCCCGGATTGACGGTCGTGTATCTGCGCATCCCGTGGTCTTACATCGAGCCGGCGGAAGGGCAGTTCAACTGGGCGGTTGTGGACAGTCCCGCGCAGCGCTGGATAGCCAAGGGCAAGCAGGTCGCGTTCCGGTTTTCTTGCACGGAATCGTGGATGCGTTGGGCGACGCCGGAGTGGGTGG
The DNA here is from genome assembly GCA_017161705.1 of Candidatus Sumerlaeota bacterium. Lineage (GTDB taxonomy): Bacteria > Sumerlaeota > Sumerlaeia > JADFCW01 > JADFCW01 > JADFCW01. The sequence continues at coordinate 6,115 of JADFCW010000268.1, read as the reverse complement.
CCAAAGCGGGCGCGAAAGGCTATGACTTTGTGCCGCGAAAAGGTGCAACGCCCGGCGGGCCGTATTGGGAACCGGATTATGACGATCCGATTTTTCTGGCGAAGCTGGATCGTTTTCTGGCCGCGGCGGCCGCGCGCTATGACGGCAATCCGGAGGTGGCGTTTGTGGACGTGGGGTCGTTCGGCGTGTGGGGCGAAGGGCACACATTCGCCAGTTCGCGGCTGCCTTTCACATCGCAAACGGTCATGCGGCATATTGACCTGCACAAGAAGCACTTTCGCCGTACTCTTCTTGCGGCCAATGATGATTTCGTGTCGCAGGAACGCGGCGATGGGACGATCGAATACGCCGCAAGGATGGGCCTGACGTTGCGCGACGACAGCATTCTCGTGCAGGGCGGAGACAAGGCCTATTTCCACGCGAACTTCGCGCAGAGGTTCTGGCGCAATCTCCCGGTGATTCTCGAAAGCGAACACTATGGCCCGTCGCGCGACCGTGGCAACTGGAAGGACGGCAGTCAGTATCTCCAGGCCGTCGAGGATTATCATGCCAGCTACGCCTCGATTCACTGGTGGCCGCGCGAGTTTCTCGACGAGAACAAGGCGCTGATCGAGAAGATCAACCGGCGGTTGGGCTATCGCCTGCAATTGCGCGAGGCGTCGTGGCCGGCGACGGTTGCCGTAAAGTCGAGCTTCCAATTCGAGGCGCGCTGGGCCAATGCGGGCGTGGCGCCCTGTCTGCCGGGGGGCTTTCCGGCGCTGACGTTGAAAGACGCCAAAGGCGGAATCGTCGGCGTGTTTGCGGACGAGGGATTCGAGGTGCGCACGTTGCCCGTCGGACCTCCCGACAAGGCCGAGGCGGTGGGGCGGAAGGTCACGTTCACACTGCCGTATAATCTGCTTCCAGGGGAATATAATGTGTTCGTTTCCGTTGGAACTCGAACCGGCACACCGCAAATTGCCCTGCCGTTGCCGAACGACGACGGCTGCCGGCGCTACCGGTTGGGGAAAATGACGGTCAAAGAGTAGGTCAAGAAAATCGCTTGTAAGAATTGAACCGCTGTCCGCTCGCCGCAATATTTCAGTAGTTTAAAAAACAGAACGGGCTTTTTTCAACGGGCCAGGGGGACCCTAGGTGTTGGAAGTGGGCGATGCCGGCTTTGTAAATTTGAATCTCTGGTATTTCATATTTTACGTACATAAAAAAATGCACATTTCTTTCTTGAAAACTTCATAAATGCATTCCAGACTCCGAATGGGTGTATAAATCATACATGTATCGGGTTTTTATACGCCATGCACGAGAGGGTAAAAAGAGCGTTCAATGACAGACACCATTACGCATGACGTGCTGATCCTGGGAGCGGGATTGGCGGGGCTTCGCGCGGCGGTTGAAATTGCCCGTACGCTCAAGGACCGGGTGAATATCGGGATAGTGTCAAAAGTGCAGTTAATGCGTGCGCATTCGGTTTGTGCAGAGGGCGGCACGGCGGCTGTGATGCGGCCTGAGGAAGGTGACGCGGAGGATCTGCATGCATGGGATACGGTGAAGGGATCGGATTTTCTGGCCGATCAGGATGTGGTGGATGTATTTGTGCACCAGTCGCCGGAAGAAATTCGCCAGCTGGAACACTGGGGGTTGCCGTGGTCGCGCCGCGAGGACGGCCGCGTGGCCCAGCGTCCCTTCGGCGGCCATAGTTTTCCGCGCGCTTCCATGGCCGCCGACAAGACGGGTTTTTTTGAAATGCAAACTCTCTATGACACGCTGGTGCGCCACGCCAACTTTACGCGTTACGACGAGGTGTTTGTGACTTCGATCCTCGTGGAAAACGGCGAGTTCTGCGGCTTGACCGCTATTGATTTGCCGACAGGGCGGTTTTTGGCCCTGCGAGGGAAAGCCCTCTTGATCGCCACCGGCGGGCTGGGTTGTCTTTACGGTTTTACGACCTACTCGCAGACGGTGACGGGCGACGGACAGGCGCTGGCGTATCGCGCCGGTCTGGCGCTGGAAGACCCGGAGTTTATCCAGTTTCACCCCACCGGCTTGATTCCTTCGGGAATCCTCATGACCGAGGGCTGTCGCGGCGAGGGTGGCTATTTGCTCAACAAGTCCGGCGAGCGGTTCATGGAGAAGTACGCGCCGAAGATGATGGAACTGGCGCCGCGGGATATTGTCTCGCGCTCGATGATGACCGAAATTCTCGAAGGGCGCGGCTTCGAAGGCCCCGAGGGTTTGGACTATTGTTATCTGGACCTGACCCACCTTGGAGCCGATCGAATCAACAAGCGCCTGCCGCTGATTCGCGAGGTGTGCATGCGGTTCATCGGTCTGGACCCGATCGAGAAACCGATACCGGTCCGGCCGGTGGCGCACTATACAATGGGCGGGATCGAAGCCGACATCCATGGCGCCGCGACGGTGGAGCGGATTTGGGCTGCTGGAGAGGTGGCCTGCACCTCGCTGCATGGAGCGAATCGGCTCGGCTGCAATTCGACTGCCGAGTGTCTGGTGTGGGGAACGATCACCGGGCGCGAGATTGCCCGCTATCTGGACGGCAATCCCTCGTGGCCCGCGCTGCCCGAGGGGCGCGTGCGGAGCGAGGAAAAGCGCATCTATGGCGATCTTCTCGAACGCCGCGGCAAGGAGAACCCTTACGAAATCCGCAGCCAGTTGCGGACTCTGATGGACAAGTATATGGGCGTGTTCCGCACGGGCGAGCAGATGGCCGAGGGTCTGAAGCAGATTCGCGCGCTCAAAGAGCGGTTTCGGAATATCTCGATCCAGGACAAGGGGCGGGTGTATAACTCGAATCTGCAACATGTCCTTGAGACGGAAAACCTTTTGGACGTGGCGGAGGCGGCGACCGTTGCGGCGCTGGCGCGCGAGGAATCGCGCGGCGCACATGCTCGGCGCGACTTTCCGGCGCGCGATGATGAGAAATGGCTGAAGCACACCCTGGTGCGCTATTCGCCGGAAGGGCCGAAACTCGACTATAAACCCGTGCGCATTACAAAATGGAAACCGGTGGAAAGAAAATACTGACCGACGGGTCCGAGCTGTGCGACGCGTCTGCCCTGTCTGACGGGTTTGACCATTAGATTTGGTTCAAAGGACAACACCAATGGCATCCTCGACAAAACACTATCCGAATCGTTTGGGCATTGTGGGCTGGTTGCTCGGCGGGCGGTGGGGCCTGGAACGCTACATGTATACGCTTCATCGCGTGACCGGACTGGGTATTCTCTTCTACTTCGTGCTCCATATTCTGGTCACGAGCACGCGGGCGCTCGGAGCGGAGTGGTGGGAGGGGGCTATGGTGCGCGTGGGGCATCCGATTTTCAAGATCGGCGAGTTTTTAGTCTTCGCGGCTTTTGTCATTCACGGGCTCAACGGCATACGATTGATTGCGATCGAACTGGGTTGGGCGGTCGGCAAGGCCGAAGAGCCCGTCTATCCGTATCGTTCATCGCTCCATGTGCAGCGGCCGGTGCTGATCGGGGTGATGATCGTTGCGGCGGTTTTTCTCGCACTAGGCGGCTGGGATTTTCTGCAGGTCACGCATTGAGGAGGCGGTCATGCGCGAGACAAAATATTGGATATGGCATCTGGCGGCCGGTGTGTTGATTCTGTTTCTGCTGGGCCTTCATATGGCGATCATGCACTTGGATTCGTTGTTCGGTGCATGGGGGCTCAATCCATCGGGCGGCGAAGCGATCGCATGGAACAATGTGGTGGCGCGGTCGCGGATGGCGGCGATGATCGTGGTCTATATTGCCCTGCTGGGCGCGGCGCTGTATCATGGCTTTTACGGACTGCGGACGATCGTGTTCGAGCTGGGGATTGGCCCTGCACTGCAAAAAGCGGTGACGGTGGGATTGTGGACGGCGGGCCTCTGTCTTTTTGTGCTGGGCGCAATCGCTGCAATTGCAGCAGGAAGGTTATAAACGGAATGGACGGGATGAACAAAGTGGACAGAATAAACCAAAAGCAAGAAACGGATTAGTGTTTTGAGTCATTTGATTGGTTTTTGCTCTCCCCGTCATCCATTCCGTCCAACAAAGGATAGCACATCATGCCGGAAACATCTCTTTCGAATCGGACCATTGACGTCTATATCCGTCGCTACAATCCCGAGCGAGACGCCAGACCTCGCTGGCAGCGGTTCACTCTGGCCGTAGCGCGCGGTATGACGGTGTTGGACGGCTTGCACCGGATTCGAGAGGAACAAGACCCGACGGTCGTCTTCCGCTACTCGTGTCGGATGAGCGTGTGCGGATCGTGCGCCATGTTGATCAACGGGCGGCCGGCGCTGGCCTGCAACACACAGATCGCTGACGTAGCCTCGGAGCGTCTCACCCTGGCGCCCCTGCCGAATTTCGACATCATCAAAGACCTCGTGCCGGACCTGGCGCCTCTGTTTCAGAAACACCGGGCGGTCCAACCCTACATTCAGCGGGCGGATATGGAGGAAGTGGAAAAGCCGACGGGCGAATTCTACCAATCGCCCAAGGAACTCGAGCGCTATTTGCAATTTGCCTACTGCATCAAATGTGGTTCGTGCATGGCCGGCTGCCCGACTCTGGCCGCCGATCCGGAGTATCCGGGGCCGATGCCGCTGGCGCAGGCCTATCGCTACAGCGCCGACTCGCGCGACAGCGGATTCGACGAGCGGAAGGTACAGGCGGGCGCAAGCCACGGTGTCTTCCGCTGCCATTATGCGGGCGAGTGCTCCAACGTGTGTCCGAAGGGAGTGGATCCGGCGCGGGCGTTGCAGTTGATGAAGCGGGAGCTGGTTTTGGATTATTTGCGGCTTCGACGCAAGCGATGTCCAGCGTCGGTCTTGCGCGTTCCAGGCGAGGCGCGGCGCAATCCAGACGTTCCCGCTCCTCCCCCCTATACTGTTTGAACAAGACAGAAAGCGAAAGGGCGCCTCGCAACGAGGCGCCCTTCTGCGATTCATGCGACTGTTCCCGCCCGCTGTCGCTGGCGGTTTTTTCACGCCGTGAGAGGGGACGCGCCGGGGACGCTGCCCTCGGACCCCGCGTTAAGCAACGGGCAAAACGGCGAACAGGCGGGACGCCTGCCAGCCTTTGCCTGCGAGTGGATGCCGGCCCGATTCTCACACCCATCCGCGAAGCCGCATGGCCTCGAGCACGCGTTGGACGGCAACGATATAGGCGCCCTGCCGCATGTTGACGCCATATTCCTTCGCCGTGTTCAGCACCGCGTGATAGGCCTTGGTCATCTTCTTGTCGAGACGTGCGTGAACCTGCGAGTCTTCCCAATAATACATATAGGCGTTCTGAACCATCTCGAAGTAAGAGACCGTGACGCCGCCAGCATTGCATAGAAAGTCGGGCAGAACATGGATGTCCTTCTGATGCAGAACGTCGTCGGCTTCCGGCGTGGTGGGACCGTTGGCCAGCTCGGCAATGATCTTGGCCTTGATGTTGGGAGCGTTCTTCTGGGTAATCACGTTTTCCAGGCCCGCCGGCACCAGCACGTCCACATCCAGTTCGAGCAGGGCTTCGTTGGAGATGGGTTTGCTCCCGGGGAACCCAACCACCGAGCCGGTTCGCGCTTTGTGCTCATTGACCGCTTCGGGATCCAATCCATCGCGGTTGATGATGCCCCCGCGGCTGTCGCTGACGGCGACGATTTTGATGCCGTAGTCGGACTTGCCGAGCGATGCGGCGTAGTAGCCAGCGTTTCCATAGCCCTGAATCGCCATGGTCGCCTTGCCGAGGTCGAGACCGAGCACCTTGGCCGCCTCGCGGACGACATACAGTCCGCCGCGTGCGGTGGCATCGCCGCGGCCGGCCGATCCGCCGACGCTCAACGGTTTGCCCGTGATAACGCCAAACTGGTTGGACTGGCAGATTTTCGAATACTCGTCCATCATCCAGGCCATCATCTGGGGGTTGGTATAAACATCGGGGGCGGGGATATCCTTGTCGGGGCCGATGATCATAGCGATGGCGCGGATATAGGCGCGGCAGACGCGTTCGAGTTCGCCCTGCGACATTTCTTTCGGGTTGCAGATGACGCCGCCCTTGCCGCCGCCGAGCGGCAGGTCCAGGAGCGAGCACTTCCACGTCATCCAGGCGGCCAGAGC
>JADFCW010000267.1 GCA_017161705.1 Candidatus Sumerlaeota bacterium | reverse complement strand
CCGGCAGATGGGCAAAGGCTGACCGTGACGGCTGTTTCGTCTGGGGCGATTCGACCGTTGCGTGGATTTGGGCTGCTGGTCCTGATCGCTTTGTCGTTCGAGCCAATGGCGGTATCTGGCTGGGAGCGGCAACGGTGGATACGTCTGCTTCCATTCCCGCGGGGCGATTTATCAATACCTCGACAGGCGGCTATCTGAGCAAGGCGGGTAATTGGGTGGATTCTAGCGACCGTGGGGCCAAGGAGAACTTCGCGGCGGTTGACCGACAAGAAATCCTCTCGCGACTGGCCCGATTGCCCATCACACAATGGAATTACAAACAGGAGGGTGTCGGAGTTCAGCACATCGGCCCTGTGGCCCAGGACTTTCACGCGGTCTTTGGCTACGGCCAGGACAACCTTCACATCGCCCCCCTCGATGCCAATGGTGTTGCACTGGCGGCAATTCAGGGTCTGCACCAAATCGTGCAGGAGAAAGATGCTGAGATTGCGGAGCTCAAAATGCGCCTGGCGATGTTGGAAGAAACGGTGAAGGCACTGGCCAAAGACAAGGCGCTTGCGAAGGAAGGCCCGTCGGCTCCAGTTGGGCGCCAGCAATTCTCAGACGGTCCGGATAAGCAATAGAAAGAAATACTTTACCAAATGATGGACATGGGCTCCTCCATCGGGCTTCCGCTTGTTTTCTTTTTTTCAGTTGCAAGCCGCAGAAATTGGAGTTTTCCTGAAAGGTAGAAGTGCTGGGATTAGGAATATTATTATAGCTACATAATGCTTAGGAAATCTCCATCACAAGGAGGGAGCCATGAAAAGACAAAGAGCATTTACCCTGATCGAGCTGCTGATTGTGGTCGCCATCATTGCGATCCTGGCAGCGATCGCCATCCCGAATTTTCTGGAGGCTCAGGTACGGTCCAAGGTCAGTCGTTGCCACAGCGACCTGCGGATGTTGGCGACGGGGCTGGAGGCGTATTGCACGGACTTTTCCACGTATCCGCCCATGTATCAAGGCAGCACGCAGCTGCCGCGTATGCGGCGCCTGGTGCCCCTGACCACGCCCGTGGCCTACATCACGTCAATCCCCATGGATGTGTTCGAGACTGCGCTCATCAATATCTCGCCGGTCAATCGAGTCTATCCGTATTGGGACATTCCGTATAGCGATGGGCGCAAGGCCAATCCGACCGGCACATTTGAGCCGTTGCCCGACGAGCGCACCAAACTGGGCCGCTGGACTCTGATGGGCGCGGGCCCCGATCAGGACTAAGAGGCCGCGACAGGGGTCTATGGCTGGGCCAACGACGGCAAGCTGAGCCCATACGACCCGACCAACGGAACGGTCAGCAACGGCGACCTGCTGCGGTTCGGGCCGTAGAGGCAAAAGAAACTTATACGAGCAAAACGGCGCCGAACAGAAGAGGGTTTGTGTGCCTTCGGAAGTCCGTGGGTTTGCGCGATCCGCAGTGAAGGAATGGCGGCAGGATCGCTTTGCACAAAGGCGCACTCATCCGCTATCGAAGGCAGCCGATATTCTGGAAAAGACCGTGTCCTTTATAGCGGAAACGAAAAAGCGGTTGAAAACACTTTTCCCCTTTTCATCAAATGCCTCGGAGATATGTTGATGAACAAGAAAACCATCCGCGTAGGCATTGTCGGTGCGGGATTTTCCGCAACGTTTCACTATGAGTCCATCGAACAGGTCCACAGTGTCATCGCCGACGTCAAGGGCGTCTATGCGCTCGACATGAAACAGGCCGCCGAGTATGCCGCCCGGCGCGGCATCCGCTGCTACGAGTCGCTCGACGCGCTGCTGGACGACGTGGATGTGATCCACTGCTGCGTGCTGGTTGCAGGGCATGAGTCGGTGACGGTGCGTGCGCTCGAGCGCGATAAGTTTGTCATCTGCGAAAAACCGCTGACGGGCTACTGCGGCGACGGCTCGCCCGATTTTCACGGCGACCGCTTTCCCAAGGAAGACGCGCTCCAATTTGGTCTGGCCAGCGTCGAGCGGATGCTCGAAGCCGAACGCAAGAGCAAAGGCAAAATCCTTTACGCCGAGAATTGGGTGTATGCGCCGGCGGTTCAGAAGGAGCGCGAGATTATCGAGAAGACCGGCGCGCAGATTCTCTGGATTCACGGCGAGGAAGCGCATTCAGGGTCGCACAATCCCACCTACGCCTATTGGAAATGGTCGGGCGGCGGCGTGATGATCGGCAAAGGCTGCCATCCGCTGACCGCCGCGCTCTATCTGAAGCGGGTCGAGGGGCGCGCACGCGACGGCAGGCCGATTCGACCCAAAACGGTCTCGGCGCGGACGGCGGCGCTGACGCGTCTGCCCAATTTCCGCGACGAAGGCCACATCCGGCGCGACTATTATGACATTGACGATTTCGCACTGATGCATGTCACGTTCGAGGATGATACCATTGCAACGGTCTTTGCTTCCGACATTATTCTTGGCGGCATCCACAACTGGCTCGAAGTGGCTTGCAACAATCACCGCTCCATCCTCAATATCAATCCCAACAATTCGATGCAAACCTACAATCCGGTGGACGCCAATTTCCGCGACATCTATGTTGTCGAAAAAATCGGCACCAAGCAGGGCTGGACTACGCCGCTCCCCGACGAGAACTGGTTCACCGGCTATCCGCAGGAGATCGAGGCGTTCTATCGAACCGTCGCCTATGGGGAGCCGGTCGAAAGCGACAGCCGTCTGGCCGCCGACGCCATCTCGACCATTTACAGTGCCTATGTCTCGGCGGAGCGCAAAGGCGCCGAGGTGCCGGTGAGAACGTTCTGACGGGTGCCTCGCGTAACAGACTCGCCGGCCTGAGCTATGAGGTCAGCGATATGCCGTCCAGCGCATGGCCCGTGTGGCCAGGGGCGAAAGCGGAATTTGCCATTGCGTGTCGGTTTGGTTGGACTGGACGATGAAACAGCCGTCGTAGGGCCAGCGGCCCGGTTTATAACCGGCCAACGAGAGAGTGAGAAAATACTCGCCGGGCTCGACAACGTTGAATCGGAAATTCCCTTGCGGGTTGGTTGTTTGGCTCGAGCCCGTGTAGGAACCGTCCCTGCTGAAAAGTTTCACCAGCACGCCGGAGGGCTGCCGGCCCGTTTCAGTGTTGCGCACCGATCCTTCGATCGCGCCCATCAGCAATGTAAAGTTCTGGTTGTCTTGATGCGCGGCGAGGTTGCTGTAGGTTCGGCCGGACGGTGAAAAGGCGCAGTAGGTCTTGCTGGGCGTCACGGTGCCCGACCATCCGGGCGGCAGCAGAGAGAACAAATACGCGCCGTTAGAGTGCGCCTGCACTTTGGCTCGCATCAAGCCGGAAGCCGATTGAAACGCCAGCCACGTCTGCGGCGCGGTCCATCCCGAAATCCGCAGTGTGTTCGCCGCGTCATCGCCTGTCGTGTTGAGCGCCTGAATCCGCACCACATCCCAGCTGACTTGTCCAGCCGCTGCGACGCGTCGGATGCCAACCACGCCCAGCCTTCCGCCGCCGGGCGAGACGGCCAGATTGGGCACGCGGATTTGCTCGCAATTGTCCGGATTCACGGGCACCGGTTGGCGATAGAGCGTTGCAAAGTTCCACTCACTGCCGTTGTGAAAGGCATAGCGGATCTGACCCACATAGGTTTGCTGATAGGGTGTGTGATACGAAGCGCGGTCGGCAAACACGATATGGGGACGATGGGATTGATCGAATCGCAAGTGAGGCCAGGCGCCGGTGAAACGATTGCCGTCGCTGCCGACGTAGCCGTCGGCCGCTGTGGCGAGGGTGGCGGTCTGCCAGGCATTTGGCCCCGATCGCGTCGAGTAGCACAAACGCTCGTTGCTCATCGAGCCGGTTTCCGCAAAGCTTTGATAGGTCGAAGCGATGGCCGGTTCGCCGTTGGGGCGGACGGCCACGCACGGATAGACGCCGGCAAACGCGTCGTAGTCGCCCGGGCCGACGACGATCTCGAACTGCCACACGCCGCTCCGGTTGGTTGCATAGCGGCACTCGGCGGTGGCGTAATAGGGCGACGGAGTATAAACAAGGACATAAGCCGCATGGGCATAGCCCTGATCATCCACGACGAGGGATAGGTTAGGCGGGTCGGTATTCCACCAGATGGGCTGAACGGGCCACACATAGTGTTCGAGCCTCTGGCAGGTCCACGCCCCCGCACGGTTGGTCATATAGTAGAGGGAAAAGTCAATGTTAGCGCTGCTATACTTGTGGTTGCGGACAAGCAGATGAAGGTCGCCGCTGGGGCCGATGGCCGACGCAAAATCCACCGAAGACGGCTGGAACGGGTAGTCAATCGCCTCGCTCTGCCAGACGGCTCCGGTTTTCCAGTAGTGCAGAATATAGGAAGTGATGACACCGCCCCGATTGCCGCTGGCCGGCATCACCACGTGCGGTTGCACAAGGGGATCGTAGAAGAGCATGAATGTGCTGGGGAGAACATAGGCCGAAACGTCCACGGCCTCCACGACCGTTTCCTCGGTTGCCGAACCATCGGGGCGGAATGCGCGATAGACAATCCGCAAGGTGTATTTTTGGGTCGCCGAGTCGTACTCTGTGGTTCGATAGACCAGTCCGATCGAGCCGTCTGGGGCATATTGAATCCAGGGCCGCGGGGCCGTATTGGGTTGGAACGACGCGGCGGTGGAGTGATAGAGAATCTCGGTGACAGGAATCTGGACGGCCGCTAGCGCTGGATTCGAGCGGAGAGCAATTCCCAAGAATGAGACAAGGGTTATGCGGCGCGGGACAGACAAGTGCATTCCGAAGCCCTCTTGCGTCGGCGCCGAGTCATTGGGGCATACGAATGCGCGCCAGATAAATGCAAGCCTTCCCCTCGTGGGAAGAATAATAGCTCATCCAGAGCAAATTGTCATGCCAAACCAGGCCGGCATAGCTGCAATCGCCGCCGCTGGGCAGTGCAAGAACGGGTTCGTAGGTGGTCGGGCCGAATCGGGCCAGAATGGTTTTTGGGCCGTCGGGATAATAACGGCTGGCGGCCCATAGGGTGCCGTTGGGCAGGATGAGAAAATTCGGCCCGCCCAGACGATACTGCGTTTCGTGCCACTTCCAGTCGGTGTGGGGCGGGCGGCTGGTGCCGATCCAGCCGAAGGTGTTCCCGCCCTCGCGGCGCACGAGAGCGATCATTTCGCCATCGTCGCGGAACCGGAGCGTGGTCTCGTTGGGACGATCCGGCACATCCAGTTTTACAATTTCACGATAATTCACACCATCGTCGGAAGCGACGAGTTTCAAGCCCCACGCGGCGTAGCGGTCTTTTCCGGCCGATGCGTTGTAGGAAACGCCATAGGCGCGGCCGTTGTGCCACGTAACGCGCCAGAGCCATTCGCCTTCTCCGAGAACGCGCTGGGGGGGCGACCAGTTGCGGCCGTCAGGAGAGAAAGCAACGCGCGGTTGGCGGCCTACCAGTTTGCCCTCGCGATAGACCGACCCGCCGGCCGCGATCATCAGTCTGCCGTCGGGCGTCACCGACAGCTTGGGATCGCGCAGGTCAATGCCGTCTTCGGCCAGAAGCGCGGCCGATTGCCATGTTTGCCCGTCATCGGAAGTCAGAACGCGAAGCCGGCCGTCGCCTTTGACGTGACCCTCGGCCTCGCGGAACGTGCAGAACCAGCGGTCGCGAAAGCGGATCAGATCCGTAAAAGCATTGTGAGCGCCGCGATCCCAGATTTTCTGCACCGAGACCAGTTCAACATCCGAAGCGGAAGGTTTGGGCGGCGGCTCGGCGCAAAAAGACCCTTGCGGAACCGAAAAAGACAGCGCAACGCACAACGCAAAAACGGTTTGCCAAACCAACTGGCCGAATCGAAATAGGTCCAGTGTCCTCATGGCGATCTCCGTTGAGAATAAGGGAAAGACTCCCGCTGTCGGCGGCCCTCCAAAAAACAGGCGGCTGATCGGCTCCGGACGGATGAGAAATCTTACGCTGAGCCATGCGAGCATTTCAACTGGTTTGGCGGGGCTCTCTCCTCTCATCCTGATCTTTCAAGAAGCGGTTTCAGGCAAAGCAACCCAGCGGCGAAGGGCTCATCTTACTTTGATTCATCGTGAAGCAATCGAGTGCAGCGACCTCCGAGGGGTGGCCGGACGGTTTAGCCACAAATGCCGCTCACTGCCACATTGGCGCAGGCACATCGTAGGATTCCTAATGGATTAGGTTTGTCTTCGACCCTGAAGGAGCGCGCTTTGGCCTTCTGCTGCTTGCGATTTTTACCAGAGCGGCCTGTCGTTACGACCAAACATGGCTCTTCCTTACATTCCCCTTGTGGATGAAGGAAAAGTTAAGTCATTCTCCTCTCGTCCTGTCATTCTTTCACGCGTGTGGATCGCCGATCATCCATTATATGATCTGTCAAAAGGATGGGTCGCACCGATCCGGCCGATCCGCCAGATGCCTCATTCGTTTTGTCTCACCCAACCTCGAAGCCTGCTGCGCCATAGACCAAGCTGATATCGCCGGGGTTCACCCGGCCGCCTAAATACATGCGCATCAAGCGGCGGGCGACTGTAAAGCCGAGCGACTCGGCGATGGCTGCAGCAGCGGCGTTGTCGGGCAGGATGTCCCAAAATATTTCGCCTTGTGGGAGGCCTGCCAGCAGCGTTTCGATCACCGCGCGCGCGGCTTCGTCGTCGCAGGCCACGACCGGCCCCAGAAACGAGGCATGATAGCCGCGGCGGGCAAAACCGAAAGCCCGCACAATGCCATGCACTTCGACAATGGCCGTGTCGCCGTCGGCCGCCAATAGCTTCAGCAGAGCGAGGCGGTCGGCATCGAAAGCCAGCCGGTCAAGCGCAGCAATCGAGGGCCAGTCGCCAGACAGAATGGGCCGGACATTGCAGCGAGGGGGAAAAGGGGCCGGCTTCTGTCCCCGGTAGCGCCAGATGGGCCGCTCGTCCTGAAAGTCGAGTTTGAGATAGACCGGCCGGCCCAGATCGGTGGCATCCAGCTTGATGCTCTCGATCTGGCGGGCGCGCAAATGCTCGATGCAGCGGACCAGCAGAGCCGTGCCGATCCCGCGCTTGCGATAGTCCGGATGCATCAGCACCATCCCGATCCATGCCATGCGCTGGCCATAGCAGGTCGTGGACGAAGTGCCGCAGGGAACGCCGGCGTCTTCGGCCACAAACAATCCATTGGGTTCGAGCGTCAGAAGCCTGCGCCAGTCGGCCTCGAGCTGATTCCAGCCGGCGAACCGGCACAGTTGCAGACCCAGCGGGATGTCGTCGGCCGTCATCGTCCGAATCTTGAGCGTCTCGGGCGGCGTGGGAATGGCGTCCAGCATGATTTCGGCCCTCCGGAACTGGGTTATTCATATCGGGTTTACAACAAGCCCTTGGTCGAGTGCACACCCTTGATTCGCGGGTCGCGCGCCAATGCACGGCCCAAAGCCAGCCCGAACGCTTTGAAGAGCGCTTCCTGAATGTGGTGAGTGTTCGAGCCGGCCAACAAGCGGACATGAGCCGTGATGCCGGCGTTGACGCAAAGGGCGCGGAAGAACTCCTCGCTCAGTTCCGTGTCGTAGTCGCCAACTCTCCCGCGGGCGCTGGGAACATTCCAGGCCAGATACGGCCGGTTGCAGAGGTCCAGAACCACATGGGCCAGCGCCTCTTCCATGGGCACCCATCCGTCGCCGTAACGCACCACGCCGGCACCGTCGCCGAGGGCCTTGCGGATGGCGCGCCCGATGAGAATGCCGGTGTCTTCGACCGTGTGGTGGGCGTCCACGGCAAGATCGCCGCGGCCTTCGACGGTCAGGTCGAGGAAGGCGTGGCGGGTGAACAAGTCGAGCATGTGCTCAAAAAAGCCGATGCCGAGAGAGCCGGAGAAAACACCGGTACCGTCGAGGTCGAGGATAACCTTGATTTGTGTTTCGCGGGTCTGGCGTTCTTCTACGGCGGTGCGGTTGCC
>JADFCW010000266.1 GCA_017161705.1 Candidatus Sumerlaeota bacterium | reverse complement strand
AATGCCGCGGCCACCGCGCTATCCACCACCCCGCTCATCGCAACCAAAATTCGCTCAGCCACCGCGCTTCTCCCGTCTACTCCGTCCATGTCGCCCATCTTCTCTATTCTCGCCTACGGAAATTACAGCCGGACTGCAGTTCACACCTCCCCTTCATTCGTGCGATTCATCCAAATATGGCTTCATCGCCGCATAGATTCGTTCTGCCACCACCGCATAGCCGGCGTCATTGAAGTGAATGTGGTCGGACATCATCTGCGGATTCAAAAAGATACCGCGCAATACCTCGGGCACCAGAACCGCCCCCCGCGCCCGCGCCAACCGCCGAAACTCCCGCCCGAACCGCCGCTCCACCCCGGGCGGCTTCACCTCCACCAGCACCACCAGCGCCCCCCGCGCCTGGATTCTGCGAATGATTTCATCCACATTTGAAAACGTCTGCTCGAACGGCACCGATTGCAGCACGTCGTTGCCGCCCAGAAACACAATGACAATCTGCGGATCGCGCGACAGCACATCCTTCTCGAGCCGCGCAAGGGCGCCGCTCGTGGTGTCGCCCGCGACGCCGCGATTCAAGATCGGCCTCCCGATCTTCTTGGACAGTACCGTCGGGTAGTTCCGACCGGGCGAGGCTCCGATTCCCAGAGTCAGACTGTCGCCAAACGCGATGATCTGCGTGCCGCGCGGGCGGCGATTGACGATCTCCGGCGGCTCGGCCCAAAAGCATACCGTTAGCCCACTCGCCACAACGGCCGAAACTACTGCGACCAGGATCCGGGCCAGCGGGAATTTCATGGCGCACGACGCAGAAAGGTCAGTCGCTTTCTTTCGGCTTCAAAACATAATGCCGCACGTAGGTCTTTTTGATGGGGACAGGAATGATCTCGGCGAACAGGTCGAGCGGCCACCACGCCCACGGCGGCGCCTTGAACCGCTCATCCGCTTCGATCGGCTCGTAGCCTTCCTTCTCGATCCTGATCTTGTAATACCAATACCAGAGGATGGGCATTTCGATAGGGGAGTAGCCGCGCTCGATGTAGTTCACCGTGACCTTGGCGTCGGACGGATCGGTCGTAATATGCACCTGCGTGCGGATGCAACCGCTGGAAAAGAGCGAAACACAAACGGCAAAAGCAACAAGAAAAACGACGCGGCAAATCGAAAACTTGACTGTCCGTACCATGAAACCCTCCACATGGAAGCCTGCGCTGTCATTGCACAAGGAACTCAATCGCCCTCCTTGCGCAGACGCAAGCTTTTTCTCAGTTCGAGCAGCTCGGCCGCAACATCCTGCGGCGACGGTGTGCGGCGCTCAGCGCGCTCGGCTCCGGCAATCAACCGGTTCATACGCTGATGCTGCGCATGGCAGAGGGCGGCCGCCAATGCGTCGGCCGCATGATCCGAACGCGGCCGTTCCTTCAGATGCAGCAGAACCTGTACCATCTTGATGATCTGGTCTTTCCCTGCCCGGCCATAGCCGGCCACCGCCTGCTTGATCTGGAGCGGCGTGTATTCGAACAGTTCGACGCCGGCGTCGGCCGTGGCCAAAATCGCCGCCCCGCGCGCCTGCGCCACCTGCATAGCCGTTCGCACATTGGCCGCAAAATACAGCGTCTCGATCGCCGCCGCATCAGGCCGAAAATGCCCGGCGACTTCGCATATCGCATCGTGAATTTTCTTCAATCGGCGCGCCAGCGGCCACCCCGTCGGCGTCGAAACCGCTTCGGCCAGCAACGCTTTCTGCGTCTGCCCGTCGCAGGCTATCACACCCAATCCGGCTTTGGCCAGACCCGGGTCAATTCCGAGAATTATCAGCGGCGCATGCTGCCTCGACACAACCGGCGACTCCTCAATCCGAGAATGTAGCGGAAACAAGGGCGCAAAGGCAAAAGGAAAAGCGCGCCGGCAGATGAGCCCGCGCCCCCGCCCGGACAAACTTCAGTTTGACTTTTTCATCCGCTTTCTCAATTCGATGAATGACGGTTCCTGCACAAGCGGGAAAAACGCGAGGCAAACTGAACGATGAACGCCAGTCCGCCGGTCAACTTCAGCATCGTCGTTCCGAATTGGAACGGCGAGCCGTTTTTGCCCCAGTGTCTTTCGGCCGCGTGGCTCTCGGCACACCGCACCGGCCGGCCCTTTGAATTGGTTGTCGTGGACGACGGCTCGACCGACCGCAGCGTCGAGATCGTCCGGCGGCAGTTTCCCCGCGCCCTATTGCACGCCCGTTCCAAAAACCGCGGCTTCGCCGAAACAGTCAACGAAGGTGTCGCGGCCTCCCGCGGACGCCTCATCGTCCTCCTGAACAACGATGTCATCGTACGCGAAAACTTTTGCACAACCCTGCTCGAACATTTCGACCGCGACGAGCGCCTGTTCGGGGTGACGGCCAAAACCGTCCAGTGGGACGACCGCCGGCCCAACTATGTCAAGATGGATGCGGTTTGGGCGCGCGGCGATTTTCGACTGGTCTATTCCGACCCCTCCGAGCCGGCGCCAACGCATTTCTTGCAGGGCGGCGCTTGTGCATTCGTCCGCGACCGCTTTCTGGAACTCGGCGGCCTGGCCGCGTTCTATACTCCCGCCTATTGGGAGGATTTCGATCTGTCCTGGCAAGCCTGGGCGCGTGGCTGGCGCAATCTCTACGATCCGCGTTCGCCCGCCCTGCATCTGGGCAAGGCCTCGTTTCGCCGGCTCGGCGACAACACATGGCTCGCGCAACTCAACGCCCGCAATCATTGGCTCTTCACCTGGGCCAATCTCGACGACCCGCGGTTGATTGCCGATCACTGCGCGCGCCTGCCGTTACGCATCGCCGCGTCGCTCCTGAGCGGCCGCGCAATCGAGCTGCGCTCGCTCCTGCGAGCCGTCCGCCGCATCGCCGACGTGCTGCAAAGCCGGCGGTGCCGCGCAAAATTCCGAACCGTCAGCGACGCGGCAATTTTACAAGCCGTGGACACCTCCCAGTCCAAATGGAGCGAGTGACCGCACTTCTACTGGCAAATAGACAAGGGCATCTCTTTTCACGTCAAATGAGATGCGATAGAAGTCCATGCCGCGCGCAGGTCGAGATCGAGTCTGTGCTACATCCGGCGAGAACTGTCTTTCCGTCAAATTTGAGCGGAGGAGCTATCGGGTTTTTTGCCGTCGAAAAAACTCCTTGAAAGATGCGATTCGATAAAGCCCAATTGTAGCTGGTTCAAAGCATTGATCTACTTTATCCTACAAAGGAGCGAAAACAATGAGCAAAAGAACCAATCGTCGCGACTTTCTGCGCAAGAGCGCGCTCGCCGGCAGCGGCCTGGTCATTATCACCAGCGGCTGCGCGCGATTGGCGTCCGAACCGGCTCCCGCGCCCCGCAAAATCTCCCCCAATGAAAAAGTGAACATCGCCTGCATCGGCTGCGGCGGCAAGGGCGCCGGCGAGGTGGACGACGCCGCGCGCTTTGGCAATCTCGTGGCCATGTGCGATGTGGATGAGAATCGCGCGCGCAAGAAATTCGAGGAGTTCCCCGACGTCCCCAAATTTAAGGACTTCCGCGTAATGCTCGAAAAAATGGACAAGCAAATTGACGCCGTAACCATCAGCACCCCCGACCACATCCACGCTCCCGCAGCCATGATGGCCATGCAAATGGGCAAGCACGTTTTTGTGCAAAAACCCATGACCCACACCGTCCATGAGGCGCGGCTGCTGACCGAGACCGCCCGCAAATACAAAGTCGCCACGCAAATGGGCAATCAGGGAACAGCCAGCGACGGCCTGCGCCGCGGCGTCGAGGCCCTCTGGTCCGGCGTTATCGGCGACGTCACCGAACTGCACGTCTGGACCAACCGACCCATCTGGCCGCAAGGGCAGCGTGCGTTGGATGAACGCAAGAAACTGGCCAACGAGCCCAAGCCTGAAGGCTTGGATTGGGACCTCTGGCTCGGCCCGGCCCCCAAGCGCCCCTATAACAAAGTTTATGTTCCTTTCAACTGGCGCGGCTGGTATGACTGGGGCACGGGCGCTTTTGGCGATATGGCCTGCCACATTCTCAATATGATGTTCATGGGATTGAAATTGGGGTATCCCACCAGCATCGAAGGCCAGGTCCCCGAATTGAAAGAAGAGGTCTATCCGGATTGGTCCATCGTGAAATACGAGTTCCCCGCCCGCGAAGGCATGCCGCCGGTCAAGTTCACGTGGTATGACGGAGGGAAGAAGCCGCCCGAAGAACTCTTCCACGGCGAAAAACCCGGCCAGGGCGGCGCCCTCGCCGTCGGCACCAAAGGCTCGATGTATCAGCGCGGCGACTACGGCGACACCTGGATGCTCCTGCCCCGCAAGGATTTCGAGGGCTTTGATTACAAGGCCGAACTGAAGAAACTACCCAAGTCCCCTGGCCATTTCCAGGAATGGGTCGAGGCCTGCAAGGGCGGGCGCCCGGCTCTGTCCAACTTCGACTACGCCGGTTTCCTGACCGAAGTGGTCGTGCTCGGTTGCATCGCGCAGCGGCTGCCCGGCCGCAAGATCGAGTGGGACGGTCCAAAGATGCGCGCGAAAAACTGCCCCGAAGCCGCTGCCCTGATCCGCAAAGAATATCCAAAGGGCTGGTATATCAGCTGAGGAACTCTTTGCGGCGCGGTCGTATCGGTTCGCGCTTCTTCGGCTTTGGTTATGGATTGAGAGGAAGGGGCGGGTTTATCCTCCCGCCCCATTTCTTTGTGCAATAACAAGACGCCGCACCAGCGCCGCAGTCCCAATCCACAGCACCACAAGCGGAACCAGCGACCACAACCCGCGCAGCCCGAGAACCTGGCCCGCGTTGCGCGCCACATCCCCCCGCCACAGCCGCTTGAT
>JADFCW010000265.1 GCA_017161705.1 Candidatus Sumerlaeota bacterium | reverse complement strand
CCACAGCGGGTCGCGGTAGTTGTACTGGATGCGCGGATGATACAGCTCGGCGGCTTGATAGCCTTGCGGCAACTGGGCATCCACAAACCCGGGCAGCGTGTTGAAAAAGACCGACACTGCCGCCCCCGCGACAAGCAATCCCCGCCCGATTTTCCCCGACTGCCAGACCGCTGCCAGCGGAAGAACCAGAAACGGCAGAGCGGGAATCAAATGGCGCGGACCGTTCGTCCAACCGCCCCACCACATATAATACGATGCGTTGAATACAAAATAGGCAGCCGTCATCGAAATCGAGAGCACAACATCGCCCCGCCGCTCCCGGCTGCCCCACATCCGCACCCACCCCCACGCCGCCAACGCCAAAAACGGCGAGTGATAGAACAACCCGCGATAACGATGAATTGTGATATAATAAAGCACCGCAGGATCAAACCCCGCAATGCCTTGAAATCCTTGCGACATGCCGTGTTTGAACTCTGCACGAACCAGGTATTCGTAGGGTATCACCGGCCGGCCGAAGCAAATCATCGTATAGGCGAGAAACGCCGACAGGGGAATGCATGCCCCCAGCCAAAAAACAAACATTAGCGCTTTGCGGCGCAGATAGGCGTAAGCATAAACGCTCAGGCCGAGGGCCACCAGACCCAGCGTGTACTCGCACAACAGGCCGCCCCCCAGGGCCAGACCGGCCAGAAAGAGTTTCCGTCCATCCAGCGCCTCGCGGTTACGCGCCAAAAGCCCGTAAGCCAAAATTTCGAAAAACAGCGTCGGCCCATAGGAGAGGAAGACCGTGCTGACGCTGAAGACCTGCGTGCCGAAGACAAATGCACAGGCCAGAAAAAACGCTCCCCCAACCGACGCGCCGAAATACACCAACAGCCGATACAGCGCCGCACCGGCCAGCGCGCTCATCACTCCCACACTGAACGTCGTCACCACATAGCGCTTTGCATTCCAGGAAAACATCCGCCCTGTTGCGCGACTGTAGAAATGCAACACCGCCATCGGGACCGCTCCCAGAAGCGATGTGCCGATGATCTTGTCCGAATAATAATGCCCCTCGTAGAATGCGATGTCCCTGGTTTCGAGGGCGGGAATCGCCTGATACTCGTCAATAATAAACGAGCCTTTCTCCACCATCGCATACGTGAGACAGATCCGGCTGTTGACGTTCCAGCCGGCCTCTTGGTGAAAAAAATAGCCGAACGTGAGAAACAGCGAAACAACAAGAAGTACCTGAATGCTGTGAGAACGATGGAACATGAATGAAGCGGGTTCTCTCCTTTACCGGGTTTCGTCCATGCCAAGATAACGCGCAGCCTCTTCCGCACGCTCGCGCGTCAGCAAATCGCCTGCGGGAATTTCCACCGCATAGAAAGCGCCGTCGGACGACTCCCAGACGATCCGCGCGCCGGGAAACCAGCGCGTCCAGTTCGATTCGCTCCGCGCGCCGGCGGCCGAAAATGTCCAATCCGTCGCAATGAGCACCCGCAGCCGGTTGCCGGCCTCATCGCGTGTCAGAGAATCGGGGCGTTTCATCTCGCGCACGTTCGTTCTGCCATATAGCAAGTATCGAAGTGTGCAGTGACGAGCATGATCTCGCGGAATGTGAACTTCGCACTCGCCCAAGTGTGCCGTGATCAGGGCGGCCAACTCGCGATAGGGAGCATTGAATTCCCGCGCCGCATATGGGTTGTTGCGCCACAGAGCAAAATACCGGTACGCTTCATTTCCAGCGAATGCCGCAACCAACCCGCCCAACACAATCCACGAAACGACACGAGAGTGCTTTGCAATGGCGGCATGAACAGACCAATAGCCCTGCGCCAGGATCAGGATCACCGCCGGCGTCATTCCGAGCGTCCGGAGCAGATTCGGCGCACCGAGTGAAAAGATCGAAGCGCACGCCAACCATACTGCCCACAACACAATCAGCACGTTGCGGTGATCGCGCGCAAGGCCGATCACCGTGGCGAGAATTCCAACGGCGAAGACCGCTCCGGCCGCCGGATCGAATACGGCCATATACGGCACATTGTGTTTGGCCACATGGTCGCCGCGACCCCAGAACTGGCGGACATTGAACCAAAGGTTTTTCGCCAGAAGTTCCATCCGCGTATCGCCGCGCTGTTCGGGAGCCAACTGCCGCTGCGCGGACGAATCGGGCCCCTGGGTGAAAATCGAAAGGCTGCCCATGCGGCCGCGCGCTACATCCGGATTTGCCGCAAGGTAGCCGACCAGCGGCAGCGCGACTACGACCGCCGCGCCCAGCGGCCAGATCAAGCCCTGCAGCAGATCATGCCGGCGCGCCTTCTCGCGCACCCACCGCACCAGCCAATAGCACAGCCACGCCGGCAGGATGAGTTGGAAGGCAAAATAGGTGTAGAATCCCAAACCCAGCACGATGCCCGCCCCAATGAGCCACGCGCGGCTTTTCCGCTCGACGCCCTGCCACCACAGCCAGAAAAAAAGACACGCAAACAGCGGAACCAGGATGGTGCGAAATGCTGTGCGGCTGAAATGCACGTGCCACCGAAACACGGCCAGCAGCAGCGCCGCCAGAAGCGCCCGCTGCCCGTCCCAGATCGTCCGCACCATCCCATAGAACGCCCCGACAGTGGCGATGCCGATCACCGCGCTGGTCAGGCGCAGGGCTGGCACCGTCGGACCGAGAATCGCCACAAACAGCGCGGCGAGATAGTGATACATCGGCTCCTCGGCGTTGGTCGGCGCGCCGTCGAAGAACTCGCGGTTGTCAGAGTAAAGGCGGAACCGCTTATCATGCAAAATGGAAAGCGCATTCAAGCCCGCCAGCCCCTCGTCAAACCACAATCCCGGCGGCAACCGCTGGAGATCATACAGACGCATCCCCGCCGCCACAGCCAGGACCGCTGCCAGAAGCAACGCCTCCCGCCGCCGGAGCCATGGACGCGATTGGGTGTTGTTGCGCGGGAGATGTGTAATGTCGTTTAGGGGACTCATTCACGCCAGACCATATTCAATTCAACCCTTTGGACTGCGGCAGCCATGCTGCCGCTTTGCTTCAATCACTCATCCCTCCAGCCCAACGCCGCCCATACCACATAAGCGCATAACGCCGACCCTTTGGACTGCGGC
>JADFCW010000032.1 GCA_017161705.1 Candidatus Sumerlaeota bacterium | reverse complement strand
CATCACGCCGCCGAGCGGCACCGGCTGCAAATACGGGGCATCTTCGTTCATCAGCCCGCGCAAGTAGGGGTCCACGGAAAGAAAGAGGATGCGGGCAAGGAACTGCCCTTTCGCCGGTTGAGGAATCGGACTTTCCACCATTTGAAAATCCGACTCTTTCGGCAGGCCGTCGGGCCGCGCCGCAAGGAGGATTTGGCGATGGGTTGACAGGGACATGAGAATGTTCCTTTGGCTCAGATTCTCTAGATGCCTTCGTCGTTTGTCGCGCGATCTTCTCTATATCTCGCGAAAATCTTTTGCGAGCGTGCAAGGGACCGCGACAGCAGGTCAAGAAGAAGTTAGAATCTCCCGGCAGCAGGTGGTGAATGAACCAGTTCGCCGCTCGTAGTTCACGCTTCAGCGTGCCGTTTGTGCTACAAACTTCAGTTTGCCGTATCCATCCCCGCTTCAGCGGTGCGGTGTTTCTTTCATCCACTTTGAGACAAGGACCGCACTCACATGGACATAGATACAGCGAAATAAAGTTTGATCTATGCGCCCTTTCCCGCGAATAGGACTTGAGTGATTACTGATCGAACCTCTCGCGCATGATCGGCACGATTTCTCAAAACTGCGTGAAGCACAAACTCATATTCCGGGTTGACAGGGGCAAGGCGGAGAATTTAAGTGGAACCACCATGTCCCAGGTGGATGTTTTAATGAAAAAACGAAGGTAGTAAAGGCGAGCCGCACAAATGATGATTTCTAATTCTCGAATCAAAAATGCTTGCTTGTTAGCTGCAGCCTTGTGTCTGGGCATGGGGGTGGCCGTTTCCGCCGGCGAGACCATTCCCTATCCTGCCGCACTCGATGCGGCAGCAGTGAGCGAATCGCGCCTTGCCAATCTGAACAGCGAAGCACTCGTGCTCGGCAACGGCGACCTCAATGCGTTGCTTTGGGAACGCAACGGCGCGCTCTGTCTGCGCGTGGCCAAAAACGACATCTGGGATGCCCGCGTGGACACGTCCCAAGACCCTCCGCTGATGAAGGTGGACGTGGCGAATAATAAATGGTCGGGCGGAGGTTACCCGCCGAGTTGGAAAAAGCCATATCCACGACCGCACTGCGCCGCGGTGATTCGCATCGGCTCTGCAGGCAGCGAAGCCGCAAACCAATCGGCCCAGCTCGATTTGCGGCGCGCATGCGCAACTGTGGACTCGATCACGGTGCGCGTCTTGGCAGACCGGAATGCGTTTCTAATCGAGACGGACAAGGATGTCTCGCTGGAGCCTGTCAAGTTGCAGACTCTACCGGCTCCTGAACTTGGAGAAGGCGATGGTGCGAAATGGCTGCACATGAAAATGCCCGGCGATTCGGACTATCCCGGCATGGAATACGCCCTCGCCGCGGTGGGCGATGGGCCGCGAAAAGCTGTTGCGGTGGTGACATCCTTCGAGACCAAGGAAAACGTTCGTAACGCGGCAATTCGCCTCGCCCGCGAGACGGCGACGGCCAGCCCTGCAGCGCTGATCGCCCGGCATGAGGACGAATGGACCCGTTACTGGTCGGCCAGCGGTGTGGCGCTTGACGACCCCGACTTCCAGACCTGGTGGTACCGCATGGTTTATTACCTGCGCTGTTTCGCGAAGCCCGGGGTCGTGCCGGCTGGCTTGTTCGCCGGATTGGCAACGGACAACCCTCCGTGGCACGGCGATTACCATCACAACTACAACGCCTGGCAGACCTACTGGACGCCGTTTATCATCAATCACCCTGAACTGGCCGAGCCGTGGATTCGCTATATGAAAGACATGCTTCCCCGAATGCGTTGGTTGGCGAAAACGACCTACGATTGCGAAGGCGCGTGCATCGGCATCTCCTCGTTCCCCTTCGAGCCGGACCCGCTCGCCTGTACGAGTGTCAACCGGCGTCAGATTGCGATTCCGCCTTATGGCTATACGCTCGGTATGGCTGGCATGTCGGCGCAAGTGTTATGGTTCTCCCACTTATACCGGCCCGACCGGCAGTATCTGGGCGAAACCCTGTATCCCGTGTTGCGCGAGGTAGCGTTGTTCTACTGCTCATTCGCCGAAAAATGCCCGCGCGACGCCGCCGGAAAAGTGCAGTTCGGCCCGAGTTACAGCCCGGAGCACGGCAAATTCGGCGTCGCCAACGTTCCCTTCGACCTCGCCTACGCACGCACCATGTTCCATGCGGCCATTGAAGCGGCCAATGAGCTTGGCCGCGACCGGGAGTTGGTCGCGCGCTTCCGCAAAGCCCTCGCACTGCTGCCTACCTATCCCACCGCACCGGATGAATCCGGCAGACCTGTGGTGGTGGATTGGAGCGGCTGCAGGTTTCGTGAAATCAAACAGCACAATATTACCGTCCCCGCCGTGCCGGTGTTTCCGGCTGAACAGGTGACGTGGTTTTCGCCAGAGCCGGAAAAGGAATTGTTCCGCAACACCCTTCGCCAGATCCAGCATCGCGGCTGCAACTCCACAGTCATGCTCAGCGTGGCCAAAGCGCGGTTTTCGATGCCCGAGGCCCTCAGCGACCTTCGCGCTTACTACAAGCCGGAAGTCCAGCCCAACGGCATGTTCCACTGGCCGATGCACGGCTATTATCTCAGCGAAAGTGTTGGCATCGCCGCTGCGATTTCCGAATTCCTCCTCCAAAGCGTGGACAACACCATCCGGGTTTTCCCTTGCTGGCCCAAAGAACGCGACGCGGCGTTCACGCATCTCCGCGCTCAGGGCGGCTTTCTCGTCAGCGCGGAGCAAAAGGCCGGCAGGTTGGTAAAGTTGGAAATCACCTCGACCGTCGGCGGCAGATTGCGCGTATTGAACCCGTGGACCGGCAAGTTGGTCGAACGCGAAACGAAAGCGGGCGAACTGATCCAGATAACCCCCTGAAACATGCCCTTGATTGTTGAAATACATAATCACCGCGAAAGGAGATTTATTCTCGAGCCATGAAACAAAACATCCAAAACCTCGCCCTGCTTCTTCTGCTCGCATTGGCCGCGGTCTCTTCTGCTGCGGCGGCCGCAAAACCGGTGCGTGTCTTCGTCCTCGCCGGCCAGTCGAACATGGAAGGGCAGGGGATCATTGCGGCGGACCCAAAGCGCAACGGCGGCAAAGGCTCGCTGGAGTTCCTCGTCAAGGATGCAGCGACTGCGAAACGCTTTGCGCACCTGGTGGACTCCTCCGGGCAATGGCGCGTGCGCGATGACGTGTGGATTTCGTATCTCGACCGTAAAGGCCCGCTCACGGTAGGCTATGGCGCCCGCAAGGAGACAATCGGTCCCGAACTCGGCTTCGGCTGGGTAATGGGCGACGCGCTCGACGAGCCGGTGTTGCTCATCAAATGCGCGTGGGGCGGCAAAAGCCTCGCTGTGGATTTTCGTCCACCGAGCGCGGGCAAGCCCCCCTATTCCTTGGGCGAGAAAGCCGACGCCGCCATCGCGCAGGACCCGGCCATCCTCGGCAGATACTATCGCGAGACGCTGGCGCTGACGAAGGCCGCGCTCGCCAATATCAAGGACCTCGTCCCGGGCAGCGACGGGCGATACATACTCTCAGGTTTCGGTTGGCATCAGGGATGGAACGACCGCATCAGCGACAAGTTCAACGCGGAATACGAAAGCAACATGGCTCACTTCATCCGAGACATGCGCAAAGACCTTGGCGTGCCCGCGCTGCCGTTCGTCATCGCCGAGACCGGCATGTCCGGTCCGGAAGAGGCCCATCCCCGCGCGCTCTCGCTGATGAAAGCGCAGGCCGCGGTGGCGGAGCGCCCGGAGTTCAAGGGCAACGTCGCGTTCGTGGGCACAAAGGCGTTCTGGCGCCCGCCGGAGCTCTCTCCCAGCAAACAAGGTTATCACTGGAACTCGAACGCCGAGACCTACTACCTCATCGGCGAGGCGATGGGCGAGGCGATGAAGCAGCTTCTCAACGCCCAAAAAAGCAAGTCCGAATAACGAGCGGTAGATTGGATCCGCGCACACAGGGAGATTCGATTATGTTCACAGGAAAATTCAACAGCCTGCCGAGGGTTTGCCTTGCCGCGGCATTTGTGTTGCCTTCTTTCCTCCTGTCCGCCGCCGGCAAGGGGATTCAGCAGGGCGAAATGTCCGGATACCTTCTCGCCCCCCACGATAAAGTCCCAGCGACGTATAACGCGGGATTCTCGATGTATGTCGCCGCCTGGCCTCTCTTGCAGGAGTATCCGGGGAATCGGTTTCAAAGCGGTCTTTTCGGCACTTGGATGTTTGCTCAATATGATGGACCCAAGCCGCTGGAGAAAATGTATTCCGACATCGAGGGCGGCCTGGGCTGGTGGCGCGACACTCGCTTCGCCACCGAAACGCCGAAGTTCATCATGGGCGGCGTGGCCCTGAATTTCAGTGCGTGGGCCAACGGCCCCGGAGCCGGCAAGGGAAGGGACTGGAACAAACCCATGGGCAAGTATGGCGTGGCGCAACTCAGCCCGTGGATACTGTGGCCGCCCGACGGCCTGAACCTCAAACAAGGAACTTGCGGTGAACTGTTTGGCTATGGCTACCTGCCGCTGCCCCTTACGCCGGCCAAATCCACCACCGCAGGGAAGAATGTTCCCACCGGGAACCACTGTTGGACTCTGTTTTTGAACACAGGCAACTTCAAAGGCCCCGTCGCTTTCTTCACCCCCTATTTCTGGTCCAGTGCTTCGGTTGACGATCCTCGTCTGGCGGGAATGTTTCTGGACAGCCGTCCTTCAGAGCCCAACCGGGCTTTGCAAATGGAAACCCAGTATATTCCCAGCGTCCAGGCCGCCGACAGCAAAGGGCAAATCTATGCACGCATAGCTCCCACGTTGTTTCCGGGCGGCCCCAAGGGCGAGTCCATCCTTGTGCATCGCGTTACGGCATACAACAAGCAGGCGCTTTGGGATGCCGTCCTGGCCTGGTTTGAAGGCGGCCCTCCGGCCAGCGGCGCAATTGATCCTATGGGAGCAATTATACACACTTTTCCCGGACGAGGCGGGGTGACGTGGAGGATCTACAACCCCTCGGTTCCCCGAGAAGAAAGGGCGCCGATTGCCTGGGATGCTTTCGCAACCTTTTTTGCGCCCGACCCCCATACCTTTGGATGCCGCTGGAACGAACAACTGGTCACTAGGAAAAATGCCTCGGAAGGCCAACGGGTGATCTTGCCCCAATACTATCGGTTGGTGGAAGAAAAGAACAAAAAAAGAAGGTGGGTTGCCATATCTCCCGGAGATGTTCCGGCCGAAACCGGCCTGGCCGATGTTCGCTTCAGCCGGCCCGTCACGAGGCCATCCGAACCCTATGTCACTCCCGATGATCCAGAAAGTTGCTGGAAAAAACCCGGCCCCGTGGCAGGACCTTTCCACGCCTATCCGGGCGACGGCAGCGTGGTGACCTACTACTGGTACCGATTCGCCGACCAGCCGGCATTGCTCAACGCCGATTTGACCGATCAGGAACGGGAAATCTTGCAGGCACGCGTAGAAAAACTTCACCGCACCTGGAAAAAAGACCGCGACTACCTGCCGCCGCCAGAGATCGGTAAACTGGCCCAGATTGATCCGGCGCTAATTGTAACACCGCCGCCCGGCCTGGAGTCAGGCTATGTTCCCATCGTCACCCGACAAGGACCGAAGGAATAAGAAAGAAGAACCTGCGGCACTATTCTTGCCGATACCCATGAGCGGCATACAAGTCTCGGATACGTGTTATTGAAGAGGCGGCGTGGGGGCAGAGCTTGCACCCAACCCATAGCAAGCATATACCCGCCGCACCGTTGATGGTGGGGTTGCCCTCGACCGTTACCGATTTTTCCCCTGAACGCGAAGAAGGATGCGACACATGGGTGGTACATTGTCACACAAAAGTCTGGGCAAAATCCAGCGCACTATTCTGACTTTGATATGGATCGCGCCGATTGTTGCGGCGGCCGCCGGCCCGCCAGTGTTCAAACACTCCGACGTCGTCTTCATGTATTCGGCGGATGCGGCGGCCTACAAGGCCTACGGAGCAACCTTTGTGGCGTGGGGCGGCGCAAGCACAACCTCGAGCGTGAAAATGCACCACGACCTGGGCATTCGGTGCACGGGTGCAATGTGGTGTCTGACCGCCGGCGCGCGGCTGCTCTACGAAAACACGGAACTGCGCGAGGCCGTCTCTCGCGACATCGAGGGCAATCCCGTCGCCGTGCCGTGGTTGTTTGATCATACCTTCAAAGGGATGCCCACGTATTTCGGCTGCACGAACCATCCGGCTTTCCGCCAGCATGTCCGCGAGCAGGTGCGCAAAGCCATGGCCGGCGGCGCCGACGGCCTCCACATTGACGACCATCTGGGCACCGCCGGTTCGGTGATTGGACACGGCGGCGGCTTTTGCGACTATTGCATGGCCGGATTCCGGCAATACCTCAAGAATCACGCGACTCCGGAGCAATTGGCCAAAGCGGGCATAACGGACTTGGAGCGGTTTGACTATCGCGATTGGGTGAGAAAATACGCTGCAACCCGGAAGGAATATCTCAAGATATGGCGCAAAATTCCGCTGATGGATTTATTCGAACGCTACCAGGTCGAGGCAGCGGCGGAAAACGTGCGCGAACTGGGCGAACTGGGCGCCCAGATTGCCGGCCATCCCATTCTCCTCAGCGCCAACGCGCCGATCCTGCACGAGCAACACCGCCCAGTAGTCAAATATCTCACGCATATTGTCAGCGAGACCCATTTCAACGCCTCGCAGGGCACGACCCGACTCGACGATGCGATCAAGACGTTTGAGATCGCACGCCAGCTGGAGAAGCCCCTCGCGGCCACAGCGTTTGGCTGGGATTGGGCGCATATTCACGCCACCAGCGCCACGGAACTGGTGCGCGTGTGGATCGCCCTGACATATGCGCACGGCCAGTGGTTCATGGTGCCGCATCCGACGCGGCAGTGGTGTTTCAACAATGAACGCGGCACGCATTGGCATCGCGCGCCGATTGCGGAATATGCACCGCTATATCAGTTCATCCGCGCCAACGCCCGTTGGTTTGACGACTTCGAGTGGGCGGATGCAAGCGGCGTGCAGACGACCCCGTCGCTAATCTGCACAGTGCGACGAAACGAAAACCGCCGAGCCCTCGCGGTTCACGTGATCAATCGCGACTACGACCCGAAGACGGACTGGATGCGTCCGGCAAAGCACGTGCGCATCACGTTGCCCTCGAGGCTGGCGGAAGGCTTGGGCGGGACAGCAAACCTCTTGCGGTACGACGCAGCGCCGCAAACGGTTCCCATCCGGCGAGAAGGCGGCCGCGCTGTGTTCGAGATCCCGGAAGTGAGGCTGTGGACAGTGGCCGGGATCGAGCCAACCGGCTCACAATAGAGGAAACACACATCGCGGATAGAGGGAACGCGAATTGACCTTCCGCGGGTTGTGTTTCGAGATCACTTCCCGCCTCGCTATGGCGCATTTCCCTTTTTAGGCGGAGCCAGATGCGACCAGGCTTGACGGAACAGTCCGCGCAGAATTCGCCATGGCGAAAACGACAACGGCGTGAGACGTTCGGCAAGAAGGAAAGGCCGGGCGGCCAGCTCCGGAACCCAAAAGCCAAACGGCGGCCTAATCTCGCGCCCGTCGGCCAGAACCTGGATTGAGTCCAGATCGGTCTGACCGAAGCCGGCTTCGCGCGCCGCCTGCAGCGTCAACAGACGGCTCGAATCAGCTCCGAGGATCTCGCACACTACGCGGTCAACCGCCGAGCAATCGGTTCCAGCCAGGATCAATCCGAGCGGGCGCGGATCGCCGCCCGTCGGGCCGTGGCGCTCCATACCCGTAATGCCGTCCAGGAGAGTCACGACCGGTCGAACCGCCTGACAGACATCCACCAACATGCGGGCAAATTCCAGGGGCCGGCCGCCGAGTTGCTGATGCAACAGCGCCTTCCGCCGCCCTTTGACGCACCCAAAAAGGTTCTTGACCGCTAGCGTCAGATACATTTGCCCGTGCACTTTGATCTTCGGAAGATTGATGACGACGTCGGCGTCGAGTGCTTCGTCGGCCACTCGCAGAGGACGGTGGGCAGGGCCGCGCGGCGAGGGAATCCGGCGTGTCGTGCGAAATTCAACGATCGGGAGAGCCGCATCGCGAGCCGCTTCGAGCAGGCCGCAACGGGCGGCCACATGCCGCGCCGAGCCGAGAGCCGGACTGTCGCCGACGACAGGCTCGCCGCCGGCCTCGCGAACCAGTCGGGCAGTTTCGAGCACAAACGTCGGATGCGTATTTGCGGCTTCATCGCGTCGGCGCGCCAGAACGAAGTTGGGTTTGAGAAGCACGCGCTGGCCGGCCCGGACAAACCGTTGAATTCCACCGAGCGGTTCGAGCACCGCGCGAAGTGCTTCGGCCACTGTTCGGTTGTCGTAGCTGGGGCAGCGCACAATGGAGACGCACGCTGCCATGGATTGTGATCGGTTTTCCATGCCCGTACCTCGGCCGGCAAAGTAAAGCGTCCGTTCGGGGAGACCGCATCCGCCGTCGAGCAACCGGCTGCCGGGGGACAGTCGGGCATTACAAGAAGCAATGCAACGATATTCATCGCGCGATTCGATGACACGGCGCGTCACCGTGGGAATGTCGCGCATTTCCCAGACGTTGGATCATGGGT
Organism: Candidatus Sumerlaeota bacterium; assembly: GCA_017161705.1. Lineage (GTDB taxonomy): Bacteria > Sumerlaeota > Sumerlaeia > JADFCW01 > JADFCW01 > JADFCW01. Next base: position 13,241 of record JADFCW010000032.1, on the reverse strand, counting down.
TTTCCGCAAAGGCGGCTTCGTCGTCGGCCGTCTCGGACGCGGCAATCGGATTGTAGTCCTTGCGCATGGGCGGCTTTCTCAGGCTTTTACCGCGCCGCTGACATCCACAACAAAAATCTGGCGGGTTTCCTTTTCGACGGCATCCACGCAGACTTGCGTACCGTCGCGGTTCCAGCGCGGATGCAGATCGCAGCGCCATGGACCGGTAAATTTCGGGGGCATGTAAAACTTGCCGATGTCAATTCGTTTTTCATCGGCGGTGCGTACCACCATCAGGGTCTGCATCCGTTCCTTGTCAGGGTAGGTGTCGTTGAGGAACCACTTGCGGTCGGGCGAGTAGTTGCAATGGCCGTCGCGCGTGAGAATGCCGTCGCCGACGACTTCGGCTTCGCCCGTCCGGGCATCGAACAGATAAAAGTGATCGCCCTTTTCCCTGGTTCGCGCCCAGGCAAGCAACGTGTGGTCGTCCCGCCAGTCAAAGTGCGAGACCATGCCGCTGTCACAGATCAGGCAGATGTCGCTCCCGTCGGGCCTGGCCGTGTAAAATCGTGTGGCCCACGGTTTTCCCGGAACAGCCCAGCGATGAAGGAAACAGAAACGCGTGCCCGAGGGATTGAACTGCAGGTGATTGAACCAGTGATGGGCATCCTTGAATCGCTCGTCGGGCTTGTTTTCGGCGGCCCAGGCAATGGGAATGATCAGCTTATTCTCGCCGGTCGCAAGGTCCATCCACGAAATGCCATAATCTTTCGGTGCAGGGATTTCCGCGTTCTTTTCCGGCAGAGCGCAATAGCCGTAGCCAGGTCGAAGGCGATGGAGGCGGTCGAAATTTAGCGTTACCGCCTGTTTGCCGTCGGAACTGACCGCGTAGATGGGAAGCGGCAGACGGCGGGTCTTGCCGCTGTGTACGTCGCGGATCACGGCGCAGTAGTGGTCGCTCTCGACGCGGTTGTAAATAATCTCCCGGTCGGGAGCGGAACCGAGCCATTGGAGCATGGCGCCCTGCTGCCAGCACCATGCGGGCGTGCTGTCGAGCGCGAGAAAGCGGTCGCCGTCTTTCAAGTCCACCCTGCCGATCGTGACCTGCTCGCCTGGATTGGGTTGGCGGTCGCAGAAATCATTTTCCATCGCCAGCAGATAGCGGCCGGTTTTATCCCACGGGCATTTGTCGTAATAGCCAAACCAGTGATGTTTGGGGCCGCGAGTGACGGCGCGGGCGAAAGGACAGTTGTTCTCCGCCGAATCCGAACGGCTGGAGAAAGCCCAAAGGGAACCCGTCATGCCCAGAAATATCCGGCGCGTCACGATATGACGAGACCATTGATTCCCATCGTATGCAGACATGGTCGAGCATCCCCCTTCCACTTGGCTAAGAGTGCCTTATTCCGAGATATAAATAAAAGCTATGGCTATGGATTGCTTACAGGGAAAAACGGCCGATCCCGACCGCTGTTTTAGTTTAAACCCAGTCCGTAAGCATCGAAAAACACAGAATACACCACCCCGAGAGTGCAAGGCAACACTGCGGCGGGTCAAGAGGAAGTTGGGCCTCCCGGCAAGCGACGGATGGATTCGGTTCGAGGAAATCAATGCTCATCCATGCCCGCTTTTATCTACAACACTACAAGCGCGGCCAGAGGGCGCTGATCAGGTCGGGATTGTCGAGCCAGTGCTGAAGAAGGGCGACTGCGCGACGCAGGTCGTCGGCATTCCTGAAGCGAATGCTCAGATACCGGTCGTCGGACTCGAAATTCGGCGCGCAGTCGAGGCGCATGGCCGGCGGGAGTTTCAACGCGGCGCGAGCAGTTTCGAAGGCTTCCTCCTGTGCGGACAACGTTGGAAAGCGAAGGCGATGAATGGCCCGGCGCACGGCGCCGCACCGAACGGGCGGAGGCGCGTTCTCGCTGCTCCAGGCCGTGGCGACTTCGGGCGCCGAAAGCACCTCGCGCACCGCGCAATGGTCGCGCCGCGCAATATCGTCCAAATTTTCAGCCCACTCGCGCGCCACGGAAACCGTCGGGCAGCATTGTTCCATAAGTCGGGCAAACCATTCCTGATCCGCCGGTTCCCAACCGGCTAAAATCACCCCCGCTTTTTCCTCGATTCGCCCTTCGGCGACGGCAACTTTCAGCGGCTCGATCAGCCGAAGCAAGCGCAGAGTTCGATCCAGAACGATGCCGCTTGGCTGAAGGTCCAAAACAGGAAGGTAACGGGCAACGACATCCTCGCGGCCCACATGGCATCCAAGGCGCTCGAGCGCTATGGCGCGCTCGATGGGATTCATTTGACGGTGCGGCAGGTTGTCGAACAAGGCCAGTTGCAGGCAATCAAAATCGCTGGCCATGGGCGGCAGGCATCGTGCGGGAATCTGCGGGATGCCCAGTTCGGCTGCAAGGGACGCCCGCCCAAATCCGCAGACAATTTGATAGGCGCCTTGCTGTGCACCCGGCGCAGCAGCCTGCCGCACCAAAATGGGTTGAACAATACCCATCGCCAGCATGGATTGTCTCAGCCGGTCGTATCGGCGCGCAAAGCCGAGGTCAAACGTCCGATCGCCGAGCGCCAGGTGAGAGATGGACAACCCTGCATCCATAGGAATTCCCCGTTGGATTACCGCTTCCATGTGATTTCTTCCGACCTTACGGCAACGGCGCGCTCGGCTTGACTTGCAGGCTGAACGTTGGGTGACTGGTCTCAAGGCAAATGGACATTACGTCCACCAGCACCTGGGCCTGGGCTGTTTTGTCCGAGCGAATTCGCACAGGTAGCGGCTGGCCGTCCGAGGTGCGCGCGTCGCCGAGGCGCGTGCGCAACTGGGCGCTGGTCACGCGGTCGTCGTTGAGAAAAATGGCGCCGTCCGCCGCGATGGTCACTTCCAGTTCCCGGCGTTCTTCGGGTGCGGGTGAACTGACGCCCGACTGCGGAATCTCCACTTCGAGGACGTTCATGCGCTCCTTGATCGTGGTAGCCAAAAGGAAAAAGAAGATGAGGTTAAGAATGCAGTCCAGAAGCGGTGTGAGGTTGATCGGCTCGAGGTCGGAGCGGCGGATGCGGCGGTCGGCGGGCATTACGGCTGCTCCCTTGGGGCCGGAGGCGTCTTGGCCGGTGGGCGGCCGTGCGGGGTTTTGAGCGCATTTTGCAGCGGCGCGAAAAGCCGCCTGACGTGCCCTGGAATCAACTCCTCTTCATAGCGGTAGAGCTTCTGCCGGAACAGGCTCAGGAAAAACTGCGACGGGACGGCAATCATCAATCCCCACATGGTGGTAACCAGCGCTTCGCTGATCCCCCGCCCAAGATCGCCGACCGAGCGGTCGGCCGACGCTCCGAAGGTATGGAAGGCGCGGATCATCCCGAGAATGGTGCCCAACAAGCCCAGCAGCGGCGCTACTTGATAAATCAGCGACAGGTAGCCGTGCTTCTGATAGAGACCGGCGACCTCTTCGCTCGTCACTTGCTGGACGGCCAGATCCCAGCTTTCGCCATAGCGGCCCACCCAGGGGCACAAACGGCGACAAACGCGGGTCAACGGGCTGTCGGGACAGGTGTTGAGTTTCTCTTGCAGCGTTTCAACCGAAACCGACTCGCCCAAGTCGCGGAACGCCGCATCCACGCGCCGGGGCATGACTTTCCCGCGCCGAAGATCTATCAGACCGTGCACGATCAGGGCCACAGCGGCAACCGAGCACGGGATGAGCAGAATCATGACGATCCCGCCGGCCAAAACAAAACGCTGAAATAGAGTTTCCATCAGAGTCTCATACCGCACTGAGAGTTGTTAATGCGATCATACTAATTTTCCGATGCACGTGAGGCAGCGCAGCGTAGTGTCGCGAATCTTGGACACCTTTTGCATGTCGCTGATCTCCGGGTGGATATATGGATTGCGATAGTGCTGGAGACCGGTCAGAAGTTCGGCGAACGTCAGCACTTCGTTATCGTCGTCGAGACCTTTTAGATTGAGGGGGTTGTCAATGAGCATGGGAACCGTGCCGCGACGAAATTCGTAGGTGCGGCCGAAGCAAAAGATGATGATGCCGAGCGCCTTTAGCCCGTCGGGTTTGTAGCGCGCCTCATGCTCGCGGATTCGCGCAAAAGTCTGCGCGACGTTTTCAATGGTTACCTCCAGCCGCCGCTGGTGCTGCAACTGCAGCAGATACTGGTGGAAGAACAGGTCCAAACTTCGCGTCTTGTAATTATAGAGAACTTCCAGCAATTTATAGGTGCTTTTGGCTTCCAGAAACCGCGTCAGTTTGCGCCGGAGAACGACCTTGGCCTCGTTCTCCACGGCAAAGCAATACGAGAAACCGATGTTGCGCGAGAGGTCAATCTCCTGACCTAAGCGCGATTGCTGGCGGTAGAGAAATTCGGCCGTGCGAAGGGCCTCATGCGATTCCGGCGAGAGGCGGTCGAAGGTCTTCAACTCGGCTCGCAGCAGATCGTCCACTTCTTGGAGTCCCAGCCCCGGTTTGCCGTCGGGCGAACTTTCGATCAGGAGGCTGGCTTTTTTCTGCAAGGCAGCGCGGACCTCGGCCGAGCGCAGGTCCAGCAGCCGCTCGAACACCTCGCCTTTGACGTAGGGCAGCACCTGGTCGTCGCCGAGAACCTCCTGCAAATGGGCCGCTGTCGCTTCCACTTCACCGCTTTCCATCGTCTCGATCTGCTCGCCTAGGTTTCGCACGTGCCGTAGAATGGCCGTGTTCTTCAAATAACTGGCGTGGCACCGGTTAATCTCCTCGTAGAGCGGATCCAGTTCCTCTTCGATGCGGCTCTTGCTGAAAACGCGCGCAGCGCCGTATTGGGTGGCCATTGCACCCTCTTCGAAGGTTCCCACGGCCGAGATCAGAATTATCGGCAGCAGAGGGCGTTCGCTTTTCAACCGGCGAATCAAATCCAGCCCCTCCCGATCTGTCCGCATGGCCAGGTCGGTCACCACGACGAGGGGATCGGCGTGCGATCGGACAATGGCCGTGGCATCGTCGGCATTTTCCGCCTCGAATACCTCGTAGCCTTGCAGGCGCAGATTGCGGGCAAAAGCCTGCCGATACATCGGGTTGTCGTCGGCAATCAATACGTGGATGGGTTTCATGGGCAACTTCCTTCCCGCACCGTTTTTGATCCGCAGCCCGAATCAGACGGCGCTTCCGCCTCGATTCCGTTTCGCTCCGGGGCGCTTTTGGCCACCGGAAGAACCAGCGAGACTTCCGCGCCGCCGTCGGGAAGATTTCGGGCGTGAATCTGTCCCTGATGGAACTCGCACACGATCTGGCGAACCCAACTCAATCCCAGCCCTTCGGCCATGCCTTCGCGCTTCGTCGTGTAACCGCCGCGGAAAATGGCGCGAATTTCTTCAGGGCTGGCGGGCTCGCCGCGCTGATTGCGAATGCCCAGCCCGTTGTCGCGCACCGAAATCAAAAGGGATTGTGCCGCAGAGTCCGTGTGCGTTGCAATTCCTAATACGGGCGTAAAATCGCCTTCCTGCACGATTCGGCGTTTGAACGAGTCTGTGGCGTTGGTCAACAGGTTGAACAGCGCCAGTTTCAGAAGCCGCGGCTCGACCCAACTCTTTGGAAACCCCTCTTCGAGGGAAAGCGTCAGTTCGACACGCCGCGACAGCGACAGCCGGAACAAGTCCGCCGTCTCTTTCACCAGCATGTTGAGATCGGTCAACTCATACTGCGGATGGTGCACATAGCTGAACGACCGATAGATATTGATGATTTCCTGTAGAAACCGGGTATTCTGCAGCAAGGCATGAAGCGATTCGGTGAACAGCTGGCGCAGCGGCGGGTCCATGTTCATCTGCTGGTCGGGCGGCAGTTGAAGAAAACGCCGAACCGTGTCCAGTTCGAGCTTGCTGGTGGCGATCATGTTGGTGAGGTCGTGGCCAAGAGCGCGCGAAAGGCTGATGTGGGCCTTGCTTTTCTCGCGGACAATCAGGTCGCGCTGCATCTCGAGCGTCTCCAGACCGGCGCGAATCGAGTTGCCCAGACGGACCAGCGTGTCGCGGCACCAGCTGAGCATGTCGTGAGCGGGATGACCGAGGGGGGTGATTGCCAGGAAGGTCGCGCGCCGCTGCTCGCGGTCGGCAGCAATCGCGATAGCGAAAAACGGCCGCCGCGGATGACTGCCCGAAGGGCTCATATCCCAGAGCCGGTAGCTCCACTCGGTGGCAAACCGCCGGCCTAATTCGATCCAGTCCATGTCATTGGGTCCCGGAACGTCGGCGGGCACGGTTGGATGAAGTGCGACACGGGACCATTGGATGACCGGCGGGGCCGTCTCGGCAAAGGACAGTTCCACAGCATAAACAGCGGCGAAACCGAAACGCCGCGCGATCAACTCCGGCAAGGCGCCGATAATCTCTTCGCGCGGAACCAGACGGTCCAGCGACATGTATTCGGCCATGCGGCCGGAGACAGCGTTGAGCAAGGCGTCGCGCGCCAGGTTATTGTATGCCTTTTCAAGCAGGGTTCGCGGGTGCGGCAGAATCTCGGGCAAGGCATCCTTCGACCGGTCTATGGAATCGGTGACCGTCTTGATAGGCAGGATAAGGTGGCGCAGGATATACCAGTAAAGAGCGCTCAAAAGGAGCACGATGGATGCCAGCAGGAGCCAGTATTGTCGGGTCAGGATGCCAATTTCCGGGATGTTCAGCGGCGTGGTGTAGCGAAAGACAATCTCGCCGATCTGCTGCTCAGAGTCTGGCGAATCAAACTGGCGTGCGGTTTCTCCCCAAAAGCCTTTGAGCACAAGGCTGTTGGCCCACGTGTTGCAGCGACGATACTTATGTTTTTCGGCATCGCGCGAGAGAACGCGTTCGCGGACGACCCTGCCGTCCTGGCGGCGGATCGTGTAAATGCCGATGTGCACAATGCTGTTGGGAGATTGAAGAATCCGGCTGGTTTCACTGTCCAGAACGCTGAGCGCATCCCGGATTAAGGCGGCGGCGCGCGACGCTTCGGCTGGATTGCGCTCCACGAGGTCTTTCCAATAGAAGAAGCCCGAAGCAGCCCGGAAAAGAGCCTCCGTCTGATCGCGCGGCGTGATCAGCTTGGCATTGGCAATGCAGATTTCCTTCTTCTTGCTCTGATAGACCTGGCGGTCTATTTCGACCACGACGACGCCGGTAATAAAGAGAAAAACCAGACCCGAAAGGAGGGGAAGATAGTTGCGATGTAGCTTGTCCCACACAATGTCAGAACCTGCATGCGTATGGGTATGCGGAAAGCGCCGGCTTGCCGGAGCACTATTTCTTGCCCTTGGCAGGTTCCGTTTCCGGTACAAGTTCGGTTGTGGTCGTCACAGTGTCCAGGAACCGCGTGTCCAGAGTTTTCGTACCCGGAATCCGCTGGGGCGTTCCGGGCGGCGCCGGTCCGGAAACGGTCAGGACCCCGGGCGCTATTTTCGTCGGCCTTTGCGTAATCACCGCGAAGACAATCTGGCGGGCCAGCGACCGCAAGGCTTCTTCATAGGCATCTTCGGTGCTCTTCTGGATAATGCGCCGCGCATCGCTGACATAGGAATACCGCGCATCTATGTTCTCCCAGGTCATCAGCGGTTTTTCGCGCTTGCGATCCGACGGGTCGTAGAGCGACACGTCGGCCACGACCTCGATCTCGCTGGACAGAGGGAAGTCATCCGTGCTGAACCGGCCGGACAGGACATTGAATTTCTGGATCTTTCCCGCAAGGATAGCGTCCGCATTAGGACGGACCGAGACATCGAGGCGGCCGTCGAGCAGGAATTCCTCCTGCGTCATTTTCGTCAGCTTTTCTTCGATCCCCGGCTCATACGATCGGTTTTCGAACGTCACAATATAGATGGAGTTGATATGGGACGGGAGAATTCGCACCGGAGGAATCCGGGTGCATGCGATGCCCACTGCCACTGTTCCTATTACCAGGAGAACTCGTTTCATTACATTCCACCTTCCGGCCATATCCTGCCTGCCTACGGATGAAAGCACGATCTTCGGCCGCCTAAAAACCTGTCGCGCGCGCTGCAACCCTCATTCGATGATCTCGACATCGCGCGGCAGATGCAACTGAAATATATCCGCCGGCATATCCGGATCGTTCCACTTGATTTCCGTGATGACCACGACCGTCCGGTCGCCTTCGTCGCCTTTGATTTCAAACCGGCAGTAGGGCTGGTCTTCCGGCTGCGTCGGCAGATCGGGTTTGGGAATTTCCAGCACGAACTGAGCGAAGGGGCGGTCTTCGCGTTTGGCGCGCGGGGTGAAGGTCAACCGGATGATATCCGCCGAGGTCGCCGGGTCATGCTGCACGACAAAATGTTTCAACACCTTGTCGGTTTCGATTCCGAAGGCCAGAAGCATCTGGTTGACTTCGCTGATGCCCGACCCCTCGCGGCTGAGGCGATAGCGCTCGGCCTGCTTGAATTCGGGAAAGTACAACGTGACCTGATCGCCGGTCACCAGGCTTGTGCTGGCCTCCGGTTTGTCATAGTCGCAGCGGAAGTTGGACGGTCGTTCATACCAAAACCGACCAGTCGCTTTGATCTTTTCCAAAAAGATCGGATCGGTTTTCTCCTGCGTGAACTTTCCCGACGCCCGCCGATGGTCTCGATGCTTTTCTTCGAGTGCCCGCAGCCACTTGACGGCAGCGGCATCGCTCCCGAGGGCGGGTGAAGTTGCCGCCGATTGCGCCGCCGGCGCGGTGGTCGTCGTCGCCGAGACCGAAGCCGTTGGCGTCGTGGGCTGCGCCGGTGGCTCTGCCGCCTGCACCACAGCGCCTGTCATCATCCACACTGTCCACACCAGAACACGCCCCGTTGGTCGCATGGCTATTCACCCGCTTCGGTTAGAGTACTTTCGCCGTCTGGCAGTGCCTCGCGGTTGTTCTAAAACGGCGTGCGCGACAAAGCGCGCTGCAAGATCGCCCGAACCTTGTCGAAATCGGGGGGGACGGTTCGCGCGCTGCCCGATGCGGCTACAGCGGCTGCGCCGTGGCGCAGGCCGCCGCCTGTGATCACCAGAAGCACCGTCATGGTACGCTGCAGCTGCCGCGACCGCAGGAGCGAGTTCAAGCCGGCCAGCGCCGCCGCGGCCGCCGGCTCGGCCAGCAGCCCGCTGCGCTCGGCCAGCAAATGCATGGCTTGTAAAATCTCGCGGTCGGACACCGTCGCCATCATCCCCTCTGATTCCTGCACGGCAGAGACGGCTTTGCGCCAATCGCGCGGAGAACCGATCGCCAAAGACTCGGCCAGAGTTGACGGCGACATGACCAGCGGCTCGCGATTCTCTCTCCATGCGGCATAAACCGCCGCAGCGCTTTCGGCTTGCACGCCAATCATTTTCGGGACGGCGGACACCCAGCCCAGCCGCTTCATTTCGCGCCATCCCTTCCACACCGCCGCCAAGGTCGAACCCTCGGCTACCGGAACGACAATGTATTCCGGGGCGTTCCAATGCAATTGCTCGGCCATCTCGAAGGCCGCTGTTTTCAGACCCTCCACAAGGAAGGGATTGATGGCCTTGTTCCGGTTATACCAGCCGTATTCCTCGGCGCACTTGATGCTCAAATGAACAGCGTCCTCATAGCCGCCCTCGACGGCGAAGACTTCGGGATCGAACAGAAGCAGCTGGGCAATGAAGCTTTCCGGAGCCGAATGGCTGATAAACAAGGTGGCCCGCAGGCCTGCGGATGCGGCCATTGCCGCGGTCGAAAGCGCCGCGTTGCCTGTCGCCCCGCAGGTCACCATCGAGTAATTGTCTTCGAGCGCGCGGGTGAGAGCAAGGGCCGTGGCGCGGTCTTCGATCGAGCCGGTTGGATTCCGGCTTTCGTCTTTCAGCCAGAGTTGGTCCATTCCGACGGTTTGAGCCAGCGCCTTGGCGTCGTACAGCGGAGTCCAGCCGACTTCCAGCGGCGGCGTCCGCTTGATCCCCCGCACGGGCAGGAGGGGCAGATAGCGCCATTGCGAACGAAGCGCCGTTTGCGCCAAACGCGGCGGCGTAAGCACCTTGCCAATCGAGTCGTAGTCATACTCGATGTCAAGAATCCCCTCGATGCCGCAGTCGGGGCACCACAGGGTGCTTTTCAACATGCTGAAGGCCCGGTTGCACCGCACGCATCGCATCCCGGTGGCCAGACCAAGAGGGGCCTGTTGGACGTCGCTGGATGAGCCGCGCCCGAAAAACGAAAGAATGCGAGGCTTGGAGGAATTCTCTACCATATCACAGCAATTCTTCCAAATAGGCTTTCAGTTCTTCATACTCGCGTGTCACACGGAACTGGGGGAATTCGGCAACCACATTGGCCGGCGGGCGGAAAAGAATCCCCACGTCTGCCTCTGCGAGCATCGTGGTATCGTTATACGAATCGCCCATGGCGATCACGCGATAGTTCAGGCTCTTCAGCGCTTTCACGGCGTGTTTTTTGCCGTCGCGAATCCGGATGTTATAATCCACAATCATCCGATTCTCATCCACTGTCAGACTGTTGCAAAATAGCGTCGGATAGCCCAATTTGGCCATCAGGGGAGCGGCAAACTCCGTATAGGTATCCGAGAGAATGATGATCTGCGTGCGCGTGCGCACCCAGTCGAGAAACTCGCGGGCCCCCGGCAGCGGATCGAGCGTGCGAATGACCGCCTGAATATCGTCGAGCGTCAGGCCGTGGTCGCGAAGAATTTGCAGACGGCCCCTCATCAAGACATCGTAGTCGGGTACGTCGCGCGTGGTCAGCCGCAGCCGCTCGATGCCGGTTTTCTCAGCGACAGCAATCCACACTTCAGGGGTAAAAACGCCTTCCAAATCTGCGCAGATGAGAGTTTGACGAGACTTCACGAATCCTTCCTTTCATAGCAGCAATGTGCAGTTCTACGCCTTTTTTATTACAACAACAGCATCCGAGCCCGCCGGCAATTCGACCTTGAAAACTGCACCGCTGAACCTGCCCTGGTCCTGTCGGTTGCCGGTGCGCGGATCTATTATGGTAGCCTTGTATTGGCCTTGGCGGAGTTTGACTTCCAACGGCCCGCCTTTGAGAGAATAGACCAAATAGCTGTCGCCCGACTTGGCGAACGCAAAGTGAGTGCGATACTGTACGCCCTCGATTTCTACGGCGTTCGAATTGACACAATCGTTTGCAGGCCACATTTCCCAATACGGCAATTCGGCCATGACACTGGCCAACACCTTGAGATAACCGGGAGTTGGGCTTGCCGTTGCGCGAAGGATCGGCAGCGGGTCGTACAATTCGTAGGTGGCCATATTGCCCCACATGCAATAGGCGCCGGCGGTTGCCGCAGTCCAGAATGTGGCTCGCACGCTGTCAGGGGTTTGGGAATGCCACGGGCGCGGCTGAGGGGAAACCCTTCCCTTCCAGTCCCGTCCCCCCATTTCATAGCCGGGCTCTTCGTTGATCACGGGGATGCCGAACCGACGCAAGTCTATCAAAAGTTGGTTGTGGCGGGCAAAGGCCCGTTCATTATATACCGGGATTTTGCTTTCCGGAATATCGTCGCGCATCTCGGGCACCGCTCCCAGCGCGCCCACTTGCGCCTGACGCATCATGTAATCGGCCCAGGGAAATGGCCAGTCGGCCAGGAGGGTATAGAAGCTGGGCCGGACGGCGTTATCGGTTTCCATCGGATTGTGGACCGTGACGGCTTGTCCGAAAACGGCGCACTTTTTGAGAAAGGCGCCCATTTCGTTGGCCCACTCGTGCGCCTTGAGGTTATACGCGGGGTCTGCAAACCGCGTATATTTCTTTTCGACCTCGTTGGCCAGACACGGGAGCACGTTGCCGTAGGCGCCGAAGCGCGCCATGCCGTATTGAATGAAAGCGAGGTCGTCCTCGCGGGTCATCTTGCATTGGTCGCCGTCGTTGAAGTAGTAAAAATAGGGGGCAGCGAGGATGTCGTTGCGCCGCAATTCGTCTATCCACGCATCAATCTGTCGAAATTTCTCGATGTCATAGCGCGTGAAATCGAGCCCAGGACCATACAGGTTCTTGATCGTGTCCTGGATGCCGCCCATCATAAACAACACCCGATTGATGCCGGACTCTTTCAGAAAAGCAATGGTGGCCGTCCGAACCTCCGGCGTAGCATACATGGCGCTCAATCGCGTGCTGATCAGAAAACGCCAGGTCCTGTCCTCATGTCGGAAATGATACCCTGACGCTCGCAGCGGCCCGTGCAAATATGGCTTGGAACCTACCACGCACCTCAAGCGTCCGCGCTGTCCGTTCAAATCGGGGTCATTGCTCTCCGTCCGAACAGTCCAGAAGCCCGTCTCTGTGGGCATAAAGCGAATGCGCCAGGTCCGCCCGCCATCGTAGAAACCGTTCACCGTGATTTCTTTCTTCGTATCCGAGTGCGTAAACGTCGCCCGCAAAGTTACATCCCGGAAGGGATTGACATAATCCCGCCCCGAATCTAACGCCCACTCTACGGTATCCCAGCGCTCAACGGTGGTCCACTCTGGGATTTTTTTAGGCTGAGACGATTCTGACAATTTCTTCTTCTCCGCCGGCTGCGTCGCCTTGGGAATCTTCACCGGTCTGAGATAGACAACTACTTCATTGCCAAATCCCTCCGGTTTGGGCCAAAGGAAATCGCCATCGCCCACGAAAAGCCTGAATTCTTCCCGCGTCGCGCCGCTGACGCAGTCCATCCACCGTAGCCGATAGGTGTCTTCCTTGAGGCCTTTCAGGCCGACGTTTTCCGATGCCTCATACGAATAGACCACATAAGCGCCGCTGTCGTGATCAGCTAACACCCATTTGGTCTGCCCATGCCGGAGATCGTCGCGGGGAACCATGCGCGGAAGCTCAGCCACCGCTTCCATAAACCGGGCTACATAGCCCATGGTTTGGAATTCCTCGATGGGCGTCCTCTCCATATCATAGACCTGGGTTTTGTTCGAAGTCGGCATGGCATGCATAAAGTAAGCTCCGGCCATAGCCGCCGCCCATGATTTTTGCCGCTGATCGGCGCCGTGAGTGACCGGCCACGACTGGGCCAGAAGCAGGTTATACCGGCCTTGAGCGCGGTTCCAGTAGTCGAGAAAGATCTTGTGCATCTCGTCGGCGGTCTTCGCCTGAACGTGTTGAACCAGGTTCTGATTGAAGCAGGGATGACCGATGTAGGCTTCTTCCGAAGCCTCGGCCACGCGGTCGGGATCGGTCGGCACCACAAGCCCCATCGCTATGGGATGTTTATAGGTGTCGAGTTCTCGAATCCGTTCGGCGATCTTTTTCCAGCGGGCCACATAC
>JADFCW010000031.1 GCA_017161705.1 Candidatus Sumerlaeota bacterium | reverse complement strand
AAGACTTGTTGGCGCTCTCGTTGACGCACCAGATCAGGCGCTTGTGGTGTTTGAACTTGTTGACCACCGCATCCACGTATTTCTTTTCCTGCGGATGCAAATTGCCTTGCGCATCGAGGTCCCAATTCATCCGTTGATTCGGCAGGAGATCAATCAGGTCGTCATAAAGCACAAAGTAGATGATGATCCCGTGATTCTCCATCGCCGTGAACCACTCTTCCCACTGGTTGAGAATGTCGGGATCAATCTCGCCGTTGATATCGCCGTTCTCGAACGGGTTGCCGAAGTTGTCCTTGGCTGGAGTGCCGTCGCCGCCATAGCGCGAGTCCACAAAGCCGATGACATACACACAGTTGACGCCCGTGCCAGCCACACGCTGAATCAGTTGAATCTGATCGCCCGAACGAGTTCCGTCCGCATTGCGCTTGCCGCGATAGAGCAGGTTCTCCGGTTCGCCAATACCGGCAATGAAGACCGGCCCGCCGCCGTTGTATCGCAGCCAGCTGGGATTGTCGGGGTCCACGATAATCTGCCCGGGCAGCGCAGCAGGGTCGTGGAGCGCGCCCGATTTAGGCGGGGCGGCCCACAAACTGGCAGCACCGCCAATTCCCCATAGGATGGCAACTGTCGCGATGAGGCTCTTTCTCTGCATGGCTTTCCTCCTTCCAATACAGATTCCTGGCGCCGTCTCATAATGGCTTCGCGGACAGATGCAGAAAGTTTTCCAGGATTTTCAATCCCACGGTCTGGCTTTTTTCCGGATGAAACTGCACACCGAAGCATCGGCCGCGGGCGATGGCCGAAACAAACTCCCCGTCGTAGTCGGTAAGGGCCGCGACGCAGTCGGCCTCGCGCGGGCTTACATAATAGGAGTGAACAAAATACACAAACGGCTCCGCGCCCGTTTCTGCAAACAAAGGGCATTCGTTCCGAAACTTCAGCGCGTTCCAACCCATGTGCGGCACTTTCAGGTGCGTGCGAAAACGCTTGACCTCGCCGGCAAACACTGCCAGCCCCGCCACGCCCGGATTTTCCTCGCTTCGCTCGAACAATACCTGCAGCCCCAGACAAATACCCAAAAAGGGTTTGCCCTCCGCAATCGCCGCTTTGATAGGCTCGATGAGTTTGCGCCGCTTCAACTCTCCCATTGCATCGCCAAAGGCGCCGACCCCGGGCAACACTACATGGCTGGCCGCACGAATTCGGTCCGGTTGGGCTGCGACCTCCACGGAGGCACCGCAGCACGCCAACGCCTTCTCGACGCTGCGCACGTTGCCCATGCCATAGTCTATCACTACGACCTGTTTATCCATTTTGTGCGCCCCGTCCACAACACAACGGGAGAATGGGTAGGTCAGGCGGGGCTGTCAAGGTTTTGTGGCGGCAACTGAGGCGGCGGCTCGACCACGTCGCGAAAAGTCACCGTAACAACGACACCGCGCGGCTGGCGCGGCTGCAACTCGATTACAGCGTGGTTGGCCTCCAGGATCCGCCGCGTGATCGTCAATCCCAGTCCGCTGCCGCCGGGTTTTCGAGTGAAAAAGGGGTCAAAGACGCGGGCAATGTCCTTCGGCGCGATTCCCCGGCCGGTATCTGCAATGACAATCTGGACTTCGCCGCGCGGGGTTTGGTCTATGGTCACGCGAATTTCGCCCTTTTCACCAGCCAGCGCCTGCTGTGCATTCACATAGACATTCAAAAGAGCCTGTTTGACTTGCACAGGGTCGGCCAACACCCAGGGCAGATTTTCGCCGTAAGTCTTTTCTAACCGGATTGCTGTGTCGGATTTATCGTAAAACATGAATCGCAGAACCTCATCGTTAAGGGCACAGAGGTTGGTCGCCTCCCGACGGGTCTCGCCCGGTCGAGCAAAACGCAACAACTCGCTGACGATTTTTTTGCAGCGCTGCGCTTCGGTCCGAATCACTTCGTAGTCTTCGCGGCGGGGATCCGATGCGTCGGCCTGCCGCAGCAGGTAATCGCCATAGGCCGAGATAATCCCAATGGGATTGTTGATTTCGTGGGCGATTCCCGCCGCCATCTCGCCAAGGGCCGTCAGCCGTTCCGACTGGTAGAGACGCTCGCGCGCCTTCAAGAGCTCGAATTTCTGGCGGTTGATGATCTCAAAGATGAACCACGACAAAAGAATAACCATCCAAACCAACGCAATCCGGATGAGATGAGGGCGGTTGAAAGTCGCTGCGAGCGATTGCTCTTCCAGCCAGAACGACAAAACAAGCAACAGCGAGATCAGGACGTTGACGACAATGCGCTCGGCGGCGCTGCGATAGAGCACAAAACCGCGTACGGCCAGAAGGAAATACAGAATATAAAAATCCGGCGACTCCAGCTCGACCCAGGTTTTGTGCACAAAATCCAGATAGATCAGTGCCGTAACATACAAAAGATCTATTAGATACGATGAATAACAAAACGCGCGAACTTGCTGGAGCGGTATCTCCGAGAACTTAAAGAAATAGTGCTCCGCCAAAATGAAAAGCAGATAGACAAAGAATACTACAAAGACATCCACCTCCGGCCAGGTGAGGTGGCCTGGCCGTCCATACTCCCATAGAAAGATGCTTCCCAGCCATAGCACCCATTTCAGCGGCAGAATCGCGCGCCGTTCCACATCCACCAGCCACCGACGGAACTCTTCCTCCTCGATACTCAAAGTCGGCGGCCCGGGAACATCGTTTTGGCTCTGGCTTTTCCGCATAGTCCCAGCCTTCTTCCGCGCCTTTTTCAGCCTTCCAGATGCCGTCCGCCGTCCACCGGCAGCACCGCACCGGTAATGTAGTCGCCGTGCTCGACCAGGAAACATACGGCGCGGGCAATGTCGGCCGGCGACCCTGCGCGTCGCAATGGAACATGCCCTAAGGCCTGCTCCTGCTGGTGCGCGTCAAAACCATCGGGCCACAACACGGTCCCCGCTGCAATGGCATTCACCTGCACTTCCGGCGCTAGGGCGCGCGCTAGACCGCGCGTCATCGCATCCACACCCGCCTTGGCCACACAATAGGGAATGTAGCCGGGCCAGATCATGCGCGCGGCGGTATCGCTGATCGAGATGATTTTCCCGCAACCGCGTTCTTTCATTCGCGGCCCGAGAAATCGGGCAAACGCAAACGGGCCTTTCAGATCGGTATCCAGCATCTCGTCCCAGTCGCTCTCGGCGATATCGCCCAGCGGCGTTCTCCGATAGACTGCCGCGCTGTTGACCAATACCTCTATACCCCCGAAGGTATCCCATGCCTGGCGGCAAAGCGACTCGACCGCGTTCCAATCGCGCTGGTCGGCGGAAAGAACCATTGCCCGACGCCCCAGCCGGTTCACTTGCCCGGCCGTTTCCTCAGCATCGGCGCGCGACTGGTAGCAATGAACGATGATGTCGGCTCCCCGTTCGGCCAAAGCGAGGGCAATGACCCGGCCGATCCGGCGGCCCGCGCCAGTGACCAATGCAGCGGTTCCGTTCAGATTCACGGGATTCACCTCTTAAGATTTTCAAAATCAATTATATACAATTACAAAAAATCCTTTGCCCATCGGTGTTTGCCCGAAACCTTGCCTAAATTCTGATCTAGATTTATGATTTTATTAGCTTTACAAATAAATCCTCCTGTTTATCCTCTCTTGGATGCCGATAGCAGGACCGCCGAAGCCAGATTAAGAACAATGTAAAAGTATATGCATGTAAGAACAATAAAAACAATTATTTACAAAACATAAAACTTTGCGTTTTACAGCCGTTTGGGTTGTCTTTTTCGGCCGATTTTTCGGATTGACAAACGACCCCTTTTTATCCATCGTCAAAGTCCTCTGCGCTGGCAAATCACACTAGATATGCGCAGTTCATTTTCCGCCGTTTATTTTCTGGAGTCAGTGCAATGGCAAAAGCTACAGCGCGCGTCAAGATCACTCTGGAATGCCAGTCGTGCAAAACGAGCACCCTTCCGGGAGTGTCGCGCTATCATACAACAAAGAACAAGAAGAAAACGACCGAGCGTCTTGAACTGAAAAAATACTGTCCGTTCGAACGCAAGCATACGATTCACCGCGAGGTGCGGTAGGCGGAGATCAAGTCATGGCGATTGCGCAGGACTTGCTCGACATTTTGGCGTGTCCGGATTGCAAATCGCCGCTTCTTTTGGACGGCGAGCGGCTGATCTGCAAAAAAGCCGAGTGTCGTCGCGCCTATGCCATCCGTGACGATATCCCGATCATGCTTATCGAGGAGTCGCAGGTTCTTGATCGCGCCGCGTGGGAGCAGGTTATGAAAGGACAGTAAGCTTCGCGAGCGCGCATCGGTGGAGTCGAATCCGGGTTCCGAGGTGTGGGTCAGGAGAGACTATTTCAAAACGTGAAAGGCTGTTGAAGGAATGAAGGACAAAATCCATCCGAAGTACGGCAGTGTAGTGGTCTCATGTGCGTCGTGTGGGAATACGTTTCTGACCGCTTCGACACGACTCGATGGCCCGAAAAAAGAGTATCAAGGGCGCGAGTATCCGGCGTTGACTTTAGAAATCTGCTCGCAGTGCCATCCGTTTTTCTCGGGCAAACAAATCTATGTGGATACCGCCGGACGCGTGGAGAAGTTCACCAAACGCTATGGTACCAACATCGTGGGAACGGAACCACCGCCAAAGGTGAAAACCCCGCCGAAGAAACAGGAGCCGCCCAAGCCGGCTGCGGCCCCACAAAAAAAGACACAACCGGCGCAGGAGCAGAAATCCGATCAGCGCCGCCAAAGCAAGGAGCAACGTCCGCCCAGAGAAGGTCGTCCACCGCGCGATAAGCAGCCGAAAGCCGGCGATCGCGGCAAAACCGCCGATCAGGCGCCGAAATCGGACGCCGCGCCGGCAAAGGCCTAGCAAAGGATGGCGCATTTTGAGGATGGGAAATCTTGGAAGCCAGCACGGGGCTGCGTGTGCCGTGCATACATTAAAATCCGCATTCCAAAATTACGAAACGTAATAACGCCCTTACACCCCATTTCTCCCTTTTCCCTTATAAGATGCCGGGATTGGCCGCCCGGCATCTTTCTTTTAATGAATCGTTCGACCCCGCTTTCACCAGGGGTTGGCTGAATCTTATTGGGGCGGGGAATATCGGGCCGGCAATCGAGCGCAATTACCTCCTTTCCATCCAGCCCTTCAGTGTATTCCCAAATGCTTGCGGAGAAATGCCGCCGTATGCGAGGCGGGATGATCCAGTAAGCGTTCGCGCGGGCCGGCAAAAACGATCTGTCCTCCGGCCTCGCCGCCCTCCGGCCCGAGGTCAATGATCCAGTCGGCCTGTGCGATCAGGTCGAGGTTGTGTTCGATGACGACCAGCGTGGTGCCTCGATCCAGGAGTTTCCGAAATACGTTCATGAGGATGTCCAAATCGGCGGGATGAAGGCCGGTGGTCGGTTCGTCGAACAGCATCATCAAGTGACGGCGCGTACCGCGTTCGGCAAGGTGGCCGGCCAGTTTGAGACGCTGAGCCTCGCCGCCGCTGAGCGTCGAGGTGTTTTGCCCAAGCCGCAAATACCCAAGCCCCACGTCGCGAAGGGGCTGGAGAGCGCGGACAATTTTTCGCTGGTCGTGAAAGAACTCCGTGGCGCGGTCGGCGGTAAGTTCCAGAATCTCGACAACATTCAATCCCTTGTATTTGATCTCAAGAATGTTTTTCTTGAACCGCCTCCCGTCGCACACGTCGCAGGTGACGGCCACATCGGCAAGGAAGTGCATGTCAATGAGCAGTTGGCCGGTGCCGGCGCACTTGTCGCAGCGGCCTCCGGCGACGTTGAACGAGAAATGACCGGCGGTAATGCCGCGCCGCCGGGCTTCATCAGTCGAAGCGAGCAACTGGCGGATGACATCGTAGGCGCCAGTGTAAGTGACTGGATTGGAGCGGATGGACTTGCTCGGAGGCGATTGATCCACGAAAATCACATCGTCGAAAATGTCGAAGCCTTCAAGACGGTCATGTGCGCCGACATCTGGCAATGAAGCAGGCAAAGCGCCTGAGTTTCTTTTTCCATACCGGTGCCGATAGGCAGCATAGAGAACATCGCGGATAAGCGTGGACTTGCCGCTGCCGGAAACGCCGGTGACGGCGGTGAGAACACCGAGCGGGATAGCGACATCTATGTTTTGTAGATTGTGCTCTCGCGCGCCGCGAACATAAACAAATCCGGCGGGCAGGCGCGAAGCGGCCTTGCGGCAAGCATGGCTGGCCTTGCTGCTCGAACGGTCGGCCAGGTCGGACACGTCAGACCCGTCAGACCGGCCTCGACAATACCGCAGGTATTTTGCCGTCAGCGACGTCGGATGATTTAGCAAGTCATCCATCGTGCCCTCGTAAACAACCTCGCCGCCGCGTTCGCCGGCCGCCGGCCCGAGGTCCAAAATCCGGTCCGCCCCGCGCATCGTCGTGGGATCGTGCTCGACCACAACAACCGTATTGCCGTTGCGCTTGAGTGCATGAAGAATGTTGAGCAGGCGGCTGGTGTCGCGCGGATGGAGGCCCACAGTCGGCTCATCGAGCACATAGAGCGTTTCGGTCAGCCCGCTGCCCAGGGCGGCGGAAAGATTGATGCGCTGCGACTCTCCGCCGCTGAGCGTCCGCGTCTGGCGGTCGAGCGTCAGATAGCCCAAACCGACCTCATCGAGATAGGCAAGGCGCGAGCGGATTTCATGCAGAAGACGTTCGGCTGCCTGTTCTTCGCGGGGCGGAAGTCGAATGGAGTCAAAATAGCGCCGAAGGTCGGCAATAGACATACAATTCAGATCGGCGATGGTGCGGCCGTCCACGCGGACATGGAGGGCGTCGGGGATCAGGCGCGTGCCACGACAGGCCTTGCAGGTCACAAAATCGCGGTAGCGCGCAATCATCACGCGCACCTGCACTTTATATTTTTTGGTTTCGAGCCAGTCGAAAAACCCGCGTATGCCGTCCCACTCGCCCTCGCCTTCGATGAGGATTTTGCGCTCGCGGGCCGTGAATTGCGAAATGGGTTTGTCGAAGGGAAGCCCCAGTCCGCGCGTCAGCTTTCGCATGTAAGGATACATTTGCCGATAGACGGGCCCATTCCACGGCGCAATGGGTTTTTCGGCGAGGGTAAGGTCGGGGTTGGGAATGATTTTGTCCATTGCGAGGTCGGCCGTTCGGCCAAACCCCTGGCACGCCGGACAGGAGCCGACAGGGCTGTAGAAAGAAAAAACATTGGGTTCGGGCTGGCGAAAAGCCCTTTCGCATCGGGGGCAGACAAGGGAGTTGAAAAAGCGATAGCGCCTGCCGGCCTCCGCGGGTGTTTCCCCGTGGATCACCTCGACAACCGCTTTCCCCTTCCCTATCTGAAATGCAGTCTCGAGCGCCTGGTTGAGCCTCGATCGGGACTGCGTATCAATTTGCAGCCGGTCAATTACAACTTCGAGCATAGGATGCAGCACACGTGTCCCGCCCGGGGTGCTCGCCGGAAACAGACCGGACGCCTGTTCCACATCCATGGCCTCCAGGTCCGCCGCTTCGCCGTGGAGCCAGATGCGAAAGTACCCCGCCCGGATCAACTCCGCCCGCAATGCATCCAACGATCCGCTGGACGAGACCGGTGCAAGAACGACGGCGCGCGCACCCAAAGCCCGCGCCAGCAACGCATCGGCGGCGCTCTGGGGGTTTTCCGGCCTTACCTCGATCTGGCAGTCGGGACAGAATGTATGGCCGATCTTGGCGAAGAGCAACCGCAAATAGTCATACACTTCGGTGGCGGTGCCAACGGTCGAGCGCGCGTTCTTTACGGCGTTGCGCTGTTCGAGCGCAATGGCCGGCGGCAAATTGAGAATCTGATCCACGTCGGGCCGCGGCATCTGCTCGATAAACTGCCGCGCGTAGGTGGACATGGACTCGACAAAACGGCGCTGCCCCTCCGCAAAAAGCGTATCGAACGCCAGCGACGACTTGCCGGATCCCGAAACGCCGGTGATGACGGTGAGTTGACCGTGCGGAAAGCGACAGCAAATGTTTTTGAGGTTGTGCGTCCGTGCGCCGAAAACCTCAATCGCGCGGGACATGGGCGAGCCTGCCTCGAAGGCCTCAAACTGGAAGGGATCATGGGTTGAGAAACCGGCTTGGTTCAAGGGTTTTTGTCCGTCGTTCGGCGGAGGGAAAACGGCATCGTTCACGCGCCCGATGATTTCGCGCAACGTTTCGCCGCGCAAATTGTCATCGGCCGCTTTGTCTCTTCACGATTCTTACGAGGATTCTTCAACGAGGCTTTCCGAAGGTCGGGAATCAAGCAATCGGCAAAGCCGCTCGAATCACAGCCCTTTCCGATGCCGCTCCAAGCCCTCGTCCAGGAAGGCGCTAAATTTTGCCGGGTCGCGCGTTGCACCCGCCGATCGCGCCAGTTCGCGATCGTCGGGACTCATAATGACGTAAAAGGGGAGTGCGGCGGTGCCGAAGCGCTCGACCTGCATCTTCTGGTTGGCTTCCCAGTCAGGACCGGTATCGGTCCACAGGCGTGCGAGAACGAAGGCATTCAGACGGCGATGCACTTCGGAATGGACGAAGATGTTCCGCTCCATCCATTTGCAGTTGGTACAGGTGATGCCGGTGAAGTCCACAAAGACGGGTTTGTTCTCGGCTTTGGCGCGGGCAAGGGCCTCAGAGTAATTTTCGATCCAAAGGAGAGATGCCGCTTCCGCGGGACTGCCCGCACGGAGGACGGCGGTGTCGGGCGCGGGCAAAAAGGCGTCGAGCATGCCGGCGATTCGACCGCCGAACAGTCCGGCGGCCAAATAGAGCGCCGATGCAGCGAATACCATTGCCAGCAGCATTCTCCCCACCCCGATGTGCTCGACAGGACTGTCGTACGGCAGGCGAATTGCCCCCAGCAGATAAACGGCCGCAAAAAACGCCATCGTTGTCCATGCCGCCAGCACCGCTTCGCGCGTCAGCAAACCCCATTGCCAGACCGCGTCGGCATTGCTGATGAACTTCACGGCAACGGCCAGGACAATGAAGCCCATGACAACTTTAACGGAATTGAGCCAGCCGCCGCTTTTGGGCATGCGCGCCAGCCATTGCGGGAACAGCGCCAGCGCGAAAAACGGCAGCGCGAAGGCAAAGGAAAAGGCCAACATCCCAACGGCCGGCCAGAACCATTCGCCCCCTGCGGCCAGTCCCAGCAGCGCGCCGATGAACGGCGCTGTGCACGCCAGCGATGCCAGAGTGAACGCCGCACCCATGAAAACTGTCCCCGTATAGCCACCGCTGCGGCCTTTCGCGAACAGGTAACTCTGAACAGACGCCGGAACCTGAATTTCAAAAAGGCCGAACAGACTCAGTGCCAGTGCGACAAAGAACACCGCAAGAATCAGATTGGCGACGGGGCTTGCGCCCAGACGACTGGTGCCCGCCGGACCGTAGATCGCGGCCAGCACTAGGCCAACCGCCGTGAAGGTTAGGATAATCGTAAGTGCATAGACCGTTGCGAGCAGTACGGGCCGCCGACCTTCGCGCTCGCCCTGCTTGAGAAAGAATGACACGGTGATGGGGATCATCGGATACACGCAAGGCGTGGCAAGAGCTAGAAAACCCTGGAGGAGCGAGAGAAGGAGAAAGGCCAAAAGGCCGGATTGAATGGCGTTTTCGATAGTGCGGGAAGCGGGAACGGCGGGAATGGACGAAGCGGATACGGTGGACGACAAAGAGGATGTGGACAGCATAGAGGGAGAAGCAGGAGTGGTTAGAGTTCGCGCAGACGGTGTAGCGGTTTGAAACTCGGCCCGCGCCGGTCCCGCTTCGACGGTCAGCGCCAATTCAAACGGAGTTTCGCGCGGCGGCAGACATGAAACATCATTGCAGGACTGATAGCGCACTGAGCCTTGGATTTGCAGCGTGCCGACGGCCGCGTCGCTGCCGACCAGAATCTGTTGCCGGAAGACAACCGGGTCGGGATAGTAGTCCACCTCGATCTGAAAACCCGGATCGAATTTGCGTTTGGGCGGGGGTGCTTCCAGATCGCCCACAGCCGACAGTCCAGGGGGCAAATCCAGGCGAAGCTGAAACGGCGTCGGTCCGCCGGCCGAGTTGGTGTGGGCGTAGAAATACCAGTTGGCCTGGGGCGTGGCAGAGATGCGAAGGGATACGATTTCGCCCGAGCGCGCGGCAGCAGGCTCCAGCGAGTACTCCCAGAGAACGGCTTTGTCCTGGGCTCCTGCTGCACCGGTCAGCACAAGGAAAAGAACGATTACGGCCAATCTGTGTTTCATGGAGGTCGCCCCCAAAGCACACTTTGCTTACGCCTTGCTTATAGTTCATACTTTCGTTTGCTGTCTCCATTACGAACTACAATTTTTCATCTTTCGCATATTAGATTCCTTCGCCTAAAGATTTAGCCAAGATGCGTGCATCTTTATGGAACGTCCCATGTTGGGTTGGGCTGGAGGCCGCGTTCGGTGCGTCGAAACTTGTCGGGGGAAAGCGGCAGCATGGCTGCCGCAGTCCAAAGCAAAAGCATTCTGCTTGGCCGGATCAGGGCAAAACTTTTGGAGTGCGGCAGCCATGCTGCCGCTTTTTCTGTAACCGTTCATCACAAGACAAACCTATTGCCCCGGCTTTTACGGCCACCCTGGAATTTTCCATCCCGAGAACTGGGCATCTGGTTCAGCGGTGATCCTTTTGGTTGTGGCGAAGGCCGAATTAGCAGATTCCGCAAACAAGAGTATAAAGCACAAACTGCAAACTGAAGTTTGTACTACGAGCTTTGCGCCCATGCGGCGGCGACGGTATTGTGCATGAGCATGGCAATGGTCATCGGGCCGACGCCGCCGGGAACGGGCGTTATGGCCTCGGCGATCTCGCTGGCTGCTTCATAGTCTACATCGCCCACCAACCGATAACCGCTTTTTTTGGTCGAATCCTCCACACGATTGATGCCCACGTCAATCACGACGGCACCCGGCTTGATCATGCCGCCTTTGATGAATTGCGGACTGCCGATCGCCGCAACGAGAATGTCGGCTTGCCGGGTCAGATTGCCCAGATTCGGCGTTCGCGAATGGCATACGCACACCGTAGCGTCGCCGCCGCGTTCCTTGCGCATCAGTAGCAACGCCAACGGCCGCCCTACTATGTTGCTTCGCCCGACGATCACCGTGATCTTGCCCGATGGGTCTACGCCGCTTCGGATGAGAAGCTCGCGCACGCCCAGCGGCGTGCAGGGAACAAAGGCAGATAAACCGAGCGCCAGCCGCCCCATATTCACGGGATGAAAGCCGTCCACGTCCTTGGCCGGCAGGATCGCCTCTTGCAGCGCCGCGCCGTCGAGATGCTTGGGCACGGGCATTTGCAGAAGGATTCCATGGAGGTGTGCGTCGCGGTTGAGCCGCTCGATCAGCGCGGCGACCTCGTCTTGCGAAGCCGAGCCGTCGAGGCGATGGACCTGCGACAGAAAACCCATCTCCTCGCACTTTTTGGCCTTGTTGCGGACATAGACGGCCGAGGCCGGATTGTCGCCGACCATGATGACGGCCAGTCCGGGCCGCACGCCGCGGGTCTCGAGCAGTTGCTGTGCTTTTTCCTTTACTTCGGCGATCACCGCTTCGGCGATCGCCTTTCCGTCAATGATTCTTGCCGCCACGGTTGATCCTTTCGTTCCAGTCTTGTGCGAGCGGGGTAAGCACGGCGGGCTTCCCCGCGCTTTGTTCACCAATACGGCCGGAGAATCGAGCCGACGTCGCGCAGGTCTCTGGCCATCTTCCAGCAGAGTTGCTCGACGCCGGCTTCGCGGATATTGCCGCCCTCGACGCCGATAACCGCCACACCCATTGTGCGTGCGGAACCCACGTCGGATGCGCTGTCGCCGACCACGACGAATTGGGCTGCGGTTTGCGGGGTGAAACCGAGCGCGCGGGCCGGCTCGAAATAGATGTTCGGCCACGGCTTGGCTACGGCATCGCCCATCGTGCCCGCCTGTCCTTTTTCGATTTTCGTTCCTGCCGTGACGAACGCATCGAGGAACTTCAGCGGGTCGCCCAGGCGCATCCGGCGAAATGCCTCAGCGAGCTCGGGCCACGCTTTATAGTAAAGGCCTGAGGTTACCATGGCAATGCCGATGCGGCGCGCGCGCAATTCCAGAAGCAATTCGCGCAATCCGTGGGCCGGTTCGTAAGGGCTTTTGTGGCGCCGCCGCAGCGCCTCGGCGATTCGTTGCATTTCCGCGTCGCTTCGGGTGATGCGGTCGTAAATGGCGCGCGCCTCCTGGGCGCTGCCTTTCGAAAAATAGCGCTCGTGAACGTAGGCCAGGTGTTCAGGCACGGTGCGGCCGGAAACATGGGGCAGGTCTTCAGGCGGAAACGCGGGCAAGGGGGGCAGTTTCGACTTTCGCCGCATTTCGTTGGTTACCTGCAAGATCACCGCGATCCATAGCGGCTCGCTCTTTACGCACGT
>JADFCW010000264.1 GCA_017161705.1 Candidatus Sumerlaeota bacterium | reverse complement strand
ATGGCCGGCAGGAGATTGCCGAGAATTACCTCGATGGCGTCCTTGTCGGCGGCGGTTTTCAGCGGCTGGGTCATTACCCAGCGGTCGCCGCTTTCCTTTTTGACCGTGATAATTTCGGTGGGAGTGACCACCGTGGCTTCGAAAACGTCTTCGCGCTTGACGGGGAAGGCCCGTTCGCTCATTTCCTTGGCCGCGCGCTTTTGCTCGACCCACCACCGGTCGCCGACATAAATGCCGGCGAGCACAATAAATACGATCATCGAAGTCAGTGTCTTCTTCCAGATCATCGGATTCGCCTCCGAACCAAAACATACCCAACGCCGCTGAAGAAGATCACGCCGGGAATGACCAACACCAGCAAGGTAAAGACCGTGCGCAGCTGAACGGCCGTCAGGAAAACCGGCGTGTCGGGCATCTGCTTGGGAGGAATGTCAATCAAGTCTTCGCGGGCCACCAGCCAGTTGACCAGATTGATCAGCACGCGGGCGGTGTTGGAAAAGAAACGGTTTTCAAACACATCCGAGTCGCCCAGAACAACCATCCGCAACTCCTTGTCGGCGCCGCCCACCGACGCAGACACAGCCACGCCCAGCGGCTGCTCTTTCATCCGGCTGGGCTCGGGCAGCGTAACCTCGCGGCCACGCAACTTTTCGACGTCCTCCGCCCAACTGCGATCGCTGGAATACATCAACTCATCCACAGTAACCGAACTGGGCCGATCTTCCATTGCCGCCACCGTCCGCACCGTCGCCATTTGGATCATCTCGCTCTGGTTCGTAACCGTGGCGTGGCTGCCAAAGCGGCTGACCAGCAGCATCGTGGGATTGCCCGTCAACTGCGTCAGCATGTTGTGCTCGAGCACCATGTCGTGCTGAATGCGGACGCCGTAGCGCGCCAGCAATTGCTCCCATTGGCGGAAACTGACCCGGGGTCGGTCGTTAGGATCCAGCAGAAACAGCGCGCGGCCGCCGCCGTCAAGATAGCGGGCGATGGCCTGCGCTTCGAGCGGAAGGAGATCGGCCTGAGGACCGGCACAGATCAGCAGGGAGCAGTCATCCGGAACGAAGCCTGTGCGGGCGAGCGTGACCGTTTTCACCTCGAACGACATATCGTCTTTGAGAAGGTCTTGCACCGCGGAATAACTTTGTGTGTTTTCATCCTGCATGCCCATCATGCCGCCGGGCGATTCAAGAGGCGTCTCCCCGTGGCCTTGCATGAAATAAACGTGGATTTTTTCGGGGCGCATGACCTCGACCAGGGCATTGGTGAGTCTGGCCTCGGTGAGATCGCGTGGACTGAAGGCATTGATCTTTTTTTCGCGGAAGTCGGCCGACGCCGGCTTGTCGCCATCCGCCCGTGTGCCCGTCCAAATGAAGATATCGCCGGGCGTAATGTTCTCCGCATATTTCTTGGCGATTTTTACATCCCGGTACGGATCGCGGATTTCATAGCGGATGCGCGAACTGGCCCGCGCATATCGGTCGAGAAACGACTGTACCTCCCGCCTCATGTTCACGGCCGGGAATGCCGTAATGTGGATGTCCTTGTCGAGCTTTTGCAGATACTCCTTCGTGCGCGGGTGCAGCGAATACACGCTGCGCTCGGTCAGGTCGAATTCCTTCGAATGCAAATGCGCGATCAGGTAGAGCATCACCAGAGAACCGAACACGAAAATCGCCGTCAGCGTGTAGCTGAGATAATATTTGAAGTTGGGGCCGATGCCGTGGAAGGTAAAACCAAGCAATACGAAAAGCGCGCCGACGCCGAAACACACCAGCGCCGCGATGATGTATTTTCCCGTTTCCCCCTGAAACTCCGTCACACTGAATGTTCCCGAATGGAAAACACCAAAGATCACCAGACCGGCGGCCATCAACGCCAGGCCTATCAGTGGCAGCGTCTTGCGGAGACTATCCATTGCTCATACCCTCCATCGGCGCGATTCGAGCACATAGTTGGCGAGAAAGAGGAAGCCAACCGCGAACAAGACAAAGTAGACCAGGTCGTCGGTGAGGACGCGTCCTCGAATCAAGCGCTCCATGTGCGCGCGTATGGATAACGTGTTCAATACTTCGCTGAGCCAGTTCATGCTGCCGACGCCGAAAATATCCATCAGGTAAAACGCCAGCAAACCGAAGAAAGTAACCACCCCGGCAATGATCTGATTTTCGGTCAGCGTCGAGGCAAATGTCCCAAACGCCGTGCACGCCAATCCCACCATGAACAATGCCGCATAGCCGGACGCCACGATCTTCCATTCCGTCTGTCCCAATCGGCTGAGGATGATCGGAAAACCCACGGACAGGATCATAAACACCACCACGACCGTCATGGCCGCGAAATACTTGCCCAGCACCAGGCCCCAGTCGCTGATGGGGCAGGTGGCCAGAAGTTCAAACGTCCCTGTCTTCTTTTCCTCGGCAAACAATCGCATCGTCAGCATCGGAATGACGAAAAGAAACAGAAAGCTGATCAGACCGAATGTGTTCGACACCACCCATTCGGTGTAGTTCATCGAAAGCATACCATACTGGATCCGCAGCCGCTGGCTCATGCAGAATCGTGTGAACTCCGCCACGGTTCCATAGACCAGCAGACCCGACACGCCCAGAAAAACCGCCAGCGTCACATAGACGCCCGGGTTCTGAAAATAGCCGCGCAATTCGCGCGCATACACGGGAGCAAAACTAAGCCGCATATTCCTGCACCTCTTTTTCCGAGGCAATTACCTTGAGGAAAATCTCCTCCAGGGTCATTCCTTCGCTGTGAAGTTCAAGCAATTCCCAGCCCGAACCGACAATGGCCGAAGCCACGGCCGAACGGACGTCGGCGCCGCGCCGCGACTTGATCTCGAACTCCGCCACATTGCCATCCGGCTTGCTCTTGACATAAACCCCGGTGACGCCGGGCAGCGCATCCAACTTGACCCGCATGTCGTTGATCGGTCCTTTCGCCACGACGCGCGTCATCCCTTCGCTCTGCAACTCGCTAGTCAGCTTCTCCGGTGTCCCCTGTGCCACAATGCGACCGCGGTTGATAATGATCACCCGCGTGCACGTCATGCTCACCTCGGGCAGGATGTGGGTCGAGAGAATCACCGTTCGCTTGTGAGCCATTTGCTTGATCAGTTCTCGGATTTCATGCACCTGCGCCGGATCGAGGCCGATTGTCGGTTCGTCCAGAATCAGCACCTTCGGATCGCCCAGAATCGCCTGGGCCAGTCCCACCCGCTGACGATAGCCTTTGGACAGGTGGCCGATCAAACGGCCGGCCACGTTGGTGATGCCCGTCTGCTCCATGGCGTTTTGGACATACTCGTTACGCAAGGCTCGTCCATAGCCCTTGGCTGCCGCCATGAACTTCAAATAAGCGCGCACGGTCATATCGTGGTATAGAGGGACGCCTTCGGGCAGGTAGCCGATGCGGCGGCGCACCTCCGCCGATTGCGTGGCCACGTCGAAGCCCGCCACTTCCGCCTGTCCTTCGGTCGGCTGGATGTAGCAAGTCAGAATGCGCATGGTGGTAGTTTTTCCCGCACCGTTAGGACCCAGAAATCCCAACACTTCCCCGGCCTCCAGATCGAACGTCAGACCGGCAATGGCGGTGGTGGTGCCGTAGATTTTGGTCAGCGATCGCGCCTTGATCATACCACACCTCACCCTCTGGCAACGCACGCCGTCGCTCCAGGGCAGGCGATTGCCTGAATATGGCCATTTGATAAGAATTTTTTGCGTTTGGCAAGTCGCCAAACCGCAATTCAAGGGCGCAATTGTGAGTGCGCCCTTTTCCCTGTCAAGAGTTTTTGGTATTTGCGCAAACGCCCGGGGACGTTGTAAAAACCCCAAGGGCCTTTTTATTCCAATACGCCGCGTAACGCAGGGTCGTTGCGAATCTCTTCGGCTGCGGACGGCGAGGCCAGTTGCAGGGCGCGCTGCGCCAGGTCGCGTGCGGTGTCGGCCTTTCCCATGCGCGCCAACACAGCCGCCTTGGTCCACAGAGCGGGAAGAAAATCGGGGTCTTGCGAAAGAAGGGCATCGCATTCGATCAAGGCCTCGTCGTAGCGGGCGAGTGCAGCCAACGCCTCAGCCCGACCGTTGCGCGCCAGCCGGTTTTCGGGATTGACCTCTACAGCGGCATCGTAGGCGGTAAGCGCCTCGGCGGCGCGGTTCATTTTCAACAAACAATAGCCGGCGTTGTTGAGCGGGACGCTCGCGCGGCTGTCCAGTCGCGCGGCCCGCTCGAAGCAGGGGAGTGCGCGATCGTAACGTTTCCGGCGGACATACAGTTCGCCCAGGTTGTTCCAGCCGTCCGAAAAATCGGGATTAACCTCGAGAAAACGAAGATACCACTGCTCGGCTTCGTCCAGGCGTCCCTTGGCCTTCAGGCAATTGGCCACGTTCCAGAGGTCCTTGTGGGGAACAGCAGGCGACATGTCGAACCAGGGGACGTTGACCAGCACGGCGAGAATCGCCAAAGCGCCGGCCGCCACGCCCAATTCCCGCATTCTTTTTTCTTCCAGCCATCTCCACATTATGCCGACTCCGCCGGCGGCAAAGACGATCAGCATCGGTGCGACGGGCAGGCGATAGCGGTCGCAGACAAAAAAAATCACCACGCTGACCATGTGCGCAGCGACCCCAAGCGCCAGCCATGTCGTCTCAGCCGTGCGCCGCCGATGCATCGCAAGCAGGATGCCCAGCATACCAAAAGGCGCCAGAATACGGAAATTCCAAACCCGGTGAATCCAATCGAGCGCCGGAGTGAATTGCAGCGCAAAATACAGGTCTTTGTTGTTCCGGATCTCATAGCCGTTCCAAAACAGAACAACTTTTTTCAGAAGCAAGCGAACGGTGTTGGGCAAGAACGCGCTGATTTCCTGAAGCGTTCGGCGGATCCAATACCGCTGAACCGCCGCCCCATTCATGGTTTGCCGGGTGATTTGTTCGGCCTTTCGCCGTGCAAACAATTCGACCGAATCCTGATAGTCGCCGAAGAACTCATAGCGGCGGGGCGTGCTCGCCGTATAGCCGTCGGCAGTGCTGCGGTTGCCGAGATAGAAGTTGATGCCGGCATAGGTAGAAATCGGAACCCATGAGCGGTCGGCCAGGATATTGTGGATCAGGCAGGGCAGCATCCACCCTCCCAGCAAACCTGCAATAGCCGCTGCTCGCAGGAGCGCGGGACGCCACCCGCCCCAACGCTCCCGCAAGAGGATCTGAAACACTAGCCAGCCGGCAATCAACAAGAGGATGTTGGGCCGTGCGATGGCGGCCGCCCCTCCCGCGACGCCGAACAGAACCGTCCATCGCCAGCACGGATCGCGCAGCGACTTCAGACCGATCAGGATCAGCGCCGGATAGAAAAAGCATTGCAGCGAGATGTCGAGCAGCTCACCTTCAAAAAAGATCAGCGGGGGATACAGGGCGGCCAGCACGCTGGCGATCCAGGCAGCGCGCCGATCGAAACAACGGTCCGCAATCTTAAAGACCAACACCGCCGCGGCGCTGCCCAGCAAGTGTTGAAGCAATTTGGGCAGAAAGTAATTCGGACCGGCGACCGCAAACAGTGCTCCCAATAGATACGCATACAGAGGGGCGCGGAAGAAAGCATGGTCGGAGATCAGGCGCCCGCCGGCAATACGCTTCGCCCACTCGTAATAGTATTGCTCGTCGAGAAACGGCGCGCCAAAATACGGCGACTCGAGCGATTGCAGCAGAAAAACCGCGCGCACGGCAAAAGCCAAACCGAAAATCACTACGGTCGGCGAAACAACTGGTGGCAAACGCGGCGGCGGTTGACGCTCGGCCATGGAGGCTATCAACCTTAGGCGTATCGTTTTTTGGCGATCATCTGAATCACTCTTCGCGGGCCTCCGGCTGTTCGGTCCGGGAAAAAGTCAAACACTCATAGAAGACTCTTTCGATGTGAAGTCCGACATTCCCATTTCAAGAAGTCCCGCTTCTGTCCGCTACGGGTCTTTTTGGGATCCGGCAAATCGTTTTGTCCAGTGATTTCGGCGAGGAGGCCTCGCCCGCCCTTGCCGTTGCCGCGAATCCCGCCTGAGCGGCCTGTCCGGTCATCCGCGATATGTTCGAATGGGGCCGGATCACGAGCGAGGCATCCCTCGAATTCTTTGTTGATCCCAACAGCCCGTTAGGCAAACTTCGGTTTGTCGTATGAAGTTCAAACCCGATACCCCGCAAAAAATCCTTGTGCCTATTTTAGGGGTTCGCAAGTGTAACAAATTGAATTCTTTCGTTTAGAGTTCTAGCCCAAATGCATACCTCTTTATTGAGCATCCCATGTTTGCGCATCCCGCGTGTGGTTATGGCTGCAGGACGCGTTCGGTGCGTCGAAACTTGTCGGCCGAAAGCGGCAGCATGGCTGCCGCACTCCAAGGGGGAAGCAGTTCGCTTTGCCGTATCAGAAGTTTGCGAAGCAAACGTTTTGGACTGCGGCTGCCACGCTGCCGCTTTGCAGTCCTGCTTCATCGCACGACAAACGATTGCCCCGCCGTTTACGGCCGCCCTGGAATATTCCATCTTGAGATCCGGCCGTCCTGCGAAGACCCTTTGGTTGCGGCCGCAGGCCGCGGTGGATTTCTTCAAGTGTGACCAGAAGCACCACGAGCAAAGAACAAGGACAAACAGGGTGTGATCCAATGGAGAAATCTGTTCCGGCAATGCAAGCGATGGTTCTTGAACAAGCGCGCTCGGCGGAAACCAACCCTCTGGTCTTGCGCGAGGCAGATCGGCCGTCTCCCCGAGCGGGCCAAGTGCGGATCGCCGTCGAGGCCTGCGGCGTTTGCCATACCGATCTCCACACGGTCGAGGGCGAGTTGCCTCTGCCAAAACTGCCGATCATCCCCGGCCATCAGGTAGTCGGTCGCGTCGAATCGGTCGGAGAGGGCGTCACACGATTTCGCGTCGGGGACCGCGTGGGCGTTCCATGGTTGTATTCGACCTGTGGACGCTGCCGGTTTTGCACGACCGATCGCGAGAATCTTTGCGAAAGCGCGCAGTTCACCGGGCTGCACGCCGACGGCGGTTACGCGGAGTTCATGACGGCGCGCGCCGATTTTTCTTATCCGATCCCGGAAAACATGACAGCCGTCGAGGCCGCTCCATTGCTGTGCGGCGGAATCATTGGCTTTCGCTCCCTGCGATTGTGCGGCGCAGAACGCGGCGGCCGTTTGGGGTTGTATGGTTTCGGCAATTCAGCCCACCTGGCCATTCAGGTCGCGCGCCATTGGGGCTGCGAGGTCTATGTGTTCACGCGAAGCGAGCACCATGCACGGCTCGCGCAGCAATTGGGGGCGGCATGGACAGGCCGCGCGGAAGAAATACCGCCGGCCAAACTGGACGCCGCGATTATCTTCGCTCCGGCCGGCCGATTGATTCCCCTGGCCTTGCGCGCGATGGACAAGGGCGCTACACTCGCTCTGGCCGGCATCCACATGTCGCCGATGCCCGAAACACCGTATGCCCTTCTCTACGATGAGCGCGTCGTGCGCTCGGTGGCCAACAGCACGCGGCGCGATGCCGAGGATTTTCTCGCCATCGCCGCCGCCATTCGCATTCAAACCCAAGTCCAGACGTTCCCTCTAAAGCAGGCCAACGAGGCGCTGCTTCGCCTCAAGCGCAGCGAGATCTCGGGCTGTGCTGTGCTGACGTTGAAATGATAAAATTTTCCGGTGATGCTTCGAGTCGTAACGGAATTGCCGAATCGGTAAAAGGACATCCAGATTCTTATGCAGCCTGTCCAGTCCGGCGAACTTCACAAAAAGATCGGTTTGATCCTTGGACTTGTCTTGTTCGCCCTTCTGCTTTGCGTGCGATTCGGTCCTGACCCGCGTATTCACCGCATGGCTGCGATTGCCGCACTCATGGCCGCATGGTGGATGACCGAAGCCATTCCGCTGGCGGCGACATCGCTTCTGCCGCTGGTGCTGATGCCGGTGTTGAAAATCTCGCCGC
>JADFCW010000263.1 GCA_017161705.1 Candidatus Sumerlaeota bacterium | reverse complement strand
AGGGCTGCGCATCCTCGCGGATGACCACGGTCGGCGTGGTGCCCACGGTCTCCGTGCGCAGCACCTGCCAGGTGGTGGTAAACGCTGTGCTGCCCGACACCGAGTCGAACACCCAGCCGTTGCCCACGGTGAAAAGGCCCGGCTGAAGCACTTCGTAAGTGGCGGCTTGCGGCCGAAAAGCCGCGGCTAGAAGACAAAACGCAAAGATGATAAGCCCGCGGCAACGGGAGATTGAACGCATAACGAAAACCGCCTTTCCGCACGCCAATTCATAACGATGCAGAGGCGTGCCGGTGCGCCCGTCCCTGCACAGATGGCATGAGCGCGCAGATGCCGAAAGTCAATTTTTATCTAACGCAATGCAGCACGGGCATCTTGTCCATGATCCATGAGAATACAGTGTTGTTGCACAACCTTATATTCGTTGTGCTTGACCACCGCCGGCGCATGTTTTATCCGTCGCGTTGGGCCTGTGCGCGACGGAAGAGTCCGTCTGCGCGCCTTATCTATCTTATCCAACGGAAAGACTGCCTATGTCCGACCTTTCCTTTCACGAGCGGCTGACCCATCCAAAACGCCTGAGCGTGGTGGTCGAGTTCACCTGTCCGGCGGGACAGAAGCCGCAGAAGTTGCTCAAATTTCTGTCCGACTATGCGGCGAAGAAGCCGGCCTGGCGCAACACCGAATTCGCCGCCGTGACCGTGACGCACAATCCCAGCGGCGTGGTCACCGCCTCGCCGTCGGATGTGTATGCGCACGTTCTGGCCGCCGGCGGAATGCAGGGCCTGGCGTTCGTGCCGCACGTCAGCGCGAAAGGAATGAACCGATCGGAGCTCGAGACATTTCTTCGCGGGTTTCTCTCCCACGGCATCGAGAATTGCTTCGTGGTCACGGGCGACAAGCCGTTGGTCGGGCGGCCGGTCTTCGAGATGGACTCGTTGAACGTGCTGCGGCTGATCCGCAAAATGAACAGCGACGCGCGGCTGGCGGCGGGAGCGGACGGCGCAGCGCCGGTGTTGTTCACCGGCGCGGCCGTCGGTCTGGCCAAATACGAAGAAGCGACGTGCATCCAACAGCTTCTCAAAGTCGAGAAGAAGATTCGATTCGGCGGCGCAGGTTTTATCATTACCAACCTGATCTACGATCCGCGAAAAGTGGAAGACTTTTTCC
The DNA here is from genome assembly GCA_017161705.1 of Candidatus Sumerlaeota bacterium. Lineage (GTDB taxonomy): Bacteria > Sumerlaeota > Sumerlaeia > JADFCW01 > JADFCW01 > JADFCW01. The sequence goes on along the minus strand of JADFCW010000263.1, from coordinate 6,904 downwards.
GCTTTCTCCGCGAGCGCGGACTGAACGTGCCGGTGGTCGGCAATGTGTTTTTGCTGACCGAGCCGGCAGCACGCCGCATGCGTCACGAGAAACTCCCCGGCTGCTACGTCAGCGAAGCGCTCTACCACCGCGTAGCCGGCGAACACCGCGACCAATGGATCGAGCGCTGCGCGCAACTGACCGCTATGTGGCGCGATCTCGGCGCCGCCGGCGTGGACCTTGGCAACGTCGAGGATTTTGCCCTCGCCGTCGAAATCATCGAGCGGGCCAAGGCCATCGGCTCCAGGTGGCGCAACTATTATGACAATCTGTCGTTCCCGCCCGAAACCGGCGACCGGTTTTATCTCTACGACCCGCAGGGCAATCCGACGCCGCTGCGCAAGCCGGCCACCCAATGGCGGCGGCGGGCGCTCCATCGCACGCACAACTTTTTCTTCGAACCCAGCGCGCCCGGCTACAAGCTGATGCGCGGCCTGCTTCAACGTCTTCCCGGCATGAAGGAAGGCCGGGGCGTTCCTTACGAAGCGCTCTATCTGCTCGAAACGGTGCTGAAGCGCGTGGCTGCCAAGTGCCAGTCATGCGGCGACTGTTTCCTGCCCGAAAATTTCTTTGTCTGCCTTATGGGCGAATGCACCAAGGGCTTGACCAATGTGCCTTGCGCTGATTCGACCGCCGACGGCCGGTGCGGCGTGGATACCAGCAAACTGTGCGCCTCGCGCCATGTCTATGATGCCGCGCGGTTCTTCGGCGGCGACCTCGAAGCCCTGCGCCGGCTGGTCAATCCGCCCAAAGCCCCCGAACTGCTTCACACGTCCTCCTTCCGGAATTTTTTCCTCACGATGGACCACCACCGGCGCAATCCGCTGATTCTCGTCGGCGAGCAGATTCACACGACGATCTCAAAGGTGAAGCGGGCGTTCGAGAGGATCAAGGAGGCCGGAGCGGATTTTGCGCCCGACAATCCGGGCGTCCGCTACGTCCGCGCCGCCGTCGAGTCGCAGGTTCTCAAAGGTACAGACTATCTCGACTGCAACGTGGATGATGCAGGCGGAGGCGACACAGAACTGGCCTCGAAACTGATGCGCGGCGCCGTACGCCTGATCGTGGAGCACGGCGAGGGCGTCCCGCCCTGCGTGGACAGTTCCGATGTGGCGGTGCTGCGGGCGGGCGTCGAGGAGTATTACCGGCTGGCCGGGCCGTCGGCGCGCCCGCCGCTGGTCAATTCGGCCAATGCCGAAAACCTCGAATCGTTCTGGAGCCTTCTGGACATCGGCAAGATCAACGTCGTCTATATGCTGATGGAATCGTCGCTTTCGACCAAGGCATTGGGTCAATATGTGACGCCGGAGCAGATGCTGGATAACGCCCGGCGCTTTTACAGCGAGGCGACGCGGCGCGGCCTGCAACCCTCGCAGATTTTCTTCGACACGACCGTTATGCCGCTGGCCGTCGAGTTCTCGTGCTTCGACCGCCCCGGCTACAGCTATTGCAGCTTCCACGCCATGCGCCGCATCATGCAGGACCCGCAAATGAAGGGCGTCGGAACTATCCTCGGCATCAGCAACCTGACGCGCGATTTTCCCGCCGGACGCAAGATCGGCGTCCTGCGCGCCTATGTCCATCTGGCCATGCAATACGGCCTGACGGCGGCGATCGTGGACGTCGAAAAAGACTTCGGCCTCAAGCCGCCCGAGGACGAGGACATTGTGGATATTGTCCGCGCCTTTGTCGAATACGACGGCACGCCCGAGGCCTACACCCGCATGCAGGAAGCCTACGGACGCTATCGCGGCTATGCGAGTGCAAAAGCGTAGCGGTTTTCGGCAGGCATTTGTCCCGATATTTGGTTCACTTCGCTACGATGCGCACGGCGGCGATCTTCCAGCCGTCAGGGGTCCTGGAGAGGGTATATTGCTCGCGGCGCCGAGTGCGGCGGGTGCCGTAGGCATCCTCGCGCTCGACCAGCACCTGGGCCGTTGCGCCGTTGATTTTTTCCTCGATCACCGAGGCCAGACGCTGGCGATGGGGCGAGGCGCCCTCCTCGGCATAGGCTTGCTGGCGGCGGAGGATGTATTCATCGCGGGGAATGCCGCCGTGCATGGGACCGGCAAGGCAGGCGAACTCGTCGCCAAAGTTCTGGGCATTCCAGGCTTCGATGAAGCAGCGGACGATTTCGCGGGGCGTGGCGTTGGCCAGCGAAACCCGCGGGATCTTTGCGGCTCCGTTTGCGGCTTTCGGGCCGCCCTCGCCGTTGTGGGTCGAAACGTATTCTTTGCGGCGAAGAACGCATTCGACGCGGCCGAGCAGGGCCAGTGGTTCGAAGGGTTTGCTGATAAAGTCCTCGGCGCCTAGCCCTGCGCGCCAAAACTCTTCGGGCTTGTCGGATTTTTCGCCGATGGCCGAAAGGACTACGACGGGAATGTCTTTCAATTCCGGCTCCTCGCGCATGCGGCGGACCAGTTCGAGACCCGACACGCGCGGCATCATCAGGTCGAGAATGATTAGATCGGGCCTGACCGACCGGATCAGGCGAAGACCGTCCTCGCCGTCGGCGGCCGACTGAACCTCGTAACCGCGGCTCTTCAGCGTGGCTTTGACAAGGGCCACGATGTCAGGATCATCGTCAATCATTACGATGCGCGGCATAAAGGGGAATATCCTTTCTCTGCGGGATGTGTCTGTCAGACCTCGGATTTTTTCCGCGCTCTACCGGCGTTCTCGCGGCGTGGGCGCGCTGTTTCTTTTCTGTTTGTTTTTATGAGCCGAAACACGTTTACCGTCAACTTTACTGTCCCGTATGCTGTCGGACGCGCAAACGGGCGCCCTGCGAAACACCGGTTCGCAGGCGTGTCTCCAAAAACCCTTCCGTGGTGTTGTGGGAATCCGTTCAGACGGGCTTTTTGGCTTTGGCGCGTTCTTTCTGGAGCTTTTTCTTGTACATCTGGCGCAGACTTTCGTTGATTTGCTCGGAGATCGCGGTTTTCGAGGCGCCTTTGATGTAGGTGATCTCATCCACGAGGAACTTTTTGGCCTGCTCCATAATTTCGCGCTCTTTGCCCTTGAGTTCGTCGGACTGTTCGAGGGTGTAGAGTTCGCGCAGCAATTTGGTGATGCGGACAGGATCGCCGCTTTTCATAATCTCGCGGTAGCCCATGTACTGCATTTTGGCATCTTCGCGGCTGGGCGAAACCGGCACTTTGAGCAAATTGACGATTTTTCGGACCTCCTCTTTGCTCATGGGTTTGCGGATGCCGCGTTTTTCGACCTGGTCGCGCGGCACGAGGACCTTGGCATTGCCGGCCTCAAAAATATAAAAATCCGACACCTTGCCGTCAATGGTCATGCGCTTGACCCCGGCAATCGTGCAAATGCCCAGTGTCGGTTCCACCACGGTTTCTCCGATCTTGAATTTCAACATTCTCATTCCTCTCGCGTGTGCATGGTTGCTGACGCGGCGCCGAAATGCCTTGCCTTTCCACAAAAACAAGTCTTTTTGGAGAATGTTTCCCCAAGCGACTATCGCGTCGCTGTCAAGCCTATCTAAGCCCTTTCGGACGCGTCAAGAGCGGATTTCGGTTTTTTTTCGCGCCGCTGACGGGCGTTTCGCCCGCCGCCATTCCACCGGCTTGCCATCGCCCCACAATCGCTCGAGGTTGTAGTATCGCCGGCTCTCGTCCGTAAAAATGTGCGCGACCACATCGCCGTAGTCCAGCACGGCCCACCCGGTATTGTCTACGCCTTCCACCGAAAGGGGGCGAATTCCCCGCGCTCGCAAAGTCTCCTCGACTTTGTGGGCCACTGCACGTAGGTGAATGCGACTTGTGCCCGTGCAGAGCACGATGACATCGGTAAACGAACATATTCGTTTGACATCGAGGACCACAATATCGGTGGCCTTCATCTCGTCGCCTATCCGGGCGATCCGGCGTGCCTTTTCTCTGGCGGAAAGTATGGGCAACACCCCCTTTATGTTCTGGGAAGCCGGATGTTGCAAGCATCTTCCTTCTTTTCCTGGAATCTGGAAGCGTGCGTTGCACTGTCCGTGACCGGCTGTGTTCGTCGTAACCGCGCTTCCTAGACGGCTCCTCCCAAATCGGCCAGGGCGCGCAGCGCCCGCGGATGAACAGGACGGCCCTGGCTGCGGATGTGGCGGATTTTGTTTTCAAGCGACTGCCGAAATGCCGCATCCAAATCCTCTTCGGCCAGCCGCCTCAATTCACTCAAACCCTCGAAACGGCGCGTCGGTTCGATATAATCGGCCAAGAAAATGATCTTATCCAGACGCGACATGCTCGCATCGCCGGTCGAATGGATCCGGATGGCACGCAGAATCCCTTCATCCGTGATTCCATAATCGTGCGCGGCAATTTCGGCCGACAACAGGGCATGCCAAATCTTCGGAAACGGCCGTTCGTCGGGCGGCAGTTCCAGTCCCCGCCGGCGCGCCTCCGCCTCGACCTGCGCCACCTCGCGCAGCCGCCCGCAGTCGTGCAACAAGCCGGCCGTTGCGGCGCGGCCGATGTCCTCCCCATATCGCCGAGCCAGCACAACCGCATAGTGCATTGCGCCCAGCACGTGGAGAAATCGTTTGTTTCCTATGGAATCCCGAAGGACGGGCAGGATGGCGTCATGCTGTGAATAGGAAAGGCTGTTCAATCGCTTTACCCTCGATCGGGTTCATCGTTACATCAAGGCAGACCGTATCCCTGCGCCGGTTCCACTTCAAGCGCAATCGAATACGTCTATCCGAGATTGCGGGCCACCTCGCGCGCCACGTCAAGCGTCGAGTCGCTGCCGCCGAGGTCGTAGGTGCGGACCTTGCCTTCGGCCAGCGTCTTGGCGATGGCGCGTTCGAGGCGGTCGGCGGCGGCCTCCTCGCCCAGCCATTCGAGCATCATCCGGGCCGAAATGAGCGTCGCCATCGGATTCACCTTGTATTGGCCCGCATATTTAGGGGCCGACCCGTGTGTCGGCTCGAACAGCGCGTAAGAGTCGCCGATATTGGCGCTGGCGGCGAACCCTAGCCCTCCGACCAACTGCGCCGCCTCGTCGCTGAGGATATCGCCGAATAAGTTGGTCGTCACCAGTACGCGATAGAGCTGCGGCTGCTTGATCAGCCACATGGCCATCGCATCCACGTTGGGTTCCTGCAACTCGATGCCGGGGAATTCTTTGGCGACCGCCCGCGCCTCCTCGAGGAACATCCCGCAGGTCTCGCGCACTACGTTGGCTTTATGAACCGCCGCCACGGACTCGATCCCTTTGCGCTGGGCATACTCGAATGCCGCGCGGACAATCCGCCGGCACCCGCGCCGCGTGAACACCCGCAGCGAGCCGGCGATCTCCTGCCCGCGAAACCGCTCCAGGCCTGGATGGAGTTCGAACATTTCCTCCGGCAGCGACTTCCACTCCACTCCGCTGTATAAGTCCTCGGTATTTTCGCGGAAGATGACCAGGTCAATGTCGTCGCGATAGTTCAGCGGCACTCCCGCGTAGGCCTTGCAGGGCCTCACATTGGCGTAGAGGTCGAATCTCTGGCGGATTTGCAGAATGGCGCTCTTGAAGCCGGGGATGCCGGGTTTGGATGTGATCGCCCCGAATAGACAGCAGCGGCTGGATTCGAGCGCTTTCCATGTGGCTGCCGGAACTGTGTTCTGATATTTCTCCCAGCAGCACCATCCGGCCTCGGCGTCCACCCACTCGATGTCGAGAGCGAGAGCCTCGAGAACAATCGTTGCCGCTTCCATGACGTCGTGTCCGACGCCGTCGCCGGGAATTCGACAAATGCGATGAGTCATGGGGAACCTTTTTATGAAACGATATTTTGCTTTTTATGCCGCATGCCCGTCTGGCAACATTAGAGCACGGGTGCACGCGAACCGCACTTTGGCTACTTTTTCGCCTTGCGCGCGGCCTTGGCGCCAGTGCCTGCCTTGGCCACCGAGGCCGAGGCCGCCCGCGGCGGATCGTTCGGCTGCGGCGCACCGGGTGTGCTGCGGCCCTCGCGTTTGTAGCGCTCGAGCAGATCCTTCATCTCCCGCACGATTTCCGGGCGCTCCGTGTAAAGGTTTCGGCGCTCCGTCGGATCCTGCCGCAGATCGTACAACTCGCCCGGCGCCGAATGCGGCACATAGCCGCGCTCCTTTTGGAACCACTCCGGCTCGCGATTGTCGCCGCCCGTCGGCCCGTCAATCAGAACCCAGTCGCCCTTGCGGATCGCAAACGTGCCTTTGGCGCTGTGGTGAACTGTAGCTTCGCGCAGCGGCTTGTCGTGTTTTTCGCCCAGAAGGGCGGGAAGGATGTTGACGCTGTCCTCGGCGGCATTGTCGGGCAGCGGGGCGCCAAGGATCGCCGCGACCGTCCGCATGAAATCCACCAGGCAGATGATTTCGCTGCTTCGAGCGCCGACCGGTGTTTTTCCCGGCCAGCGCGCGATGAACGGCACACGGTGTCCGCCCTCCCACGTGTCGCGCTTAGCCCCGCGCAGACCGTCCATGCTGTAGTGGCCATACATCTGGGCGCGGTCATAGACGCCCGGTTTGACCTCGCCGGTGATTTCAGGGCCGTTGTCGCTCGTAAAGATCAGGAGCGTATTGTCAGCGACGCCGGCGCGCTCGAGCGCCGCCATAATCTGTCCGACCGTCCAATCCACCTGCACGACAAAGTCGCCATAGTCGCCGGCTCCGCTCTTGCCTTTGAACTCCGGCGCCGGAACGACCGGATAGTGCGGAGCGGTCAGCGGGAAGTAAAGGAAGAAAGGTTTCCGCGGAGAGGTTTTGGCTGCATCCTCGATATATCGAACGGCGCGGCGCGTCAGTTCCGGCATGATCTCCACCCATTGCCAGCCGGGCAGCATCGGCCCCGGCCGGTTGAACTCCGGACGGTTGGGCTCGCTCGGAATGCC
>JADFCW010000262.1 GCA_017161705.1 Candidatus Sumerlaeota bacterium | reverse complement strand
GAATCTCCCACTGGTGCTTGCCGTCTATGTGGCGGTAATTGCGTTTCACGCCTATGTGCAGCGCCGGCAGGCTGTGGCGATCACCGACTTGCAGCAGCGTGTTGTGGCGGAGTTTCGCCGCCGGCTTCACGATGCGATCTTGCGAAGCGACTGGCTGTTTCTGGCGCGGCTTCGCACATCGGACGTCTCGCACGCGCTGACTTTCGAGATGGAACGCGTCGGCGCCGCGGTCCATCTCCTGTTGGACATTGCCGCCAGGGCCTTGGTCACACTTGTCAATATGGCGTTTGCCCTTCGCCTTTCTGTAGCGATGAGCGGTCTGGCGTTTGTTTGCGGGGGGTTCCTCCTCGTTTTGGTTCGCGGCCCGATGCGGCGATCGTGGCGCGCGGGCGAAAGCCTTTCCACGGCAATGCAGAATCTCTATGCGGCGATTGCCGAACATCTCGGCGCGATCAAAATTGCGCGCGCGCAGGCTGTTGAGGATCGTCATGCCGCGCAGTTCGCCGGTCTTGCCGAGGCTGTTCGCCGGACGTGGCAGCATACAACGGGCAGCCAAAGCACCGCAAAATTGGTCTATGACGTTGGAGCGGTTGCAGTGCTAAGCGTCGTGGTGTTCGTGGCCTTCGAGGTCCTGAAAGTTTCCACGGCCACTGTTCTGCTGCTCTTGTTTGTGTTCTCGCGGATTCTCCCGCGCGTCTCCGGCCTCCAGCAGTCGTGGCAATCGCTGGCCAACTTCCTGCCGTCGTATGCCGTGGTGGCCGGTTTGCAGGCGCGCTGCGAGGCGGCGGCCGAGCTGTTGCCCGAACGCGAGGAAGAGCCGGCCGTGCTGCGCCGTGCCATTCGCCTCGAAAATGTTTCATTTGCCTACGAACAAACACCGGTTCTGCGCGCGATCAATCTGACGCTGCCCGCGGGACAGATTGCGGCGGTCGTCGGTCCTTCAGGGGCGGGCAAAACCACTCTCGCCGATCTAATCGCCGGCCTGCTGCGCCCTTCGGAAGGCCGCATCCTCCTGGACGAAATTCCGCTTACGCCGAAGCGGCTGCGCTCGTGGCGCCGCCAGATCGGATATGTGGCGCAGGACACGTTTCTGTTCCACGACACCATTCGCACCAACTTGCTTTGGGCGCAGCCCGAGGCAAGAGAAAGGGATCTGTGGGAGGCCTTGCGTCAGGCGTCGGCAGAGGATTTTGTTTCGGCGCTGCCGGAGCGGCTGGAAACAGTGGTGGGAGAGCGCGGCGTGCGGCTTTCGGGCGGCGAACGCCAGAGACTGGCACTGGCCCGCGCTCTCCTGCGAAAGCCGACGCTTCTGATTCTTGACGAGGCCACCAATCATCTCGACGCCGAAAACGAGCGTCGCATTCTCGACGCGGTTTCGGCGCTGCGCGGCCATACGACAGTCTTGCTGATCACGCACCGGCCCGAAACGGCCGGCCGTGCTGATGTCCGCTTCTGCATGGAAAAGGGTTGCCTGGCTCGATCATAGACGGGGTAGATAGCCGACGCGGGAGTCAATAAAATGGTGGGGCAATCGAATCGTCCTCAGCGGTGTGCTGGGCGGCGGTTTCTGCGATGTTTTTTTCTCGACTGTTTGTGAATGGCCGGCGGCGCGCGATGGAACACCGGAGCCGAAATACGGGGAAGCAGGCAAATTACTTCCCCCCGTTCGCGCCCGAGGGATGAGCTCCTGCGTCTCGGCGCGCGTGCTTTTGTCTTTGGATTTCAGCCCCACTGCCGCCATGGCAGCCTGACAGGCCGGTCAGTGGCCGGGGCCGAGAAACCAAAGCACTCTGACCAGCGGCGACCTTTCCTCGATGAACGACGGCTCGATATACTGCGCCCGCGCCGTTCCCATCGAGACGAGGAGCGCTGCTGCCGTCAGCGCCTGGACTCGACGCATTGGGTCCTCCTCCGCACGGGGATGGGGAGAAACAAATGCTGCGCCATCCCATCATGGCTTAAATGACGCGAAGATGACTTTTTTCTGGAAAAATGGTCTCCGCCGCTCCAGCCGGAAAACGGCAGATTTGCAGGAAGAACGGGGGATGGAAAGACTTTGAGGCGGCGCATCATGAGCCTTTACCACGCCTCAAGCGAGGTGGCGTGCCCAGGAGGACTTGAACCCCCAACCTAGTGGTCCGTAGCCACTCGCTCTATCCAATTGAGCTATGGGCACACCGTGAAACGCACAGCCTGCCAGACCCCCTTTCCGACAGGCGCAAAGAGGATTCTGCCAATAAAGCGTGCTTTTTTGTCAAGAGAAAATGGCGGAGGAAGGATGAAGCAAACGAGGTCTACGACAGGGATGGCATGGACGGCATGGACAGAAAGACTTTGTCCGCTCTGTCCGCTTCCTCGCCGCCATTCATTCTGTCCAGTTCACTTGCCACTTGAAACCTTTTGCACAACCCATCACACTCCCCGCCGGATTTTTGCACGAAAGGTGGGCCTTCCGTGAACGTTCTCATTACCGGCGGCGCCGGTTTCATCGGTAGCCATCTGGCTGAAGAACAACTGACCCGCGGCCGCCGTGTCCATGTCATTGATGATCTCTCGACTGGACGCATGGCCAACATCGTTGCCCTCAAAAGCCACCCGCGTTTTTCCTACACCATCGAAACGATCATGAACACCGCCCTCATGGCGGAACTGATTGACCAATGCGACGTGGTGTTTCACCTGGCCGCCGCCGTCGGCGTCCGCCTCATCTTCGAGCAGCCGGTTCATACCATCGAGACCAACATCAAGGGCACGGAGATCGTGCTCGAACGCGCCGCCCGCAAGGGCAAGAAAGTCTTTATCGCTTCCTCGTCCGAGGTCTATGGCAAGGGCGACAAGGTTCCATTTTCCGAGCAAGACGATATGATCCTCGGTCCGACGACCTGCCCGCGCTGGTGCTATGCCTGCTCGAAAGCCATTGACGAGTATCTGGCGCTGGCCTATTTCAACGAACGCGGCCTGCCGGTTGTCATCGGGCGGCTTTTCAACACCGTCGGCCCGCGCCAGGTCGGCCAATATGGGATGGTCATCCCTCGATTCATCGAGCGCGCCCTCCGCAACGAACCGCTGGTCGTGCACGGCGACGGCCGCCAGACTCGGTCGTTCTGTTATGTCGCGGATACGGTGCGGGCGATCAGTGATCTGATGGACTCGCCGAGCGCCGCCGGGGAGGTGTTCAACATCGGCAGCGACGAAGAGATTGCGATCGCCGATCTGGCGCGATGCGTCATCGAGATCACCGAAAGCCGCTCGGAAATCCGGTTCGCCCCTTACGAGACCATTTACGGCCCACAATTCGAGGACCTGCGCCGCCGCGTGCCCTCCGTCGCCAAACTGCGCCGATACATCACGTTCGGTCCGCTCATGGGGATCGGCGAAATCATCCGGCGCACGGCCGACGCGTTGCGCGCCGAGCTCCACGCCGCGCCGCCGGCGCAGGCTTGACGGTCCGTCGGCCCGGTTCAGTTGGCCCGTCCTAGCCAGTTGACCAGCGTTCCGACGGTCTCGACCGTTGCCTCCATTTTATCGCCCGGTTTTACAAACACCGGCGGATTGCGGAAGCAGCCGACGCCCGGCGGCGTTCCGGTGGAGATCAGATCGCCCGGCAGGAGGGTAATATCGCGCGAGTAATACTCGATGAGATAGGGGATGTCGAAAATAAGATTGCAAGTATTGGATTGCTGCATGCGGCGGCCGTTGAGATCGAGCCAGATGTTCAGGTTGTGGGGATTCGGAACCTCCTCTGGGGTGACAAGAAAGGGACCATTGGGCCCAAATTTGTCGAGGCTTTTGGCGCGTACCCACTGGCCGTCGTTTCGCTGATGGTCGCGCGCGCTGATATCGTTGACCACCGTGTAGCCGGCGACATACTGGAGCGCCTCGGCGCGCGAGACGCGATGGCACGGTCGGCCGATCACCACGGCCAGTTCGACCTCGAAGTCAATGGATGTGGTGGTCGCGGGAACGGGGATGATTTCGCCGTGGCCGGCGAGGGCGTTGTTCATTTTGCAGAAAAGAATCGGAGCGGTCGGAGGCGCGACATTCTGCTCGCGGCAGTGGTCGGCGTAGTTCTGGCCGATGCACATAAACTTTGTCTCCGGCTCAGCAATGGAAAGAAACCGGATACGCGAGGGATCGAGCGGTGGAATGCAATCCCCATGACGTTCGACCTCTGCGTCTATCTTTTTGCGCTCTTCGGTTGTAAGAAATAAATAATCCAGAACCCGATGCAATCTCGGATCGGTTAGAACAGTTGCATCAAGTAAGCGATCATGCCAGGAGACACCCAGGCGCCGCGTGCCGTTGATTTCAAAATTGAACCAGCGCATTGATCACACCTCGCGGAATCGAAAGGAATCCAATATCCTTCAAGCCCTGCCCATGACTGCTCTGGCAGGACGGCCCCGAGGCGTCAAGCGCGTTGTGGCTTGACGCGCTCTCAAAACCGCGATAGGGCTTCCGGCGTTATGCAGGCTCGTTGATCTCGATGCGGAGAGAGGAAAATGATTCTCATTGGCGAGTTGCTGAATTCCACACGAAAGCGCGTGCGCGCCGCGCTCGAAACCCGCGATGCCGCCTTCGTTCAAGACCTTGCGCGACGCCAGACCGATGCCGGCGTGCACTATATTGACGTGAATACCGGCGCGCTGCTCGACCACGAGGTCGAGTGCATGCAGTGGCTGGTTCGCACTGTCCGCGAGGTGACCGACCGGCCTCTTTGCATTGACAGTCCCAATCCCGAAGCGCTAGCCGCGGCTCTGGAACTGGCTGGCCCCGGCACCCTGATCAATTCCATCTCGGCCGAGGCCCGCCGCTATGAAGACGTTCTGCCGCTGGTTCGCAAGCATCAAGCGCCCGTGATCGCTTTGGGCATGGACGACGAAGGACTGCCCGAGGATGCCGACCGCGGCTATGCGGTTCTGTCGCAGCTGATCACGCGGCTGGAGCGCGACGGCGTGGCGCCGGCCAACATCTTCGCCGACCCTCTGGTGCGGCCCGCCGGCGCCAACACGGCCATTCCGCCTGCGGTACTGGACGTGATCGGCCGTATCCGGGCGGCCTTCCCGCAAGTGCATATCAGCGGCGGGATCAGCAACGTGAGCCATGGTCTGCCGGCGCGAAAGCTGATCAACCGAACGTTTTTGACGCTGGCGATGTCGCGGGGGTTGGATGCGGCAATTCTAGACCCCTTGGACACGGTGTTGATGAGCGAGATCGCCGCGGCCGAGTTGCTGCTGGGCCGCGACAGTTTTGCCATGAATTTTATCAGCCTCTATCGCGCCGGCCGTCTGGAGGAGAAACCGTGAACTCCGTGCCGCATCGCGATTCGATCACGCTCCATAATATGAGTTTTTTTGCCTATCACGGCGTGACCAAGACCGAACGGCAGGTCGGCCAGCGCTTTTATCTCGACGTCACATTCTGGCTCGACCTCAGCCGTCCCGGCCGCACCGACGACGTGCGCGACACCGCGGACTATGAGAAGGTTTATCAAGTCATCTCGAATATGACACTGAAGCGCCGCTACCATCTCATCGAGGCGTTGGCGCAGGACATCGCCGATCACATTCTCGATGCCTTGCCGATGATCGAAGCCGTCGAAGTAACCGTCCGAAAACCGCAGGTGCCGCTGGGCGGCATCCTTGATCATGTGTCGGTGACGATTTATCGGGAAAGAGCCCGCGCTTGAGCGCACCATAAGTCCGACAAACATAAGCCCCTCTGCAGCCCGACGGTTTTCGGGCCAGCACTATGGCACCCCTGCCGCTGCAGCCTCATTGGCGTTTTCGGCCGGTTTATTTTTTCCTCGGCGCTGCTTCCTTCTTTTTTGGTTCTTCGGCGGGCACAGTGATTTGCTTCATCTCGTCGGGTGCGAACCGGCTGTTGGCGATAGGTCCCGGGTCCCAGCATTGCTCCAACGGACTGGGACGCGGCTTTTCCACTGGAATGACGAAGACTTCCTCGCCGCTGGCGTCCCGTTCGATTCGCCCGCCGGATTTGACCACCGCCTCGCGGGCAATCTTTTCGCACGCGGCGACGAGTTTCGGAAGGGTGTAGGGAGTATATTCGAATGTTCGGCTTTCATCCAGAGCCGACGTAAAGCGGTCGGGCAGTTTCGAGACGCCGAGCGTCGTGAACAGGATGCCGCCGACGTTGGCCGGATTGCAGTCGCTGTCGAGGCCGCACCGGCAGGAAATGACGATAGACTTGTCGAGGTCGCCGCGGCCATAGAGCAGCCCCATGACAACGTAGGCGCCGTTGATCTTGGCATCAATGTTTTTCAGGCCTTTGTCGCACGAAAAACGGCGATACTGGGGATTCCTGTTATACTTTTCCTCGATGAGCGCCCACGTTTTCTCCCAGTTGTCGGGATTTTCACGCCACCACTTCAGCGTGTCGCGGATGCACTCCGCATACTGGCTGCCTTCGGGAATGGCGGTCAGGCCGAATTCGACGAGCTTGACGGGATCGGACTGGAAGAACGCTTCGGCGATCATAGCGCCGATAAACTGGCCCCCATAGAGACCGTCGCCGTAGTTGATGATGCGGCCGAACTTTTCGCCCAGGGCAATGGCGACATTGGGCAAGCCGGGCGCCACCAGGCCCGAGTAGTCGGCGTCTATCTGATAGTCAATATCGTCGGCGTGGTGGTTGAATTTGGGATGGCCGCTGTCGGGCGGGGCAATGCCGGCGCGCAGATTATCGCGCCCGGCGCGGTTGGCGTGCCAGAGCCGAAACCGGCTGTTGGCAAAGTCAATGCCGGCTTGTCGGATCGAGACATCGAGACCGTGGACTTCGAGAGTCCGAACAAAGGTCTGCTCGACATAAATATCGTCCTGATTGAACTGATTGATCATCCGCGGCTCCCACGCCGGCACCCTGTCCTCGGGAATAATCTGGCCGTTCCATCGAAACTCCGTGGGGCCGCCCCAGCCGACGCCGGCCATTTGGCCAATCCATCCGGCCTTCATTTTGTCGCGGTAGTCCTGGACGGAAAGGCGGCGGAATTGCCGCTCGGCCGAAGGGGCTTGCGACCAGATTGCCGCCAATAGAATTGCTGTCCAGAGGCCGATTTTTTTGCCGTTCATTTTGCCATGCTCCTTTGCGAGAGAATCGGAGGTCCTTGCATAGCCGCCTTTGATATGGCGATTTCGGCCGGCCGGCTCAAGCGAAATCCGGTTTGGAGCCCCCGGGCGCCAAACCCTGCGCCATAGAGCTTGAATTTTTGGATAATGCTGACATAGAGTTTCTTCAGACCACAGCGCAAACGGGCAGGAGGGCGGATTGCGCGGATGTCGGATGAAGGCAAACCGAAGCGGAAAGTTTCGCGTCTGCGCTATGCGACCAGCATCGTCGTGTTGGTTGTGTGCCTGCTGATCTATCTGAGTTTTGCGACGCAATGGATCGCCAGCTACGAGGTAATCTCGAACTCGATGGCCCCGACGCTGCAGAAAGGCGACCGTGTGCTGGTGCTGCAAGGATGCGGGTTTAAGGTCAAGGTTGGGGATGTGGTGGCACTCGAAGACCCGCAGTTTCCCGGCACGTTTCTGATGACCAAGCGGGTGGCCGCTATGGCCGGACAAACCGTGGAGTTGGACCAGCACTATCTTCTTGTGGACGGCGTGGAATGGGCGCCGCCCGGAATCGGTCCGCGAGCCATTCCCGACGACCGGGCCTTCACCAGGACAACGCTGCGGGACGGCCAGGTGTTTGTTCTGGGCGACAATACGGAAACCAGCGAGGACAGTCTTGACTTCGGGCCGGTGCCGATCGAGTCTATTCGAGGTAAGGTGATCTTTATCTACTGGCCCTGGCGGAGAATGGGCCGCGTGAGGTAGAATACGGAATACGGACAGAATAAAGGCGCGGGGCCGCACAAGTCATCGTGGGCTCGCGTGTGAACGAAACAAAACGGAAAGGGATCAAAGCCGGAAAGGTTGTTATCCCGGGAGGTTATGGGACTGTGGCGCCGGTGCATGGGTATCGTTGCGTGGACGACCTGTTTTGGTCGTCTCGACCATTGTTTTCACTGTCGCACCAGGTATGGAATCCGCCAGTGGATATTTCGGAGACGCGC
>JADFCW010000261.1 GCA_017161705.1 Candidatus Sumerlaeota bacterium | reverse complement strand
TCGGCCGTCGTCATCAGCACAAACCGCGCTGCATTCCACAACTTGTTGATGAAGTTGCGATAGCCCTCGAACCGCTTTTTCGACAGATAAATCACCGGCGTTTGGATCGCGTAGGCGCACAGCGTCATGCGCAGAGCGTCGGCTCCGTACTCCTCGATCATCTCCAGGGGATCAATGATGTTGCCGAGCGACTTGCTCATTTTTTTCCGGGTGGCTTCGTCGAAGATCATGGCATGGATATAGACGTCGCGGAACGGCACGTCGCCGCAGAACTTCAGGCCCATCATGATCATCCGCGCGACCCAAAAGAAGAGAATCTCGTGCGCCGTGACCAGCGTCGCCGTCGGGTAAAACTTCTTCAAATCCGGCGTGGCCTCGGGCCAGCCCAGGGTCGAGAAAGGCCACAGCGCCGACGAAAACCAGGTGTCCAGAACGTCGGGGTCCTGCTCGATATTGGCCGAACCGCATTTTGCACAGCGATCGAGCGTTTCCTGATCCGTGACACTGAACCTACTGCAGTCGCGGCATTGCCAGACCGGAATGCGATGGCCCCACCACAGCTGGCGCGAGATCGGCCAGTCGCGCACGTTTTCCATCCAGTGAAAGTAGGTGCTCTCCCACGATTTGGGGATGAGGCGCACGCGGCCCTCGCGCACCGCGGCAATCGCCGGTTCGGCCAGGGGGCGCATCCGCACGAACCACTGCTCGGAAAGATACGGCTCGACCACATCCTGGGTGCGATAGCAATGGCCGACGACGTGGCGGTGCGGCTCGATTTTTTCCAGCAAGCCGAGCGCCTCGAGGTCCTTGATCACGCGCTTGCGGGCCTCGAACCGATCCAGTCCCGCATACTGCTTCGTGTTCTCGTTCAGCGTGCCGTCGGGATTGAGGATGTTGACGAATTCGAGATTGTGGCGGCGGCCCATCTCGAAGTCGTTGGGATCGTGGGCGGGCGTCACCTTGACCATGCCCGTGCCGAACGCCGGGTCTACAAACGGGTCGGCAATGATCGGAATCTCTCGCTCCATCAGCGGCAAGACCGCCGTTTTCCCGACCAGATGACGGTAGCGTTCGTCGTTCGGATTGACAGCCACGGCGGTGTCGCCGAGCATGGTCTCGGGGCGCGTTGTGGCAACTACAAGGTAGTCCGACCCGTCCGGCTTGTCCGACCCCTCCGACCTCATCTGTTTCAGGGGATAGCGGATATACCACAAATGCCCGTCTACTTCGCGGTGCTCGACTTCATCGTCCGAGAGCACCGTCCGCAGTTTCGGGCACCAGTTGACCAGATACTTGCCGCGGTAGATAAGACCCTCGTCGTAGAGCCGCTTGAAGACCGTGCGCACGGCGCGCGAAAGACCCGGGTCGAGCGTAAACCGCTCGCGCGTCCAATCGCACGAGGCGCCCAGACGCTTGAGCTGCCGAATGATCGTGCCGCCGTATTGCTCGCGCCACGCCCAGACGCGTTCGAGAAACTTCTCGCGGCCCAGCTGGCGTTTGCTCGTTCCCTGTTTGACCAGTTGCTGCTCGACCACGTTTTCCGTGGCAATCGAGGCGTGATCGGTGCCGGGGACCCACAGGGCCGCAAAGCCCGCCATGCGCTTCCAGCGGATCAGGATGTCCTGAATCGTATTGTTGAGTCCGTGGCCCATGTGGAGAACACCCGTGATGTTGGGCGGCGGAATGCTGATGGTATAAGGCGGACGGGGATCGGCAGGGTCGGCGCCGAAAAAGCCCGACTCCTCCCAGAACCGATACCATTTCTCTTCGATGGGAGCCGGATTGAATCGCGTGCTGAGTTCCGTCACTTTTTCTCTCCACGTTCGATATGCGGCAGACGATCTTTGGCCGCGATTGTCGGTTTTCAATGGTTTTTTGCGCCCCACCGCCGCAAGCGGACTTCCCACCCGCCCGACGTAGATAATTGTCTTGCATTGCGCCATGCGAAACCGTATAGAACCTCAAGGAGCGCGGCTAATGGATGCAATGGAGAAAACCGACGCAGAAAAACTGATTCGGCTGGCCCGCCATGTCAGCGAGGTCCTTGCCTCGCCGGCCGATCTGGACCGCTCGCTCGAAGCCACGGTCAATCTTCTGCGCAACGTTCTCGAAGCCGAGGCGTGCTCGATCATGCTGCTGGATGCCCCCGCCGGCCTTTTGCGCATGGCGGCTTCGTCGGATATCGAGCGCGAAAAGTGGTCTTCCATCAGCACGCGCCTGGACGAGGGCTTCGCCGGCAAGGTCGCGCGCTCCGGCCGCCCCTTGCTGGTCCGTGAAATCGGCGATTCCACCCATCTGGATGCCGAACGCCAGCGCCGCTACACGTGCCGTTCCTTTATGTGCGTTCCCATGAAAAGCAAAGGCCAGGTGATTGGCGTCGTCAATGTGACCAACCGCATCGGTGGAGAGCCCTTCTCGCGCGAACAACTCGATATGGTGACCTCGCTGGCCAACCTGATCGCCCTGGCCATCGAAAACGCCCGTCTTCTGGCCTCTGCCGAAGCCATGGGACGGCGTTTGCGCGACGTGCTCGAAGGCATCGGCGACGGCGTAATTGCCGTAGATACCAACGGGGTGATTCTTCTCCATAACGAACTGGCGCTGCACTATTTGGGCGTGGAAAGCGGGCGCTGCCTTGGCCGGCGTATCGAGGAAGTGGTCCCCGCAGATGTGCTGCCCGTTTTTCGCACCCTCTATGAGCGCACGCTTGCCGAGCGCAGCCACATCCACGAGGAAGTTGAGTGGACCGCTCTGGATCAAACCGGCGCCACGCCTCTGACGCTTTCGACCGCTCCGCTCTACCGGGAGGCTCGCGGCAATCTCAGCGGCGTGGTTTTTGTCATTCACGACATGACGCTCCACCATAAGCTGGACGAGTTAAAACGGATAGACGAGGCCAAGAACAGCTTCCTTGCGATTGTCTCGCACGAGCTGCGCACGCCGCTGACGGCGATCAAGGGCGCCTCCCACCTGCTGCGGACGAAGTTGGCGCAGCGCCTTGACCCTGAAAACCTCGAGCTGCTCAAGATTGTCGAGCAGAACTCCGAGCGGTTGATGCAGCAGATTGTCAATTTGCTCGACGTGGTGAACATCGAAAACCGCACGGCGTCGCTGACCCTGCGCCGGATTCCCTTGTCGCACGTGGCACAGCGCAGCGTTGCGCGGGTCCGCGATATGGCGGCGGCCAAGAGTCTTTCGATCATCGAGGACTATTCGACCGGCGATGTCGAACTGCTCCTGGATGAAGAAAAAATCACCCGTGCACTCGACCATTTAGTAGGAAACGCCGTGAAGTTCACCCCGCGGGGCGGGCAAGTCACTGTTTGCACAGGGGCGAGCCGACAGGAAGCGTATGTGGCGGTACGGGATACGGGGGCGGGAATTGATCCGGCCCTGCGCGACCAGATTTTCCGCAAATTTGTGCAGGGCGAAAGCCATTTGACGCGCCAAAGCGGGGGCTGCGGCATCGGTCTATATGTTGCGCGCGCCTTTGCCGAACTGCATGGGGGTCGGATTGAAACCATGAACCTCGAGGGCGGCGGATGCGAGTTCCGGCTGGTTCTGCCGATCATGAATCTGCGCCAAAACGCCGAGCAAACGGATGCTTTTATTGTGGATATTCCCAAAGCCGTGAGCACTTCCTGAGTGCCGGGACCGGCTGTGTCGAGAGCCGCGTGTGCGGACAAATCCGAGAAGGAGAGGGAACCGATGGTAAAAAAACGCATTCTCCTCGCCGACGACGAAGAAGACATCAAGACCGTGGTGGCGATGTTTCTGGAAGCCCAGGGCTACGAGGTAGTCACGGCTTTTGATGGTCTGGACGCCTTGGAAAAGGTCCGAACGGAAAAACCGGATTTGATCCTGTTGGATATCATGATGCCGGTGCTCGACGGCTTCGAGGTCTGCAGGCGGTTGAAGGAGAACGAGGAAACGGCAAAAATCCCCATTCTGATCCTATCGGCGGCAGCTCACGTCGAGTCGGTCAACCGCGGGCTGAAAGCCGGTGCAAAAGATTATATTGTCAAGCCGTTCGAGCCGGAAAAACTGGTTGAAAAAATCGAGCAGTTCATCGGCAAATAGTCCCACATCCAAGGCAGTCCGAGAACGCTGCGGTTGCCTACTGCCATTTCGTCTGGATCTGAGGCCATGCTGGAGAAAACGGTCAGTGTTCTGGTGGCCGACGACGACAGTGGTGTCCGGTTCACCCTGGGTCAACTCCTTAAGAAAGAAGGCTATACGGTGAAAGACGCGGCCGACGGCGATGAGGCTGTCGCCATGGCCGAGCGCGAGGATTTTGATGTGATTATCCTCGATGTCAAGATGCCCCGCATGAACGGTCTGGAGGCGCTGGGGCGTATCCGCCGGATTCGGCCCCGCACGCCGGTGTTGATAATCGCCGCTCATGGCACATCTGCCATTGCGCATCAGGCCATTGCCGCCGGAGCCTATGACTATTTCACCAAGCCGTTTGACAACACGGAATTACGCATTGTGGTCAAACGCGCACTCGAGCGCCACACGCTGCAGCGCGAGATCGAAAGTCTCCAGCAGCAAGTGGCCAGTCTCAAAAGGGCGCGCCATTACGGCACGTTGGTCGGCAGCGGGCGGGCCATGCAGGAAGTCTATGATCTCATTCAGCGCGTGGCCCCGCAGGACGTAACCGTTCTGATTCTGGGCGAGAGCGGAACGGGCAAGGAGCTGGTTGCCCAAGCCATCGTCGAGAGCAGCCCGCGGCGCGCGATGCCGTTCATCAAAGTCAACTGTGCCGCGATTCCTGAGCAACTGCTCGAAAGCGAGCTGTTCGGTCATGAGCGCGGAGCCTTTACAGGCGCCGTGCTGGCCAAGCCGGGCAAATTCGAGCTGGCCAACCGCGGCACGATTTTCCTGGATGAGATCGGAGAGCTGTCGGCCAGTCTTCAGGTCAAACTCCTGCGGGTTCTTCAGGAGCGCGAGTTCGAGCGCGTGGGCGGCACCAAACCCATCCGCGTGGATCTGCGCATACTGGCCGCCACCAACGCCGATCTCGAACAACGGGTGGCCGAGGGCCGGTTCCGCGAGGATCTATACTTCCGTCTCAACGTCATCCCTCTTACGCTTCCGCCGTTGCGAAAGCGTCTTGAAGACCTTCCTCTCCTGGTTGAGCACTTCATCGCGCTTTACAGCCAGCAGTTCAACAAGACCATCAAGGGCGTGGCTCCGGAAGTCATGGACCTGTTCTTGAAATACCCGTGGCCGGGCAATGTGCGCGAGCTCGAAAACGTCATCCAGCGCGCCTGCATCCTCACGCAGGATTCGGTAATTGGCACGCGTTGGCTCCCGCCGGAAATCTGCCAGCCGCAAACCGACCTGCATGATACCCCTTTGCCCAATCTATATCGCCGCATCCTTCCGTCGGGGCTGTTCGACGACGTATCCGTTTCACTTTCGCAAAAGATCGAAATTCTGACTTCGCAGGCGGAAAAGGAACTGATCCTTCGCGCTTTGGCCCAATGCGGCAACCGGCGCCAGGCCGCCGCCGATCTTTTGGGCATCAGCCGCAAGAGCCTCCATAACAAGATGACTCGCTACGGTCTGCTGGATGAAAAGCTGGGTAACGAAGGTGACAAGAATGTGTAACGCGTTACCCATTTGCCGCCTCTCTGTGTTTCTGGGTCAGTGTTCTCTATTTTATGTTTGATTTGCACGGGCAGCCCGGAGCACATATGAAGCGTTGATAAATAAAGACATATTGCAAACGTAATGGCGCAATCCTAGGCTTTCCGGTGCAACACAAGGTCTGGGCACAGACTTTGCGGTTGTTTTGGCTCGCAGTTCGAACTCCCACGCTGCAATACATAAAAAAGGAGAATACCGTGGAAAAGAGCTGCATCATCAGTAAATGGGCGACCGGATTCACACTGGTAGAAATTATGATTGTCATCGCTATCATTAGTATGATTGTCGCCATTGCCATTCCGGGTTTTATGCGCGCTCGCGAGGTGTCGCGCGCCACCAGCTGCCAGGAGAACCTGATCAAGATCGAAGGGGCGGTGGACAGCTACGCGCTGGAAAATGATCTGACCGACGGAGCGATCATTGCCGGCGGCTGGGTCACACTGGTGGCGAAAACGCTCTATCTCAAGCAAACCCCAAAGTGCAAAGGGGGCGGCGACTATATCAAGGTTTTCACCGTCGGCATTGCTCCCAGTTGCACCTATACGGCCCCCGGTTGGTTCAATACACGGGGCAATCTTTACAAACATGAAATTACTGAGCACTATTGAGAAAAACTTGCAAATCCGAGTCTGTTTTCCCAATACCGTTCGCGTCTGAATAAGGAAGAAAGCAATTCAACTGCAAAAACCATACCGCAAAGAAGGGAGGTGAACTAGATGTTGCGTAAACGCGTGAAGGGCTTCACCCTTGTGGAGATCATGATCGTGGTGGCCATCATCGGCATCATTATCGCGATCGCCATCCCTGGCTTTATGCGCGCCCGCGAAGTGTCGCGTGCCACCAGCTGCCAGGAGAACCTGATCAAGATCGAGGGTGCAGTGGATCAGTGGGCCGTCGAGTATGACAAGAGCGACGGAAACACCCTGACCTGGGCCGATCTGGTCGGAAAAACTCTGTACATCAAGAAGACTCCGCGGTGCCGCGGCGGTGGAAACTACCCCGCTACCCTGACCGTGGGCGTCACTCCGACGTGCGATTACACCGCACCGGGATGGTTCGACACCCAGGGGGAGAAGTACAAACACAAAGTGCCGGACGCCAAGGATTGATGCTGGCGACTGTGCGATGTCCGGAGGGGAGAAAGAGGCAACGCACTCTTTCTCCTCTCGTGTTTTTTTATCCTGTCCTTTTTCTTCGGCCTCGGTCAGCAATACTTCTCGCCATATAATGTTCGGATCCGCTCGACGATCTCCTTCATTCGGTGAGCCTGATCCCGGCGGCAAACGAGGATGGCATCGTCGGATGCCACGATCACCAGGTCGGACACGCCCAGAGCCGCAACTAGAGGTGCGGGGCGGGCATCACCGATATTGTTATAAACGATCGAACGCGTAGTTTGGAGAAGAACCGCCTCGCCCAGCACCGTGTTGCCCTCGGCGTCGGCCGGATGATGCCGCGCCAGCGCCGTCCATGTGCCGACGTCATCCCACTCGAACGTGGCGCGGACACACCACACATTGCGCGCGTGTTCCATAACGGCATAGTCTATCGAGATTTTGGGCAGACGCTGAAAAATTGCCTGGAGCCGCCCGACCTCGTCGCTCTGTCCCAGGGCGGCGGCCATTTCCTCGGACGCCCGGCTCAGCCACGGCGCGTGCGCCTTCATGGCCTCCCGCAGAACGGAGCAGCGCCAGACAAACATGCCGCTGTTCCAGACATAGTTGCCCGCCTCGAGAAACTTTTGCGCGGTGGCAGCATCGGGCTTTTCGCAAAACCGACGCACCTCATAGACCGATGTATTATCCCGCTCCGCTGTGCATGCGCCCAGCTGGATATATCCATATCCGGTTTCAGGCCGCGTCGGTTGAACCCCGAAAGTCACCAGCACATTTTCCGCTTCGGCTTGCTCGAACGCCATCAGGCAGTCGGCCTGGAACCGGTCGTTCCGTCCGATACAGTGGTCGGCCGTCAGCACCGCCATCGTGGGATCGCCACCCAGCCGGCCGGCCCACGCCAGCGCCAGAGCCATGCACGCCGCCGTGTCGCGGCCCATCGGTTCGCGCAGGATGTGGTCCGGCGGCAACTGCGGCAGCGCCTGCGCGACATAAGGGGCCTGATCCAGGCCCGTTGCCACAAAGATACGGTCCCACGCTACCAGCGGGGCGATTCGCTCGGCGGACTCTTCGAGCATTGTCCGCCTCCCCAGCAGCCGAAGCAACTGCTTGGGCCGATGTCGGCGGCTGAGCGGCCAGAACCGCTCGCCCGCGCCTCCGGCCATGATGACTGCAATCCGTGTCGCCATGAGACCCTCAACCCGATTATTGGCGTTTGAATCTTCGCCTCAATCGCAGCAAATCGAAAAACATTTGCAGGGAAGCCCTCAGCGCCCGCACGCGCGTATCGGGCGAGTTGATCCAGCGCACCGGAACTTCCGCGATTCGAAA
>JADFCW010000260.1 GCA_017161705.1 Candidatus Sumerlaeota bacterium | reverse complement strand
GACGGCATGGAGCGCTACCTGCTGGCGCAGCAACCCCAGGTCCTGCCCAAGAGCCCGATCGGCGATGCGATCGGATATGCGCTCAACAACTGGGCGGCTCTCAAGCGCTATACGGAGGACGGCGATCTGGAAATCGACAACAACGGCGCCGAGCGCAGTTTGCGCGGTATTGCCGTCGGACGAAAGAACTGGCTCTGGTATGGAAGTGACCGTGGCGGTCAGACCGCCGCCATCCTGACCAGCTTTACCGCCACCTGCAAGCGGCTGCACATCGATCCGTTCGCGTACTTGCGCGACGTGTTCGAGCGCATCAGCGCCCATCCCGCCAACCGCCTCGCCGAACTGCTTCCCGATCGGTGGAAGATGGCGCAGCCGGACAATACCTCCTGACCTGCACTCCCCCCTGACGTCCCGACCACATCCGCAACCCCTCACGGCAACCGCCGTGCCACACCCACATGGGTTGGCCGGATAGTTACTCCGTGCCGGACGTGCTGCAAGGCACGGCAAGCCGCAGGCCGATTAAAGTATGGGCGTCAGTTGGTCGGGAGGTACAATTTCGTCCAGGAAACGCAGCTCGTCTAACTCGCCCTGGAACGACGGATTTCCCTCGAACGCGCCTAGCCGGAGCGTATCCCATGGATTGTGGCCCCCACTGCGCATCGAGGCGTCGAGGCGGCCGTCCAGGTAGATGTTGGTCAAACGCTCCTCGGGATTCTCGGCGGCGCTGTCCACGGTGATGGTGACGCGGGTCCATCGGCCGGGATCGAGCGCGGCGCTGCGCAGCTCAAAAGCGGGCCAGTGCCACCAGCCGAAGTGTATTTTCCCCTCCCTGGTCAATCGGCAAAAATAGCGCTTCCCAATGTTGAAGATTTCCCCGGCACTATCAGGCTTGGCTTCGGGCTTGATATAAAAATCCACTGTCATTTTCGGACTGGCGCAAGGCCCGGATGGGAGATAAGCCACGAAGTCGCCAGTTATCTTTAAGCTCTGGCCGCTGACTCCTTGACCATGATCTGATGGCCGATTGGCCACCAGGGTCAGACCACAGCCGGAATTGTCTTCGAGGCGAAGTGCGCCGTTCTCATCCTCGAAACGGTACCACATGAAATGGGCGGCATGATGGCTGGGTGGAACATCGGTCGAGCCTGGCTTGTAATGGTCAATCTGAAGACCCAGGTTCGTAAGGAGAATGTTCGCGTAACGCCTCATGCGGTCTGTGGGGACCTCGTCCCATCGGACCTGGTCAATCACGACACGCCCCTTGCCGTGAGGGATTTCCATCAACACGCAGGGATCGGTGTAAGCGATCACGTTCTTCGAATCGCTGGCCACGCTGAAATGCGCGATCATTGAGCAGTCCGGTGTGTAGAGATCAGCAGAACTCTGGCCAAGGCCGAGCCCGTTGCGGACGCGCCAGGCGGCACGGACAATGGGATAGGTTTCGTTGACGAATGGCCGGGCCTTGCGCTTCT
The DNA here is from genome assembly GCA_017161705.1 of Candidatus Sumerlaeota bacterium. GTDB lineage: Bacteria > Sumerlaeota > Sumerlaeia > JADFCW01 > JADFCW01 > JADFCW01. The sequence goes on along the minus strand of JADFCW010000260.1, from coordinate 6,658 downwards.
CAGGATCCGGCTCCCAACCGTTGTACAACTGAAAACCGAAATGACTGCTGCAGGTCAGGTTCATCCCCATCAGCCATCCCAGGGCCTGGGCGCTGATCGGATCCACCTTGCGGATGACCAGCGTAAGCCCCTTATCGTGCACTTCCGGCAGCGCGGCGCGGACCTGCTCGATAAACTCATGCTGGGCGCCGGCGATGATAAACCGCACACCAGGGCCAGAAGCTGACTCCGGCTGGAGCACCAATCCGGGCACTTCCACGCTCGGCGGCAAGGGGCCAGTCACAGGCTGATAAGCCGGTTTCGCTGTCTCCAGATACTGCAACGCATTCCGCAACACCGTTGCCGCGCAAGGGTCTTCGAGAGCTTCGCTGAGCAACGCCTGGCTGAGGAGGGCCACGCCCTGGCCGCTGAAAATCTCCAGCATGGGACAGCCAACCATGCCAAACGCGTTCCGGTACACGTTGCGCCCCGAATTGAGCAGCGGACGGAAGTTGCCCTGCTCCGGCTTCAGAAGAGACATCGGCGCAATGAGGTTGTCCCTTCGCCAGAAACGAAAGTCCTCTTCGCCGGTTCCGGCCAGAACCGGGTGTTCGAGGCTCGTCGGCCAGGTCACCGTCACATCATAAGGCAGCGCCTTGTCCCAATAATACTTATGTCGCGGGCTCTTTCCGGCGTGGACACCGCCAAGCATGGTCAGGGGAGTAGACTGCGGGAAGATAAGAACGCGTCCACCGCGGCGAACAAACTGAGAGACACGGTCAATTTGTTCCCGGGTGAAATCGAGTGCCGCATCCTGGCCCAGAACAAGAACTCGGTCGGCGTTCGCCAACGCTTCCTCGAGCGTGGCCGCTTTCTCATGGCGAATTCTCAACGCATCAAAAAGCGGGCCGGTCTTGCCGGCCGGGTCCCACAACCGGCAGGTCGGCATGGAATCGAAAGTTACGGGCGGATACACAGCGGCTGTCCATGGCTCAGCGTAAAGGACCTTGTCACCTTGTATAAGTTCCGTAACGGCCTGAAGGTCCAACCGCTTGTCCGTAGGGGGGAAGTTAAGGTCCACGACCACATCCGCCCGCTCGCCGCGCGCCATCTTTACCGGAGTGGCCGCCTGATAGAAAGTTTGGCCGCCCTGCATGAAAGTCACTCGGACCTGTCCATCCAGCGGGAGGTGGGCATCGTTGATGACCAAGACGCCAAACTTGCGCGAGGTGCCGCCGATGAAATTGCGGCGATAATCGTGGTTGAAGGCGACCTGGTAGGGACAGGCGCGCCAGGCCAGGGCATAGTTCTCAGCGTTCATTTCCGGGGTACAGGCGCGGGGATGGCCATACCCACCGTTGAAAGAGCAAATGAACTGTATGCCAACACGGCGCATTTCTTTGATGCCCCAGAAGTTGTGCAGCGCCGAGACCCACATGCGCGTTTCGGTTTTAAGTTGGTGGCCGCCGGATTCCCAGCCGTTGATGCCCGGCCAAGGATAACCCTCGAATACCCAGTGCTTGGCATCGTAGTATCTCTCGCCGAGCCAGTTGGCGTGTGCTTCCCAGTGGAAAGGGTCTTCACCCCATTCGGTCATGATCTCCGGCTTGCCCTGCCGGCGGGATCGGAGATCGTCGAACATATGGAGCACCATGCGATAATCGTTAGGCAGAGCGTTGTAGTCGGTCACGTGTGGTCCGCCGCCGATGGCGCAGACGTCAAGGTTGGGCATGGCGTCATAGTCGTTGCTGGCAGTGACCGGCCGTGTAGGATCGAGCTTGTGATACTGATCGCATAGTTTGATCAGCCATGGCACAGAGGCCACATGAGGGGCAGGTAGGCCGCAATGTGCCGCTTCATTGTCCAGGCTCCAGATCACCAGGCTGGCATGGTTACGGTTGGCAATCACAAATCTTGCGTACTGGTCAAAAATCCTTTCCCATGCCGCAGGCCGATAGTAAGGCGCCTCCTGCACAATACCTGTCTCGGGAATCAGCAGATAGCCCACTTCATCGGCGGCATCCAGAAACCCCTCCGGCGGATCGTGTGCATGTACGCGCGAACCGCTCAACCCCTGGGCGCGTAGGCTGCGAACGTATTCGCGCCACTGTTCGACCGTGCGATACTCCGGCACCCACAGGCCGTTGCCATAACCACAGAGGAGCTGACCGTTCAGCATGATTTTGGGCGCGCCGTCCTGGGTTTTGTCAATCCACACTTCGCGGAATCCAAAACGCCGAAAGAAACGGTCCACCTCCTGGCTATTCTTTTCGAGCGTTGCTACCAGCCGGTACAGATGAGGCTGTTGGGGGCTCCAAAGCTTCGGATTTTCCCATGGCAACTTCGCCGTCGTCTCGGCTGTTTTACCGGCGGGGACTTGGATGTCCGCGACCGGAAACTCCAGCACCACCTGATCTCCGTCCATCACCACGGCTTTGATCTTGCCGCTCCAGTCGGCGTCGGTGGTGTTGACGACCGTGAGGATTGTTTCGATGCTTTTCTCACGGTAGCTTGTGCGCACACAAATGTCCTGAACTCTAACCGGCCAGGCCTCAACCAGATACACAGGCTGCCAGATACCGTAGTAAATAAGATAGCAGCGCGCGCCGATGAGCCGTTCCGGCCAGCCGGCCTTGGAATCCACGTTTACATCAACACCAGCCGCCGCAGAGACGATGATCTCATTTTCGCCGGGCTTTACCAGATCGGTGATATCTACTTCGAAGGCCGTGTTTGGGAAGTCGTGTGTTCCAGCCAGCCGACCGTTTACCCACACATGCGTCAAATACGTCACTCCTCTGAAGTTCAAGAGGAGTCGCCGTCCATCGGTAGGCACTTCAGGAATATTGAGAGTGCGGCGATACCACAGGCCGTACTCTTCCGCATGGACGATCGCCTTGACAAGATGTCGTTCGCGACCCATACCCTCCGGCAGATTGGCCGGTTTCCAGCCTTCTTTTGGCGCATTGGCCACGTCGGTCATGGCTTTAAGCGCTTCCAGGCCTTCCACCGCCACCGACTCCCATCCATCTATGATAAGGGTGGCCTTTCTGCCGCCGAGGCCAAAACACTCTTCCATGGGATTCGGAACAGCTTGAGCCAGGCCCACTTGGCAGCACGCCAACAGGACGAGCGACACATTCATCCATCGAAGCATGATAACGTCTCCATTCAATCGTTTGAGGCCAATCGCAGCAGGTAGGTGTTTCCCGCTGAAACGTCAAGACTTCCATCACGCCGTGGCGGCACCGGTTCGCCTTTTGTAACACACTTGACTTCCGTGAACCGTTGGCCGGGCTGATAACGGCCGTCACGGAACGCAAAGAATACCATATGCTGACCGTCGGCGCTGGTCCATTCCACTCCCGGATCGCCTTCGAGCAGCCGCCGTTTGCCCATGTATTCGCGCACAGCCATATAGTCGGTATTCACGCGCGTCAGACCCTCGGCAAGAGAGCGGTTGGCCAGAACCTTGTCCAGGAACTCGCAGCCCATTACTGAACCTGCTCCGTAGGCAAGATTTCTGAAATAGAAGTCGAGGATGTCTGGGCGGTTGGGATCGAAATCTCCAAAAAATCGTCCATAGTTGGCGTATTGGCATCCTTCCAATACGGAGGGGCCTGCAATACCGTTGCCCACGACCGGACGCGACCACACGCCCTGCGCCTCTACCACAAAATAACGGCATATCTTCTGCAGCTCCGCCGTCATCTGCGCCACCCGCTCAAAGGCAGGCTTCATCTTTAGATCCCACGGGCTGACAACTTCGAGCCACGCATCCACATAAGAATCCCAGAAGAAACCGTCCAAGCCGGTCCGTTCGATTACTCCCCGGCAGGTTTCGATCACATAGCGGTAAGCATCATCCCGATTGACATCCAGTCCACACATACAGTCATAACCGCTGCCGAACTGTCGGCCGTTGATATATCGGGAAATCCACGACAGGTGAGCGCGGGTCCATGGATTGCTTTCAATACCCTGACGGATTCCGCCGCACCAGGCAATAAGCATCAATCCGTGCTGGTGAGCTTTATCGGCCAGATACTTCAAGCCTTCCTCGCCGCCGAGTTCTTCCGCCACTTTCCAGTCATAGACCGAGCACCCATTGCCGTACCCGCCTGGACGGTTCATTTCGCTGTCCCAGATCGGATGAAGCCAGACAACCTTGAATCCCAGCTTCGCTGCCGGTTCGATCAACGTGTCGGCCGTTTGCCGGAAAGGATGGTTGCGGCCGTTGGGCAGGGTCATCATGGGAAGGATAGGGAAGGGCCGAGTTCCGGCAAACCGGCAGGCTTGTTCGGTGTAGTAGTCCATCACTGCCGTCCAAAGATTGCGCGCGGCGGTACGAGTCCAGTTCTTAGGCGCGGCAGCAAAGCCGACATACGTTCCAACGGTTTCGATTCTGTCTGACGCCTCGAAGAAGTGCTCGTCGAAACACCCCAGACGTTCTTCTCCGGCCGGTTTGTGAAGCCAGGATCGGATAAACGAGGGTTTGCGGAAACCGCGAATCAGCGCTCCGCTCTTGTTGAAAAGGAAATCAAATGGCGCGATGCTGCCGCCCCAGCGCAGGGAATACTGAAACGCCCACCCTCCAAATCCCTCCCGCTTGGCGCGTCCGCCAGTTGAATACGCAACGGAGCGCGCAAGGTCCACCTCATGCTTCTCAGGAGTGTAGTAGCAACGCTCGATCAGAGTGTTGTTGCGAGTGGAACCTTCCAACTCCCAAGTGGACTGCTCCTCCATCCGGCAGACGTACTTGCCCTTGGGGCCGCGAAAACGGTAGCGAGTGATGAAGCCGACGAACGTCGTGCCGTCCGCCTCAATATTCTCCGGCTCGATAATCCACTCCATGATGCCGGCAAACTCTTGGTCCTGCGCCATGTAGTCCATACCGGTACGCACTGGCCACCAGTGCGACACCATGTCGTCGGTCGCGCTCTGCCATCGGCCTATGGCCTTGGCGCGGATAATAACGGTCGTCCCGCGCTGCGAGATTTCCGGCGCGCGGAAATCGGTAAACGCAATACCATCCATCGTGGCCAGCACTGGCCGGATCGGACGGATGCCTGAGCGGAGCTGAACACCTTGCACTCGCACCTCGCCAAGGCCGAAAAAGCGTTCGCCTTTCGTCGCCAGCTCGATTTCGACTCCATTCGCTAGTTTCAGTCGTCTCATTTTTCCCTCCTATGATGAATGTCTACTTCTTCGTCGTTCCGTTTTGCGTCTCTTCACTAACCGTAACGCCGGGCGGCTTCAGGCCTGCACCAGCTTGAAGCTCGGGAAATCCTCAAAGACCCAGTCATTCTTCAGCGTCTTATAGATGATGTTCAGGAACTTGCGGGCCAGAGCGATGATCGCCTTACCCGTCCCTCTCGTTGCGGCGATCCGCCGGTAGTACGTCTGCAGATACGGGCTGTAACGCGCCGCGATCAGGGCGCATTGCACGAGGGCGGTTCTTCCGAGCTTACAGCCGCGTTTGGTGATCCGGCCGCTGCGTTCCGTCTCGTTGGAGTTGTTGACCCGCGGCACGATGCCGAAATACGCGGCCAGTTTCCCCTCGTCGGCAAAATCGTCGATGTTGCCGATCGCCGACAGAAGGATGCTCGCTCCGGTGTCACCCACGCCCTTGATGCTGGTGATATTCTTCCACCCCGGCAGCTTCGGCCCCTGGTCCCTCAGCACCCCTTCGAGTTTCTTGACGCTTTCGTTCAGGTGCCGGATTTCTCCCACCAGGACTTCCAACTCAACGCGCTCCAGTTCCGAGACGGGCGCGGCGAGCACTTGGGCCAACCCCTTCTCGCTCGACAAGCTCTCCTTGCCGATCAGAATCCCGTGGGCCGCCAACAAGTTGTTCACCTTGTTCTTCAACGCCGTGCGCAACTTCACCAACCGATCCCGCGTCTGCGCCAGACTCGCCACCCGCGCATGGACCTCATCCTTCATCCGCACCTCCGGCAGCAGGTCCTTAGACAGAAACTCCGCCAACACCCGGGCATCGTGCTCATCGGTCTTCTTCACCGAACGGCTGATCACCTGAAACTGGTGCGGGTTGACCACCACCACCCGGCAGCCCCGACCTCTCAAAGCGTTCGTGAACAACCGCACGTTCCCTGTCGCCTCGACGGCCACCGCATCGGTGCCTCTTACCGTCTTGGCAAACGCCTTCAGGTTCCCAATCGACCATTCCCGACTTTCCTCGCCGCCGTCTTCCCCGCGTGTGCAGACCGTGAAACAGTTCCGATGCAGATCTACGCCCATATACCGCTTCTTCATCGTCCTTCCTCCCTGTGTTCTGGACGACAAAGTAGACGTGCTTTCCGGTGGCCCCCATGCTCCTACCTGCCTGTCGGCAGACAGGTCCAAGGTGATCCGGAATGGCTACCGAACCCCTTATGGTGGCGCTTCAGCCACAGGCCTGACTAATCTCCTTTACGAGGTCAATGCCTCACGCGAATGATCAGCCTGTGACCTGTCTACTCCATCAGTCCGCGACTGGTGGAGTATAGCCCCCAGAAAACTCTTCATTCATGCCATCTCCTTTCGTTTTGCCTATGCCCGCGCTTTGACAAACCAGTGTTCGGTCCTGGTGCAGATCCGCACCAGCCACAGCATCACCGGCACCTCGATCAACACGCCGACGACAGTTGCCAGCGCCGCCCCGGAAGAGAGCCCTAAG
>JADFCW010000259.1 GCA_017161705.1 Candidatus Sumerlaeota bacterium | reverse complement strand
TGGACGGGCGACTACCTCGACGGCCTGTACAACAAGATCACAATGTATGCTTACGCCAATCCGGAGTTTGACAATATCAAGGTGATGAAAGAACGCCAGCGCGATCCCAAAGCAATGCTGGGCGACGGATACGGTCTGATCCGGTTCAATAAAAAGACGCGCGAGATCGTCTTCGAGTGCTGGCCGCGCTATGCCGACCTGTCGAAGGGCGACGCGGCTCAATATCCCGGCTGGCCCATCCAATTCAAGATGGAAGACAACGACGGGCGGAAGGTCTATGGCTATCTACCGGAACTGGTTGTCAGCGGCGCTCAGGATCCAGTTGTCCAGGTCGTGAATGAAGCCAACGGAGAGATCCTCTATACACTCCGAGTTGCGGGCACGCGCTTCCGCCCTCGCGTGTATGGACCAGGCAAATATACGGTGAAAGTGGGACGCGACAAGCCAGACCTGTGGACGCGCTCGGGGCTTTCGCCCGATGACAAAATGTCGGCACCCGTCGAGATTGTATTGAAGTAAACTACGACGGGCGAGGTCCGCGCCGGTTGGATTCCGTCTTCTTATGGGATTAGCCGCATACAACCCCTGGATATAGGGCCGCAGCCCATATCTCTGCCGCGCCACGGGCGTCAGGCAGCTTTTTAGCGCGCGCTCGGCCGTCAGGCAGCGTCAAGAGAGCATACCCTCAGGAAATAGGCGGCCTTCAGGCGGAAGTTCAATCGCAACACTTCGTGCACTCATTCCTAAAGAGATTCGAGGTATTCAATAAGATCGTCAATTTCCTCCTCGGTCAGGTTCTTTGTGCGGCCGCGCTTCTCAAGCGGGTTGAAGTCCACAATCGCCTCCCGCAGGGTCGTGGCGTCGCCGCTGTGCAGATACGGCGCCGTGCGCCACACTTCGATCAACGAGGGCACATCGTAGGCCGTTCCGGCCGCCAGCCCCGGATCCGTCTGTTTCTGGTTTGTGAACCAAGGATGCGGATGACATTCGACGCATCCGGCTTTGCCCTCGAACAACGCTTTACCGCGCCGGGCCCCTTCGCTCAGCATCCCGCGGGGCAGTCCCGGATAGTGGCACAATAGACAGCTGGGGTCGCTGGTTTTCGGCGACTCGAACGTCTGCGTGTTCAGTCGCGGACTTGGCATGGGCTTCATGCTCCGCAGGTAGGCTTCGATCGCCTCGACCGCCTGATCCGTTGGCTCGGCAAACTGAATGTGCTCGATGCCCGCCCGCGCGGCCATGGCGGCATCTTCGCGAACGCCCCGCCACATCATCGGCGGCGTATAGGGCGCTCCCAGAAGGCTTTTCGTGTTTTTCGTATTCCCCACGCCGTCATTCAACAAATCCCAATAGAGCGCGTCGCTGCGGCCGTCGGGATGACAGGATGCGCAGCTCTGCCAGTGCTCGAAACACAGCGTGGCATCGTTGAAATACCGCTCGCCCAATCGCGCGGCAGCCAGCGGCCCCGCGGCCGCTGTCACGCGGTCCAGCAAAGCGATCTCACGCACCTTCGGCTCGGAAGAACGCAACTCCACCGTCGCTAGATTGTCCGAGAAAAAGCCGGCCACATACGCAGCACCGTCGAGCGCCAGCAAAGCGCGTGGCCCATTGATCGGTAGAGCGATGCGCTTCCGTATGCCCGCCATCGTCTCCAGGTCGTTCTCGTCATAAAGCCCCGTCGCGCCGCCACGCCCGCTAATGCGCTCGAGCAGCGCAGGGAAATCTATTACGCTCAGTTCGTGCGTGCCCGCGTGTGTGACGAGCAAAGTGCGGGCGTCGGCAAATGCCACAGCCCATGGATTAGCGGCACCGCAATGCGGATCGTCGAGCATGACCGTTTCGATCCACTCGAGCGAGCGGACATTGAGCAGCGACACAGCGTTCTTGTTGATTGCCCCGCCTTCAATCCGAATCGTCGGCACAGTGTAGTTGCTGAGGACGTGCGTAACGGCGGCATAGCGTCCATCGGGCGAAATCGCAATACCGCGCAACCCCTGACTGCCGTTAGGGAGTTCAATGTTGCGGATTACCCTTTCCTGCTTCGCGTCAATCACCGAAACTTCAGCGGCGATAAACGGATTTTCATCGTCCAGAAATGGCCGCACGCACGGCAGATGGTTGGCGACGAATAGAAAACGGCCGTCGGGCGTCAGCCCCAGGGCCACAGGTTCTCGAATCACGGGAATGACGCGCGAGGTACAGTCCGCCAGGTGGAAAACTGAGACGGTATGATCGAACCGGTTGGCCACATACAGCACCCTGCCGTCCGGGCTGAGCACGGGCGCCATCGGCGTATGGCCTGCGCGCAGAGTTTTACGCACAGCACCGCCCCTCTTCAGGTCCACGACCAGCACGCGGCCCGCCGGCTCGTTTGTGGTAATGTATGCCGCATCGCCGCGCACGGATAGACCGCTGCACTCGACTGGCAGAGGAAAAGAGCCGACGCGGCGTCCGGAGCGTGCATCAACAACAATTGCCTGCCGTCCCGTCGAACAGAGGACCAGAATTTTTTGCCCCCCGTCAAACGCGGCAATCGCAACCGGCGATAGGTCGCCGAGGGCTGTCGAGAAAGTTGCCTTTGGGCCAACGACTACTTGGCCGCATGCTGCCGCGGCGGCCGCCAGCGCGGTACCAATCCACATCCGATACGCCGTCATTCTACGCCTCGAACAAATTGCGAAACTATTTGTGGAATATGGATATGGTGGGCGCTTCTTCAAGTCGAACTTCCCAAAATGTCGTCTACCCTGCGGGCGGCATATGCATGGAGTTCTAACTTCAGTTTGCCGTATTCTTTTCCTTCATGGGCGGGCGGAAGGCACGTACAGCAAACGATCGTCAACGACAAACCTTCACGTGGCAGCTAAGACCGTGAAACTGGCCTTTTGCTGATAAGCGGCCGAAGTCGGCACAGCGGATTCATCACCTTCCACGCGAAACAGGTAGAGCAGCAAGTGCAGGTCATAGACTTCGGCGGGCTGGCCGGCTTTGGACAAACCGACACTGAACCGGTAGCGGCCGGGCAGAAAATCGAACGGGTCCACCACGGCCCGAATAACGCCGCGCGGCGGAATGCCCCCGCTGAACAAAGCGTCGGTTGAATACACCAGCGTGCAGGTCAAGCCGTCGTCGCGCTCGATGCCGACAGCACACATCATGCTTTCGATTGGGCGCTGGACTTCGTATTCAATTTCGACGCAGAACCGGCCGCCGGTCTGGAAGGTGCATGTCGGGCGCCCTGCCGCATCGAGAAACCGCGTGCCGCGGATCAGTACATCGCCGTTGCCGAACCGTCCGCGCAACAGCAGATGCACCAACTCCATGCTGAGTTTCATCATCTCGAGCGACGAGGCGCGGCGATGTTGTTCCAGCAGAATCTGATCCAACCCCGCGGCGCGGTTTCCCCAGTAACGAAGCCTGCCTTTTTCGATCCAGAGAATCTCGTCGCAGATCTCCTCGACCAGCTGGTGGTCGTGCGTGACAACCAGCATAGTTGTGCGGCGCGTCCGGCGCAACTGCCGCATTCGATCGAAGGATTTGCTCTGGAAATAGGCATCTCCGACGGCGAGGGCCTCGTCCACCAGAAGAATTTCCGGTTCCAGATGAACGGCGATCGAGAAAGCCAGCCGGACAAGCATCCCCGACGAATAGTAGCGGATCGGGCTGTGAATGTAATGGCCCAGTTCCGCAAAGTCCGCGATGGCGTCGAGACGGCGGCGCGTTTCACGCCGCGTCAGCCCCAGAACCGACGTATTGAGGAAGATGTTCTCGATGCCCGTCAGCTCGGGCTGCAATCCCGCCGTCAGGTCAATGAGCGAGCCTGTGCGTCCGCGCACAGCGACGCGGCCTGCGGTCGGCTGAGTCGCCCCGGCCAGAATCCGCAGTAACGTGGACTTACCCGAACCGTTGCTCCCGAGAATTCCAACCATGCTGCCGGCTTGCACCGAAAACGACAGGTCGTCGAGCGCGCGCACCTCGCGCACCTCGCGCCGCCCGCGAAAGTTGACCAGCAGCATCTCCTTGAGCGTGCTGGGCGGTGCGGCGCGCACCCGATAGACTTTGCTCAAATGTTCGACTTCAACAACCGGTGCCATGGCTCTATCCCCACTGCGACGCAAGCCGCGCAGGGAGGCCGGCCCAGGCCGACGATTCGGCCGCCGCTTGCTCCGCCCACGCGCGAGCTTCCTCCAGTTGCCCTAACGCTATGCAGCACGCCGCAAGTCTCGCACAGACTTCCGCCGGGCGTTCTTTGGCTTCGGCGGCCTTGCGATACCACTCCCTCGCCTCCTCATAGCGGCCTGTCTCGAACAGAACGGCGCCGATGCCGGCCAGCGATTGCCAGCGGCGCGGATTGATGGCAAAAGCGCGGCGCAACTCGCTCAAGGCCTCGTTCCACCGCTTTTTCCGCACATAATACAACCCCAGGTCCAAATATGGCGCATCGAGTCCCGCATGGATGGATTTGGCCTTGGCGAAATACTCGACGGCCGCCGCTTCGTGTTCCTCGCCCAACGCAATCGCGCCTAATGCCGCCAGCGACCGATAAAGATAGGGGTCGAGTTCGAGGCTGCGGCTGAGGGTCTCGCGCGCATCGGCCGTCCGACCGGCGGCCAGTTGTGCCTCCCCGAGAGCCTGCAGCAGTTCGGGCTCGTCGGGAAAACGTTCGAGCGCTTCCGCGGCCGCACGGCAGGCATCGGCGGCGCGGCCGGCCAGAGTCAGAACCAGGACGAGATGAAGATGCATCTCGCGATTATCCGGCGCCAGCGCGACCGCGCGTTCGAGCGCCGAGACCGCCTCGGCCTGTTCGCCGACCTCGAGCGCAGCCAAGGCGCGCTGATACCAAAGGGGGGGGTCTTGCGGCGCGCGGTCCACACGCCGGCGGCTCAGTTCGAGTATATGACGGTTCCGCGCTTCGCGTTCCGCCGCATTCCGCCTTTCCTTGTAGTGGTGGATCAACACATCGGCGCGATAAATGGACAGGCCGTTTTGCACCAGCGACGGCACAACGGTCTCATGAACAATACCCTCGAAGCGCACGGTGCCGCGGCGGCGGAAAAGGCGGACTTGAGGCAAATCGAAATAGCCGCAAAACCCGCGCGACTCCGCCTGCGCCGGGTCTATCGGCATCCAGCCCAGAAGCGTGCTGTCGTCTGAATACGTGCGCACAAACACCTGCACGCCATCGGCCCATGAATTCTCCATCAGCCTACGGACGGCGGCGAAATGGCGGGGATACAGCCGCTCATCAGCGTCGAGCACCAACACCCAGTCGCCCTGCGCCTCGGCAAGGCACCGATTGCGCGCCTCGGCAAAATCGTCGTTCCACGGCAGTACGGCTATCCGCGCGCCTTCCTCGCGCGCCAGCGCCACTGTACGATCGCGCGACCCGGTGTCCACAACAATGGTCTCATCCACCAGCCCCCGCACGGAGCGGATACACTCGACGATCCACTCCTCCTCGTCGCGCGCTATGATACAGAGCGAAAGCAACATGCAAGAAACCTTTCGAATGAAGTCAAACGCCTGCCTCACCCCAGACGCATACAGGCCGACATGGACTGCGCGAAACCATCCACACTCCCCTGCTCTTCTCAGCCTGCCAGCGCATCGAGAACGATACGCAACAGTTCGTTCTTGCCTTCCCCCGTGCGCGCCGAAAACCGAATCGGGCCGATGGAAGATGCCCGCGTATTCGTGGGCGCCCCCGCCGCCCTGTTCGCGCCGGTCTGCCGCGCCAAAGCCTCCATAATCCGTCGCTGCTGTACCGCGCGCACATTCCCCGACACCTTGTCGCTCTTGGCCAGGACAACAACAAATGGAATTGCACGCATCCGCAGCCACCCGATCAGATCCCAGTCGTCCTCGTTGGGATCGCGCCGAATGTCGAGAATAACCACGACCAGCCGCAGCATGTCGGCATGTTCGAGATAGCCCTCGATCAGACGGCCCCACCGGCGGCGCTCTTCCTGCGACACTTTGGCATAGCCATAGCCGGGCAGGTCCACCAGATAGGCGCGGTCGTCGGCGAGAAAAAAGTGAATTTCACGCGTGCGGCCGGGCGTCTTGCTCGTCCGCGCCAGACCTTTGCGGCCCGTCAAGGCGTTGATCAGCGACGATTTGCCGACGTTGGACCGGCCGGCAAAGCAAACCTGAGGCCTGCCGTCGCGCGGCAGATCGCGCAGCGCGCGCACTACGCGCGCCAGACGGATTTGACCAAAGTCCATCATCGCCTTGCGCCACCTGCGGCCTCCTTCCCCGCCGAGCGGCAGTGAATGAGACGCTACCCGCGAGGTTGCTTTCCGTCAACGCCGGAAGTAAAGGGTCGAATTCACCTGTCATGCTTCTTTCGGAAATGGACATGCGGCGTATGCGACTTACTGGGGGGTAACCTTGATGAGCGGGGTCGCGCCCAGGCGTATCCTATCGCTGGCGGACCGAGTTTTTCGATAACGGACCGGCGGCGCTTCGGCTCGATCAAAACGATAGCCGATTTTTGTTGACTCCCAACAGCGAAGTTAAAACAATAATTCCGGCTGGTGAAGCGGACCCAGCAAACTATTTCATAATGGGCGTTATGCCCGTATATTCTGTTGGAGGTAGACCTTATGCACAAGGACGCCGCAGCAAAAAGGGGATTCACGTTGATCGAGCTTCTCATCGTGGTGGCGATTATCGCGATTCTTGCGGCCATCGCCATTCCCAATTTTCTCGAAGCTCAAGTCCGCGCGAAAGTCTCGCGCGCCAAGTCGGACATGCGCGCCATCGCCACCGCCGAGGAAGCCTATTTCGTGGACTGGAATAGTTATACCTTATGGGAAGACGGCGATGCGTCCGTGGGCAACTACTGCCAGGGCGCCAAAATGCTGACCACACCGGTTGCTTACATGACCAGTGTGCCGTTCGACGGATTTGGCAACTACAACAATCCGGGCGGCTACAACAGCGCGTTCAATAACAAGCGCAACATGTTCGAAATTGGCACGGGCAGTGCGGACAACAAAGAGCCCAGCGGCATTCGAACTCCTTCGAACTTCGCCAATCAGATGCCGCGGCCCAATCCGATGGGCCTTCCCGCGGATACGCTAATGATTCGCTCGGTAGGACCCGATCGCTATGACGGCACTCCGCTGCACACGTATCCATACAAGGATGGCTATTCCTGGCAGCAGGATTTTCCTGCAGAAACCGTGATCTGGTCAAATGATGCCGTTGGAGTCCGCGCGGCGTTGGGTCTGATCTACGATCCGACCAACGGCACGGTCAGCGCCGGCGATATCTTTCGGCTCGGGGGAGTGAAACCGATCGGACCGCAGTGGGATGCGTTCTTTGCCAACGCATCGAAATGATTCCTGCGAGGCTGTTGGAGGAAAAGCACCGCCGAGAAAAAGCCGCGTTGCGGCAAGAGCGAAAGTGCTGCCGTTTTCTCAAACAAGGAGAGGCCGAACGGGGAAAATCCCAGGGGTCAACGCGCGCCAAATATCCGGTGTGGGTGCCGGGGGCGCCGGCCAACGGCAAAGTATGCCGCTAGTGCGTCGCGTGGCCACTACCAGTTCGGCGAACAATGCCATCTTCGAGACCCTGCCGGCAAACATTACCATCGCCGCCGAAGGGGTAAATATTTTTGTGCAAACACGCCTAGGCCAAAAAAGAAAAACGGGGACTGACCGCCGCACGCGGCTCCCCATCCGGCCAGTCCCCGTTTCAATATTGTTTGACAAAACTTACAGGATTTGCAGGTCTTTCCGACTACCCGCTACGTTTTCCCCTGCATTTGCCATTCTCCGTTCTACGTTGACCTAATCTCTCTAATCCAAAATCTACCGTGGCCTCCTGCCGCCACACCCAAAAAAACCTTCACAAGATGGCTGAATCTCCAGATGAAAGATTCCCGGGCAGCCCGAAAATCCAGAGCCACAGTCTCTCTTGCCACGAACCCATACGGCAAAACGGCATGCTTTTGCTTTGGACTGCGGCAGCCATGCTGCCGCCTTTGCCCGATAAGTTTCGACGGACCGAAAGCCGGCAGTGCGTTGCGACGCCTAGCGCGTTGACGACTGTGGCGCCGCCTTTGCCCGACAAGTTTCGACGCACCCAACGCCGCCTGTAGCCATAACCCAAGCTGGGATACTCCCTGGAGATCCACGCATTTGGGCCGGACCTTCAGATCA
>JADFCW010000258.1 GCA_017161705.1 Candidatus Sumerlaeota bacterium | reverse complement strand
AGGCGTAGGGAAAAACCTGCGCGGCTATGCGCTCGAACAGAGCCGGCGACATGATCTGTGCCGGTGCGCCGGAATCGGCCACAGCCGAATAGGGACACATGAAACAGCGAAGGTTGCAACGGTTGATCAGGTCCATGCGGACAAGGAGCGTACGGCCGAGTCCTGATAGGTCATAGCGAAACCGGCGCGCGGGATGGCCAAAAAATCGAGCGCAGAGTTTATGAATAGTATTTTTCATTCGCCGGATCCGCGGCATTCTGCACATGCTCCCGGTCATACCGTAAGGCAAGAGAAAATGGAGTGGGCCTGTAAGCCGAATTCTGTACCGGCGGCGCGAGACCGCCGGCGGCAGTCATTCCTCTGGGACCGGCGTTGCCGCCGGCCTCGAGCAGCCTACCCGGGGATTCAGAGACACAGAAGTCAGGGACGCGTCCCCGCTGTCCGCGCCTCGCGCGACGGGCCGCCGCTTTCCCCCTATTTGGCCTTGCACCGGGTGGGGTTTGCCAGGCCGTCGTGTCGCCACGACGCCGGTGCGCTCTTACCGCACCGTTTCACCCTTGCCGGCTTGCACCGGCGGACTGTTCTCTGTTGCGCTTTCCGTCGGGTCGCCCCGCCTTCCAGTTAGGAAGCACCCTGCCCTGCGGTGTTCGGACTTTCCTCCGCGAAACGCACCCGGAAGGACGCGGGTTCGCGGCGACTGCCCGACCCACTCCAAGGAAATAGGTTTAAAACCGCCTGTCGCGTCGTGCAATGAGAAAAGGGGCTTCTCGCGCAACCTTGCTCTTCTGCATCCAAAGCCTTTCGATGCCCTCACGAATAAGCGGTCCAGGAGGGGGCGCCGAGATTGACCGGCGAGGCATTATACCGCAGCGAAATCGTCTGGTAGCGTTGGCCGATGGTCGGCGCGGTGAAGTCGGCATGTTCATGGACGCCAAGGCTGGAGAAGCGGTTGCCGCCGTGGCTATACACGATCCCCGACGGCGGATTGTCGGCCAGAGCGGCTTCGTGCAGATAATTGTCTGCGTAGGGCAGCCGGTCGCCCACAGTCGTATTCTTGCCTGTTTGACTGGGATCATTATACGCGGCAACGAGAAGATCATAGGAAACCGAATCCAAGGCCACAGGATCCAGCGACAGCAGGATGCTCGATGGGTAGTGATTGCCAAAGGGCGCCGGCGTCCATCGAACCGGCGTTGCGCCAACGGCCAGTGCGGCGTAAAGCGCGTCCATGATGTAAAGGAGAGTTTTGCCTCCGATTTCCGGGCTCCCCATAATGTCCACCAGCGGATTGTACCGCGGGAGATTGCCCACGGACGTATTCAGCGGGTCTATATACGTATGGTCCTTGCCCGTGTTGATGGTGCCATAGTGGTTTTTGGCGGCGAGAGTTACACCGGCGGTCGTGTGGCCTTTTAGCAACGGCATGTTGATAAGGTATTTGGCGTTTTTGACCAGGGTGGGGATTTGGGCCCCGCAGGAGTTGCTGACGGCGTAGGTGAGAACGTTGCCGGTGAGAACTTTGATCGTTCTTCCGTTGCCGCCGTAACTGTCCATCCAGATAACATTGAGGAACTCGCCGCCGGGCACTCGGCAATAATCGAAAATGCGATCGGGAATTCGGCCGCGGTTATAAGTGGTGTTGTAGGTGGCATCATAAACAATCAAATTGGCTCCGGGAACTCCCGCATCGCGGATGAGACTTTTCAGAAGCGCCAATACCAGATGCTGGGTGGCATCAATGTTGTTGTCATTAGGGTCGTGGGCGTTATTGAGATTGATTTTGATGACGATGGATTCACCAGGCGTATAGCCGGCGGCGCCGCGGTTGAAATGGCGGAAGAGAGCGTTCCAAGCGGCGGAATCCGTGCCCGCATCGGTCAGATTGCGCAGACCGAGCGAAAGCATTTGTTCGACCCGCGCCTGATCGGTGTTGGCATCCTGCCACCAGTAGCCGCTGCCGGTCCATTTGACTGCTTGCGGGTCGTGCTGCCAGACAACGCGGCCCTCCTTTCCAGGCATGCCGCGCGGAACACCAATGGCAGGGCCGCGAAGGCCCGGCGGTTCCGAACGGGCAGCGCCAAACGAAGGCGTCAGAATAAGCAGGCCCGCCGCACCAACGCCCGATCGTATGAACGCCCGCCGGTTGCACCCGGCGCCTTTCGCGGTCCCGGCTTGGTTGGTGCGAGCAGTCGAGTCTTGAAAGCACACTTTACGCTCGGCGTGACGAAACTTCTTTTTAATGCGCCCCATGATTCCCCTCTTTGAGACATCTATTATAATCTCCTACCCGCCGTATCCTCCCTGATCGGCAGGAGAAAAGCGGAATGCGGTCATTTACACGGAAAATTCCGGCCTCTCGAACCCTTCTGCGGCAACTGCGGCCGAGCATCCGTCGGCGGAAGCCACCGCATTTTCCCCGACCATAAGTATGCTGTTGCAAAGTGCCCCGGCAGAGCAAGGGAAAACGGCAACAGGCTTTGGTTAGGATTCGGCCAGTATTGGATTAGTCGGGCCAAGGCTTGGCTGATTTTCTTGGTTGAATAAAGGTCGCAGGGAACATAGGGATTTTTTCAGAAAGCCGCGACCCGCCGGCTTTTTGAATCCGGAGGTTGTTTTTTGGAATGAAAGCAAGAGTCTTTCTCATTGGCGCGCTCTGGGGGCTGAGCCTCCTGCCTGCGCCCGGCCAAATACCCGTTCGCCCCTCACCGACCCCTGTAAGCAGACTTCAAGCCCCGCGGGAAACAACCGCATCGCCGCGCTCGACAGCCGCTTCGCCCGCCCGGCCGGCTCGAACGCCGATACGCGTGATTCGAGGCAGCCTGTGGCGCGGGCGCACCCAGCCGACAACGCTGACGCTGACGGCTCCGGCGGTTCGAGCAACGCCTGCAGTCCGCGCGCCAGCGCAAGGGGCGACTGCGAATGCGACCGCCGTGCGCGCTTCGGCAACGCCGCGTTCAACAGCCGTATCCACTTCCCCGCTCCCGCTGCGTGTTCGCGGACCGCGCCCGCCTGAAAAGATCATTATCGCCGCAGTCGGCAAAGAGCAACTCAGCCTCAAGGACGTCGAGGATCAGATCGCTCTGATCAAGAGCCGAACACTGAGCGGGCCGAAGGAAGTCGTGGAACGTTATCGTCGGGCCTATGGGCGGCAGATTTACAACGATTGGGTGGATTCCACGCTTCTGGCTACGGAAGCGCGGGCGCGCGGTCTCACGGTGAGCCAGGAAGAAATGAATCTTTACATCCAAGGAACGGCGCTCGACAGCGGCCTGCGCATCCCTTTGTCCGAGCGGATCCGACTCCTGGGAGTGGATGAAAAAAAGGTCGCCGCCATGCTGACCGACGCGATTCTGGGCGACAAGCTGGTCCGCCATGTCATCCGCGAGCGAATCACCGACGCCATGCTGGCGGATGCTTACAACCGCAATCCGGGCATGTTTTGGTTCCCGCCGCGCCGCCATGCGCGCCACCTCTGCTGGACGTTGACCGGCACCGAAACGCCCGACCAGTTACGGGACATCCAGAAGAAAATGAATTCCATCCGGCGCCGGCTGGCTTGGTTCGGTGTCAAGATGGACAGCTACGCCCAGCCCAACTATTCGATGCCTAATCTGGTATATCGCGATTTGGGGTGGCTGGCGGTCGGCGAACCCATCACGGAAAAAGAGAAGTTTATCTATGATGTGGTGTTTCGACTGGAGGGAGTGACACCGGGACGCGAGCCGCAATACGCACTGAAGGTCGGCGAGATCAGCGAGGTGCTGCAATCGCCGGCCGGATTCCATATTTTTGAGATTCTCGAAGAACAGCCCGGCCGCCGAAAGACGCTCGAAGAAGCGCGCCTTGATGTCGAAAACACCTTTTTCAATCAGGTGCGCGAAGGACTGATCAAAGAACTCGAAAAGAAATACCGCACCTATCGCGATCCAGAGGGGTTTTTCGATAGCGAACCATTGGCGCCGGAAGAACCAGAGCCGGCTCTGCCGGCTGGGGGCATCTCGATCCCTCCGGGCGCGCCCTCCGCCCCTGCGCCGCTGGTGATTGCGCCAACTTTTCCGGCAGCATCGGTTCCACCTCCAGCCGCGAAATAACCCTGGAGCGGAAACGACGGGCAGCGCTCCTGCTACTTTCTCTTGTCGTTTTTCCGTCCGCAGGAACGAGGGCCTTTGTGATTGACCATTGGATTTGGATTCCAGATGGTTCCATGCTTGTCTGCGTGCGGTGCGGCATGCCATGCGGGTTGCATGTACGCAGAAGCAAGTGCGGGACAAAACGTTCCCGCCAATAGGTAGAGGCGAACCTTTGGCTTTCGATTCCCCATATCAGCATACATTGGGCGGGGAGGTCGTTCTCAGCGGGGTCGGCGTCCATTCGGGACAGCCGGCACGGCTGCGCCTTCTGCCGTCCGAGCCCGACACGGGATTGCGATTCCGGCGCGTGGACTTGCCGGGCGCGCCCGAAATACCGGCAACGCTGGACTATGTTCTGGCCGACCAGCTGGCCCGCCGAACAACCCTCGGACTCGGGCGGACGGTCTCGGTGGCAACAGTGGAGCATTTGCTGGCCTGCTGCCTGGCCCTGGGGGTGGATAACGCCGTGTTCGAGGTGAATGCTCAGGAGATGCCGTTTTTTGACGGGAGCGCGCAGTCATTGGCGCACGCCATTCAGCAGGCGGGCGTGGTGGCGCAGAACCGGCCGCGGCGGTGCCTGACGGTCCATGAACCGGTTATCTTCGACCGCTATCCGGTGCAAATGGTGGCCTTCCCCGCCTCGGCGCTTCGGATCACATACTTTCTGGATTTCGAGAGCGCAGCCATTCCAAAGCAATCCGGGCATTACGAGATTACACGCGAGGCGTTCCTGCAGGACCTGTCGCCCGCCCGAACCTTCTGTCTGTGGCAGGATGTGCAGCCGCTCCTGGAACAGGGGCTGATCAAGGGCGGCAGTTTGGACTGCGCAATTGTCATAGACGGCGACCGATTGCTCAACGGCCCGTTGCGTTTTCCCGACGAGTGTGTGCGCCACAAGGTAATAGACCTGCTGGGGGATTTGTGCCTGCTGGGCGGGCCGATCCGGGCCCACCTGACGGCGTGGCGCGCAGGCCATCAGTGGCATTTCGAGTTTCTGCGTGAATTACGAAACGTGCTCGTAGCCATGGGAGAGCAGCCCCCCGCTCCGCAGGACGAATATTTTACGAACCACCCCGACATACGGACTCAAAACAAGGAGGCCTTTGCGCCATGAATGAATCGGCAATGCCCCAGGTAGTGGATATTCTGGGCGTGATGAAACAGCTGCCCCACCGCTATCCGTTCCTATTAGTGGACCGAGTCGTGGAGTGGGAAAGCGGGAAGCGTTTGGTTGCGATCAAGAATGTCACAATCAACGAGCCGTTTTTTCAGGGGCATTTTCCAGACGAGCCCGTCATGCCGGGCGTGCTGATCGTTGAGGCAATGGCGCAAACAGGCGGACTGCTGATCGGCCTGTCGCGGCCGGACGAGACGGGATTGCTCTACTTGCTGGCCAGCGTGCGCAACGCACGGTTCCGCAAACCGGTTCGGCCGGGCGATCAGCTGCATCTAGAGGTCGCCAGCGACTCGGTGCGCTCGATTGCGCCGCGGGTCGAGGCGAAAGCACGTGTGGGCGACGTGATTGTGGCGGAGGCGGAAATAATGTTTGCCTTGGCGCGGCGCGAGAAGTAGGAGTTTCCCATCGAACGGCGTTGGGAAAAAACGCCGGGCGGGCTGAAGCTAAACATACAACCAACGCTCTGAAATCGTCTCCGCGCAAGGTGATGCGCCCGCCGGTAAGCGCCGTGGTGGACTGCGGTGCGCAAATCTGCCCCGGGCAGAAGATTTCTAAACGGAGAGATGTCCTCTGGGCCGGAAGAAAGACATCCGAGGAAGCACACTGGAAGCACCGCAAATTCACCCGTCGGCCATGATAGACCCCACGGCGCGCGTCGAGGCCGGGGTGGTGATCGAACCCTATGTCATTGTCGGCCGCCATGTCCACATCGGCCAACAAACGCGGATCGGGGCCTTTAGCGTTATCGGCGATTATACGATAATCGGCCCTCGCAACCGTATTTACCATCATGCTTCGGTGGGAACCGACTCGCAGGACTTAAAATATAAGGGCGAGCAAAGCTATCTGGTCATGGGGGAAGGTAACATCATCCGCGAATACGCCACGCTGAACCGGGCGACCGGCGCGGGGGAAAAAACCATAGTCGGCAACCATAGCGTGTTCATGGCCTACAGCCACCTCGCCCACAACTCGCGGGTCGGCGACTACTGCATCATTGCCAATGCCGCCGAGATCGGCGGCCATGTGGTGATCGAAGACTATGCGATCCTGGGCGGGCTGGCCGCCATTCATCAGTTCTGCCGCATCGGGGCCCACTCGCTGGTGGGCGCCGGTTCCAAAGTGACGATGGACGTTCCGCCCTTTATACTGGTGGACGGTCATCCAGTGCGGCCGCAAGGTCTGAATGTGGTCGGCCTGCGGCGGCGCGGATTTACCTCCGAGCAAATGCGCGAGTTGGAGCGTGCTTACAAAATTGTGTATGAGGGGTCGTTGCGGGTGGCGGAAGCCATTGCACAGTTGCGCCGGGAATTCCCCCGCTCGGGCAATGTGGAGCGGATCGCCGCGTTTCTCGAACAGGCCCATCGCGGGATTGTCCGTCCAGTGAAAAAAAAGAAATAAGGCAAACCTCACGCGCCGTGTGAGGCATCATCTCGAGGACATTATGCCTTTGACCGAAGGAGAAAAGATAGGTCTGATCGCCGGCAGCGGCGCATTTCCGATCACCTTTGCCGATGCCGCGCGCGCCAGCGGGCATAAAGTCATGGCCATCGCCATTCAGGGCTTTGCTTCGCCCGAACTGGCCGACCACGTGGATGAAATCCACTGGCTGGCCGTAGGTCAGTTGGATACGTTGATCGCGCTATGCCACAAGAACCATGTGTCGAACCTCGCTCTGGCCGGTAAAATCGAACACGTCACGCTGTTTAAGCTGGGCATTCCGGAGACGCGCGTCATCCGTGTGTTGATGCGGCTGAAGGACCGTCGCGCGGAGTCGCTGACGCGTGCCCTGATTGAAGAATTGAAAAACGAGAATATTCACGTTCTCGATTCATCGCTTTTTCTCAAATCGCTCATGCCGCCGGAAGGGTTGCTGACCGTGCACCGTCCGCTGCAGAAGCGTGAGGAGCAGGCCGTCGAGTTCGGCTGGCCACTGGCCCGCAAAATCGCGCATCTGGACATCGGACAGAGCCTCATCGTCAAGGACGGCGTGGTGGTGGCCGTCGAGGGGGCCGAAGGGACGGATGGCGCCATTCTGCGCGCAGGCCAGCTGGCGGGTCCCGGAACAGTGGTCATTAAAGCCAGCCGCCCGTGCCAGGATTTCCGCTTCGACTTGCCGGTGGTCGGCATCCAGACCATCCGGACGATGATCGAGGCCAAAGCCACAGCGTTGGCCATTTCGGCGGGCGAAACGATCATGCTGGATCGCGAGGAGATGGTGGCTCTGGCCGAAAAATCGGACATCGCAATTATTGCCCGGTCGGACTCGCCGGCCAACGGAGAGAAAAGGCCATGCTAACGCCGAAACACTCCAATACAGTCCATGACGTGATCGCCGTTTCCGTAGGCACATTTTTCTTCCTGCTGTTTTTGCTCGTGTCATTTCGGCGCGAGCTGGGGCCGACCAGCGGATTCGCCGGTCTGTTCATTCTGGTCATGGTCCTCGGAGCGGCTGCCGCCGGCATCGGCGGTCTGCTCTCCCGCAGTGCTCAAACGCCACATCGGCGGCTCGGACTGATTCTGATTGCCGAGGGGGCGGTTCTGATCGTGCTGGTTCTCATTGCATGGGCGTTCATGGGACCGACGGACCTGCCTCCGCTGAATTGAGCGCCTCGACTGAACGCCGTGCATCGCGTATTTTTCATTTTTCAGAGAAGCGCAAAGCAATCCATTTCGGACCTTTCCATCTTGCCCCTCTGCCAACCGTAGAAAACTATGTCGGCGAAAGAGTCATGGGATTTGGAGCGAGTCGAGCAGGTCGCGCGGGAAGCGCACCGGGTGGGCGGGGAGATTTTACGCCGCCATTTTCGCCGCCTGACAACCATCGAATTCAAGGGGCGTAACGACGCCGATCTGATTACGGCGGCCGACCGCGAGTCCGAAGCGGCAATTATCG
>JADFCW010000257.1 GCA_017161705.1 Candidatus Sumerlaeota bacterium | reverse complement strand
ACGACCGCAAAACCGATGACGAGGATGGCGAAAAAGAAGACAACACCCTGGGTTTCCTGCGTCCAGATACGCACGAGGAGAATCTCGAGTACGCAGAATAGCCAGAACGCAACGTTAATAATCAGGTAGCCATAAATAGGAAAGGGCGAGTCGGCACCCGCCTGCGGTGCGGCAGGTGTGGCGGCGTTTTGTGATTCAGCTTCGTGTGTCATGTACCTTGTTCCTTTGCAATGGAAAGCATGGATTCATTTGTCGAAACTGACGTTGATCCTGCACGCCGAATGCGAACCGATGCAAGCAAAAACAGAGCACGAGGCGAGATTGTGCGGCAGGGCTGGCGCCCATGCGACGCTCGGTCGCAATGTCCTCATAGAGCGAGCCTTCGACGCCTCCCGGGTTTGCTTTTTTTGGAAAAGACTCTTGACACAGCCTTAGAGTCGGCCTATAGAACGTAGGCAGTTTTTCAAAAGCCTGAAAGGCTTTTTCTTTCATCAACCGCAGCAGTCGGCGTTTTTCAAGAGATCAGGTTTCCCGACAGAGGGGGACGGGTTGTCCCAGAAGGAGGGGGCCGTGCTTTACAGCGGCGGCCCCTTTCTGATTTATGAGCTACAGTCTGCGGCTGGTGCAAATCGCGCAGGCGGATTAGGGACACGCAAAGCAGCCGTCGGCATGAAGCGCGATAGACCCTTGATCAGAAGATCGAGCGGGAGTCCGACCACGTTGAAATAGTCCCCGACGATGGCGGCGATGAAGTCGGCCGCCCCGCCCTGGATGCCGTAGGCGCCCGCTTTGTCCATCGGCTCGCCGCTGGCCACATAGCGCTCGAGGGCCTCATCGGAAAAGCGGGTCATGCGAACGCGTGTGATTTCCGCGGCGGCCCATGTTGGCTTCCGAGGGGCGATAATGCACAAGCCCGTGATGACGCGGTGCTCGCGGCCGCGCAAAGCACGAAGCATACGGCGGGCGTCGTCGGCGTCAGCCGGTTTTCCGAGAATAGTGTCATCGAGACAGACGATCGTGTCGGCGCCGAGGATAATTCGATTCGGAAAGCGCCGCGCCACGTCCTCCGCTTTCTGCCGCGCGGTCTCGATCGCCAGCGCCTCGTGCGACAGTCCGGGGATGATGTGTTCTTCGACCGCGCTGGGGACAACTTCGAAGCTCAGATGGATGGCGCGAAGCAACTCGATGCGGCGCGGCGAACGCGAAGCCAGAACAAGTGGGGCGGTCATGGGTTCTCCCACATGGAACAGCCTATCCGTCCGCAAATTTCGCCGGTTTTACCGAAGGGAATCCATGGCATCTCGGCGAACTCTGCGGATGGAAACAAGAAGCAACACAATCCAGATCGTCAAGGCAATGCCGCTCGAATAGGCGCCGATGCGGAAACTGAACGGGCGATAGAGAATGGCGAACTCGCTGGCACCGGCCGGAACGTCGGCGATTGCGGAGAAATCTGTGGCCGGTAGAAGCGGAATGTTTCTGCCGCCGGCGGTTGCGACCCAGCCCGGATAGGCGTTTTGGGCAATGAGCAAACGGCCGCCGCGGGCCGCCGGATTTTCGACGACGATGCGGTTCGGCTCGATGGCGCGAATCGGCAATGCGGCGCGAACCGCCGAAGTGTCGAGCGCGCCGACAGCAACCCTGGCCGGAGCACCCAATCCATAGTCCTGCGGGGTGTTCATGCGCTCGGACAGACGGCCGGTGCGCGAGAACTCGCCCCGCAGCCGCGCCAGGGCGATCTCGGGCGGCAGATGGTCAGCCCACACCACGCGCGGCAACCACAGCGGGTTTTCGTAAAGGCGATAGCGTCGGCCGGTTGCGGGTTCGACCACGTCGCCAACCTCTCGCCAGACCGCCG
Organism: Candidatus Sumerlaeota bacterium; assembly: GCA_017161705.1. Classification (GTDB taxonomy): domain Bacteria; phylum Sumerlaeota; class Sumerlaeia; order JADFCW01; family JADFCW01; genus JADFCW01. The sequence goes on along the minus strand of JADFCW010000257.1, from coordinate 6,355 downwards.
AACGGATCGGCTGGCTGGCGTCGCAATACAGATAGCGCACGTTCATCAGGCCCAACAGCACCGTGTCGGGATCGGGATTGCGCAGGTTGCGGTTGAAAAAGTTGAGAAAGTCGAAATAGCGCAGCGGCGGCAGCAGACCCTCCTCGTAGCCTTCGATGTCGGCCACGCCGAGCATCATGCCGAGATTGGGCTGGAGACGCACCCAGCGGTTGCGGACAGCCTCGGGCGTGCTGTCCATGAGATAATCAGGGTCGTCGCGTCCGATGAGGCGAAAGATGCGGAAGGCGGGCAAGCGCATGGAGGAGTCTTGTGTTTTGCATTTTTTGTCAGACTGGTCTGACTGGTCGGACGCGTCTGACCGAAAAAGCGGCGCAAGGCCGGCCGCTACATCGCCGCCGAGGGCAACCTCCGGCGGGTAGTAGCGAACGACGCGGCGGTGGAAGTTGCCGCGCTGAAAAATCCACAACTCGCCGGCCAGAAGAGCAACCGCAAGCCATGGCAAAATGGCATGAGGCAGGTTGGCAATCCGACTTTCCGCGGCGTTTTTGCGTCGGCGTCCGAGAAGAGCGAGGCCTTCGGCGCCCAACACCGCCAGACCGAATGTCGCTAGGAGCAAAATGCGCGGCGGAACGCGCAAATGCTGGGCGGGCGGAAACAGTCGGACAAACCCTACATAGACCGGCGATGGACACCCGGGCCGCATGAACGGACCATAGGCTCCGAGCGCCAGAGTCCATGAGGCGACGACGACTGCGAGCCAAAACAGAACATAGGCAGCGGAAGGAGCACCATGGCCGGCAGCGGGAGTCCGCGCAAGCGCCCGCCAGATAATTGCGCCGACCGCCGCCAGCGCCAGCAGCAATGTAGTCAGACCAGCGAATCCTTCGCCCTCGCCCTCCAGAGCGCGCGGCCAGGCCAGAGTCCACACCCCGCGGCGCGGCATCGAGCCGAATAGACAGTAGTCGAGATCGTCGGCCGCGCGCCGCGACAACGCCGCCGTCTCGGCCGTCGGAACAACCTGCACGCCCGCCAATCCTAAACCCAGCCCAACCGCAAAAACAGCCGCCGCCACAAACCGGCCCCAATTCGCGCTGTCTCTTGCTTTTCCGCGCCTGCGTGAATGTGCATCCATCTGGAGTCTTGCTTTCTTGAATTCCAACAGCCAAAATCGAAAATCCAAAATCACGAACCCGGCCGTGGCCAGTCCCACAAGCAGCAGCGTGTAGATCACCGCCTGCGGATGGCCGGCAAGGATCTGCAGTGCGAGCAGAAGCGCAAAAACCAGCCCAGCACGCAAAAGCCGCCGCACTGGACAGACGGGTCGGATTTGACTGATCCGCCGGATTCGCCATAAACACGCCGCGAGCGCAGGCAGCCATGCCATCGCCGCCAGTTGGTTGACGTGGTCGGTATGAGCGGCCGCGTGGGCCGATCCGGCTGCGGCAACTGCGCCAAACAGCGCCGCCGGCCGTGGCAGGCCGCGCTCGCTCCGCAGAAACCACCACACCGCCGCGCCAAACAACCAAATATGGAACATCCGCAGAACATTGAGAACCGCCAACGGCGGCAGCAGCGCGCCCAGGAGCAGATTCGGCGGATAGAACACCGCCGCCTGCATGGCTCCGTGAAACGGCACGCCGCAGAACACCTGCGGGTTCCATAGCGGGATAATCCCCTCGCTCAGCCAGCGTTGCGCCCAGTGGCGGCCCGGCAGAAAGAGATTCACCATGTCGCCGCCGGGCGAAATCCAATGCGGCAAGCCGACCGCTGGATAGAACAGCACGACCGCTGCCGCCAACATCGCCAGGTCAAAGTAAAACCATGCTCTCTTGTGTGCCGTCATTTCCATGCAGGGAGTCTATGCGGCAGGGTGCCGGAAAAGAAAGGGCAAAAAGCAGAATGAACGACAAAGGCACAAAGAAAAGCATGGTTATCCTTCGCTCTTCTTTGTGCCTTTGGGTTCTTGCGGTGAATCGCTTTTTTTCTTACCTGTAAAGTTCCCAATACTGAGCTGATGTGGCAGGCGACAGCGCTCCAATATCCATCGTGTTGTTGTTCTCGTACGCCTCGGCTACGACGTCGCCCACGTCGCAGCGCACAATCACGCGATAGGCCCCGCGCGCCCAACCCGGCACATCCACCACATTGTCGTAATCCCAAGACGCGCCCGCATTCAACGCCGGCACCGCTATGTTGTTCACCCACACTGGGTCGGTCAACCTCCAGCTGGCGTCGGACAGGTAGATACGCATCTGGCTGGCGGGAGCGGGTTGATCGCCGCGATTGGTAACGCGGGCGGTCACCTGCGCCTTGCGTCCCTGCGTTCCGGCGACAAACATAACCGAGCCTCGCGGAATCACCAAATCGGGTCCCGTGATGATCCGGAAGCGCCCCGCATTCAGAACGTTGTTATTTTCGTTCCACTCGACTGCATTATCGTTTCCGTCAGCCACTACGAGAATGCGATAGCCCGCAGGATCGCTGTCGAGCGGAGGAATACTGTTGCTGATGGTAATGCTTCCACTGCTGATAAATGTGCTTGGCGGAAAACCCTGTGCCTCGCCATTCAACGGTCCCAGCCTTGGGATCCACCGAGAGAACCAAAAGTAATCCGTGGTGTGCCTGTATGGATAGCGCGAAAGGTAAACATCAATCCGCGTGCCTGCGGCAAGCGGATTCGTCGGCGCCGGGCGATTTCCAAGATTCATCACCTGAATTGTGAAACTGGTTGTCCACCCCTTCATTCCCTCGGGCGGTTTGAAAGCCACGTTCCCAATCACCAAGTCGGGCGCCGACACTTCGAACAATCCCCCCGACACTCTATTGTTGTTCGTTCTGACTTCAGCACCGGACGTGGATACTTCCAGAACAACCATATACAGCCCTGGCGGAAGAACGTTCTTGGGAATTTGGTAGGCGTTCTCGTGGGAGGCCGATTGCCCGGCGGCAAGGGGGCCCAGCGCGAGGGCAGGGGTCAGGGCAACGCGGAATGGCCCTGTCATGGTCGGCGTGGTCAGATAGACTTGTGCAGTGCAGTCCGGCGCGGCAACCGTTCCACCGTTCCGAGCGGTCAGACGAACGTATACCCAGTCCATGGGTATGCCATCGCTTGGTGCGACGGAAACCGCCGCGGCGATCACATCCAAACCACTAATCGGCAACGGTTCGGCGAGAACATTAAACGGTACTTGGAATATCTGGATGTTATTGGTTTCTCCGCCAAAAGGAACCGATTCGGGCAGTTCCGCCCGAACATCGCTCTGGGTAATTACATAATAAACGCCAGGCGGCGCATTTGTAGGAACAACACCACTCAGAAAGTAGTCCCGCGATTCGCCCGCTTCCATTCGCGGCACTATCAGTTGCGAGACTACCCAGCGATCCAGGGTTGGGTTCAGCACCGTGTCGGTGGACAGACGAACCTCCACCCACGAAGGCCATACCACAGGTCCCGGCCCCAGGTTTGTTACGCGCAAGGAAATGTTTAGCGGATCGCCCGGCCCGCCAGCGAAGTTCATCGGCGTGCCAAACGAAACGAGATCCGGCCATTCCTCGACCACGACAGGCACGCGAACTGTCCCGATGGATACATAGTTACTGCTTAAGGGCGAGTCCGGCACGCGCACAGTGACATTCACCCAGTTCTGCGTGCCGCGGTCGGGCGGCGCCTTGATGTCTCCGTAAGTGATAAACGTGGCGAAGTCTTGCACGCCCGCCGGAATGACACCCATCTTGTATCCCATCCAGGTGCTATGAATGGGCAGCCACGAAGCCTCATAATCCACAATATAGGCAGGCCGGGCAGGATCTCCCCATTGATACCCCGACGTATTGACGACTGCAAGATGAAGCGTCATGGTCGAGGAGCGATAGCACGGCTCCATCGTCGCGGAGACAATTCGACCTCTTTGGGCGAATACCAGTGCGGGGGAGAGAAAGAGCGCCAGGACGCATGCCGCCAGAGCGCGAGCACCCACAGTTCGCTGCCGTCTGCTTGAGAGAGTAATCACCGCACTCCCCTCCTTTTGAGAATTATAAAAAACCACGCTCTTTGGACATGGGACTCTTAGCTACAGTCGCTTGAGCTGCAGTTTAATCACAGGGTCTTGACTGTTTGCCCGTGAGCGAGACTCCGTAGAGAAAGTTCGACTTTTCTATTCCTGGCCCCGGGTCGGATCGAGACCACCCCACGATTGTATTCTTTCCCCTGACGCCCCTTGTTGCTTTGCAGTTTAGAATCGAATCGAGGGTCAAACGTCTCGGCTCCCCCTCGTGCCTTTCCTATTTTTCCGGCGATACAATCACGCCGCCGGGACGCGCCGCGCTGGATTCAGCGACCTTGCCGCCCAGCTCGTTCAGTGCTGTGCCAATGTTATCGAGCGACAGAGCGATCTTGTCGCCGCTCTTGGCTAACTTTTCGATCGCATCGGCCACGGCCTTGATAGCCTCGACCTGGGCCTGGGCGATTTTTGAGGCGGCGCCCATGCCTGTGCGGTCCATATCAGATTCAATTGTCAGCGCCTGGGCCGAAGCCGGCGGCACGACATTCGTGGGTTTTAGAACCAGAGCGGCCAGACACACGGCAATGATGGCCAGTAGGATATTGGTGAGTTTCGACGTTTGGCTGTCCATCGCGGTCTCTCCTTTTTGTTGTTGGGCAAGAGTTTGGGAAGGACTTACAGGGTTTTATCCATCTTGCCTATTCCGTCCATCCCCTTCAGGAAAGTCCTTCTTATCGGCTCAGATCAATTTTCACATCGTCAAAGAAGTAGTCGGGCAAATCCCATTGCACATCAATTTCGTTGTAGCGCTGGCGCTCCTGATCGGTGAGCATCTGCGTTTCCTTGATGATGTGCGGCGTAACGAAGGCCATCAGGTCGGTCTTGCGGCTATCATACGTGCGGCTCTTGAAAAGCCAGCCGAGGGCGGGGATTTGCTGTAGCCACGGGACGCCGTCGCCGGATTGGGAGAATTCCTGCTGGCGAAGCCCGGCGATCACGGCCGTGTCCTCGTCCTTGACGATGATGTTGGTTTCGGAGATGCGCTCGTCAACGGTCGGGCGCGCTGTGCGGTCGTTGTTGGGCCAGCCGATCAGAATTTTCTGCGTCGGCTTGATATTCATCCGTACATAGTCGTTGTTGGTGATATTGGGCGTAATATCTAAAGTGATGCCGACGGGCTCGTAGCTGTATGTGACAGCCTGGCCGCCTCCGGCTCCGATAATGGTTGTACTGTACGGGATCTGACGCAGGATGTTGATTTTGGCCGGCCGGTTGTTGACCGTGACCACACGGGGTGCCGCGAGGACTTTCGCAAGGTTGCAGTTTTCGGCCGCCTCGATCAGAGCCGACAGTTGGAAATTGCCCAGGTCGCTCCCTAAAGCTAGCCTCAAACCTCCGCCCGTATTGAGGGGCTGACCCACCTGGACGCTATCCATGCCCATAAGAGCACCAGCGATGTTGCGCTGGTCAAAGGACAGCGGATTGGTGGCCAAGGGCGGAGTTCCGATGATCGGCGAGCCGGGCGGTGTAAAGCTGAGCGGGCTGCCCGTGACAGGATCATAGCCATAGACGCGCGGGACGGCCGGCCGAGTGCCGAGGACTTGCCGGAACGCATCGTCTTCAAAGTTTGTATCGGCCTTGGCGAGATCCCAAGTAATCCCCAGCGCCCGACTGAGATTTACGTTCATTTCCACCAGCCGCGCTTCCAGCATGACCTGTTTCTCCGGACGGTCCATGCGCTGGATGACGTTGGCGATTTCTTCGATCTTAATCGGCGTATCCGTGACAATAACCGAGTTGCCGAGGTGGTCGGCGGTGATGCGGCCCTCGACTATGGGGGTGAGAATCTTTTCGACTTCCACCGCCGAGACCCAGTTCAGCGGGACGTGGACGGTGATTTCCTCGCGGGTGGGCTGGCGGCGCACTTTCTTGCTTTCGACCACACGGTAGATGGCGCCCGCTTCGCGCACCAGTTCGAGGTCGTTGGCCCGGAGAATGGCCGCCAAAGCTGGACCGACCGCCACATCGTTCAGTTCGACTGTGATCCGCGCTTTGACGATGCTCGGATCCAGTACCACATTGATGCCGGCCTGGCGGGCGAGAATTCGGACGGCGTTCTGGAGATCGGCGTCCTTGAACGTAACAGTGACCTTGCGCTGGAACTGCTCCTCGGTCAGGTCCACGAACTCGAAGCCGCGGCTGCCGGTGATCTTGCCTGTTCCGACCTCGCCGGTGGATTCGGGCACATAGGCCTTCGAGGAAGCCTTGGGGATGTCAAATTTCGGGGCAGGCTCCTTGGGTTTTTCCGGTTCGGCAGGCGGCGCGGGCGGCGTCGAGGCTGCTGCCGGTGCAGC
>JADFCW010000256.1 GCA_017161705.1 Candidatus Sumerlaeota bacterium | reverse complement strand
ACGTACGGATCCTGGCGGCCACCAATATCTCGCTCGAACAGGCCGTGGCTGTTCGTCGTTTTCGCAGCGACCTTTACCACCGCTTGTCGGTGCTGCGCATTCATGTACCGCCGCTGCGCGAGCGCGAGGGCGATATCCCGCTTCTGGTCGAATTCTTTCTCGAAGTGCTGAATCGTCGCTACGGACGCCGCGGCGTGCGGTTGACTCCCGATGCCATGCGGCTGCTGGAAGAATACCACTGGCCGGGCAACGTGCGGGAGCTGCGCAACGTCATCGAGCGCGTCTATGTCGAGACGCCCGGACAGGTGATCGGCCGCAACGCTTTCAGCGAATGGGTGCGCGAGCGCGATTATTTGGCCGCCGGCGGCTGGAACCTCGAGCAGCTGGAAACTCGGCGTGCCGCTGCGCCGGTCCTCATTACGCCCAGCGACATGGCAGGTTCGACCGTTATCGAAGGCGGTTCGTCGCCGCCGGCAACCTATCCGTTGGCGTTTCCACCCGAGCCGTTTGCCCCGGCGGCACCTTCTGCGCCGATTGACGCCGTCTATAGCGTCGAGCGGCCGGCGGGTGCGCGCAAACATCCGCCGCTGACCGAGGAGACCATTCGGCGCGCCTTTGCCGAGGCCGGCGGCAACGCCACGCAGGCCGCACGCACGTTGCGTGTCCATAAAGCTACACTTTATCGCCACATGAAGGCCCTGGGCCTGACGCGCCAGGAACTGGAGAAAGGAACCGCGCAGGGGAAGACAGAGTGAACCCTGATCAGGTCGGTCGGGTCCGACAGATGGGTCGGGTTTGACGGAATGGCGCCGGCTGAATATCCGGTGTGGTGAGCGGAACTCTATGAGCGCGGAGATCGAACAACTTATTCAGTCGCATCCAGGATTGGTCATCGTTCAGATTGTCGAGCCAACTCTGGGCCATGAGGCGGCAATGGATGCTCTGGCCGCCGAGATCCGACAATGGCGGCCCGATGTCCAGGTGGTTCAAGTGGTTCATTCGCTCCATCGCGAATGGGCGCGAACATTCCACATGCATGGCTCGCCCGGCACGTTGGTTTTCTTGTCTGGCAAGCTCCGGATTCGATTGAAAGGGCGTATGGAAGGGCCGCGACTCCGCAGCATTCTGCAGGAGGCCGGCTTGTTGTGAGCCAAAAGCCCCGCCGCATTCCCCTCCCCCATCACTCCCACGCCTCTCTTTCCCGAATCAGTCGTGCACGGTTCCTGCTCACCAGCACTTCCGCCGGACGCGGCCGGCTGTTGTAGTTGCTGCTCATGGAAAAGCCGTATGCGCCAGCGTTGAGAATAGCCAGCACGTCGCCAACACGGGTAGGCGGCAATGGGCGATTGGCGGCAAACAAATCGCCGGACTCGCAAATGTTCCCCGCCACGGTCACACGTGCCGTTCGGCCGTGGACTCGACTGGCGTTCACCACCATGTGATACGCGCCATACAGGGCAGGGCGCGCCAGATGGTTGAAACCCGAGTCCACGCCGACAAACGTGCGCTCAGGTGTTGTTTTGATGTCGGTCACCGTAACCAGCAGAATCCCTGCTTCGGCCACCAGATAACGTCCGGGCTCGAAAACCATCCGCAGCGGCCGGCCGTATGCGGCACAAAAAGCGCGAAACATACGCGCCATGGAGCGGCCCCACTGCCGGACGGCAAACGGCCGCTCCTCGGGCCGATAGGGTACACCGAAGCCGCCACCAAAGTCCACAAACTCCAAGTTGGGAAACTGCCGCGCAACCCTCAGCAATGCTTCGACCGCTCTTAGCATCCCGCGATGATCGAGGATGTTCGAGCCAATATGCTGCTGAAGCCCCACTATGCGAAGTCCGTGTCGTGCAGCAATAGCCCTGGCCTGATCGAACTGCCCCGCATGGATGCCGAACTTGCTGTCGCCGCCGCCGGTTACCACGTGACGATGGGGGCCCAAACCGATACCCAAATTTACCCGGAGGGAAACATGCGGGGCACCCTTGCGCAGACCCCATCTCTGCAGCTGCGAAAGCGAATCGAGGTTCGCGCAAATGCCTTGGGCAATCAGAAAATCCAGTTCTGCCTCCGTCATATTGCTGCACGTGAAAAGAATCTGGTCGGGCCGGAAACCGGCGCGCAGACCCGCCAGAACCTCGCCCCGGCTGACCGTCTCGAGCCCCGCGCCCAACCGGCGAAACATCTCCAGCAGAACCGGATTGGTGTTGGCCTTACAGGCGTAGAAGTAACCGACCGGCGAATAAGGGACGGAGGCCGTCAATTTCTGATACTGCCGTCGGATAGTCTCCGCGTCATACACATAGAGCGGAGTCCCATAGCGTCGCGCGAGGCGTTCCGCTGCAAATGCCCCGATGTAGAGTTTATTTCCGCGAATCTCCATTTATTGCAAAACCCCAAGGGTGGGGGTGTTTCCGAATAAACAGAATGGCCCTTTGGAAGAGATCTTGCTCCGCCAAAAGGCCTCGATATTCCCGCCAAAAGAACCGCTTGTCGAGAAACATTGTCTCGCCGTCTATCAAAACCTCCCGGCAGGGGTTCATTGCCGTTGTTGTGGGAAAATCAATACAGGTTCCAGCGCTGAGCAGCGGTGGACACTCGAGGAACCATTGTCTGAAAGCCGCCGACGAGGATAGTTCCGTTGGCGGCGGTGCTCAGCCCCGCGATCGGCTGGCCGAGGGTCGAATGCAAAATGTGTCCGGACGGCGCCGTGCTGCGGCCTCCTCCGCCCGCGATCACGTCGCGCGGAATGATGCCCGTGCTGCTGACCATACGGGCAACGGCAAAACCGAGCAGAAAGAAAAACACCAGTCCCACCGCGGTCGTAATAGTTTTTCGGTCCATGGAAATCTCTCCTTTTTCCGCAGGATCCGAAATGTTTCCACCGATCATGACAAACGGTTCACACAGACAGCGCAGAATGTCAAATAGATTCTCACCGGGTGCATCTTCTGAAACCCGGAGAGTCTGTTCCGCCGAAAGCAATCTTGCGGGCTTGACGCTATCCTCGGTGGGCTGAACTCGCCTAAAAAGAAAACAGCCCCGGCCCGTCCCTTGGACCCCTGCCGGTGGTTTCCGGCCGGCGATCGCCCTCGCGACATCGCGGCGGCGCGCTGGCGCCTACTATTTGATCAGCTTCGGAATGGTGAACAGCGGCAGATAGAGGCAAATGACGATCGTTCCGACGATGACGCCGAGGAAGACGATCAGCACCGGCTCGATGATCGAAGTCAGGGCGTTGATCGTGTCGTCCACCTCGCGCTCGTAAGCCTCGGCCACTTTCTGCAGCATCTGGTCAATGGCACCGGTTTCTTCACCGACGGCGACCATGTGACAGACCAGCGGCGGAAAGATTTTCGACTCGCGCATGGGCTCGTGAATCGTCTCGCCGTCCTTGATGCTGTTATACACTTTTTCCATCGCGCGCGAGATGACCTCGTTGCCCGACGTCTCCCGGACGATGTCAATGGCCTGCAGAATCGGCACGCCCGCGTTGATCAGGGTCGAGAGCGTCCCGGCAAAACGCACGATGGCCACTTTCAGGAAAATGATGCCAAAAACGGGAAGTTTCAACTTGGTGCTGTCAAAAACAAACTTGCCTTGCTTGGTCTTGTTAATCTGGCGGAGCACCATGACGAGGGCGAACACGCACAGTGCAACGATCACAAAATGGTGGGTGATCACATTGGAGACATTGACCAGAATCTGGGTGGGAAGCGGCAGGTCGGCTCCCAATTGGGCGAAAATGTCCACGAATTTCGGGATGATTTTGACCAGAATGAAGCCCACGATCAACGTGGCAATGACCATCACGACGGTCGGATACATCATGGCCGACCGGACCTTGCCCATCATGGCTGCGCGCTTTTCCTGGAATTCAGCCAGACGGTTGAGAACGGCTTCGAGCACACCGCCGATTTCGCCCGCGCGCACCATAGCCACATAAAGATTGTCGAAGACCTTGGGATGCTTGGCCATGGCATCCGACAGGGTGGAGCCGCCTTCGATGTCCTTTGCAATTTTGGCGATGATTTCCTTGAACACCACCGACTCGACCTGCTCTTCGAGAATGCGCAGACTTCGGAGAATGGGCAGACCGGCGTCAATCAGGGTGGCCAGCTGGCGGGTAAACGTCATGATGTGTTTGCGTTTGACGCGGTGGAAGATCTGCTTCAATCCCGGCATGGCGAGGATGTCAATTTCGGATGCCTTTTTCCGGTGGACGTTGACCCGCAGGGGATAGTAGCCCATGCCGCGCAGCTTCTCGATAATGCTGTCTTCGTTAGGCGCTTCGATGATTCCACGCACCTGCTTGCCGCCCTTGTCGAGCGCTTCATAGAGATATTCCGGCATGGCACTTCCCTCCTGACTCTACTCTTTCCTTCCCAGCGTAGCCTCTTCGCCGTCCCACGGGGGGACCTCGCTGGGGAGGTGCTCGATTTGTTTCGGAGTCGGCGCGGGCTCCAGTACTTTTTCGGCCATTTTGGGTCCGGCGATCGCAGGTTCAGCCGGCGGCTTGGGCGCGGCAGCTTTCGGGGCCGCTTCGGCTTGCGGTCCCTTCTCGTCCCAGGGGGTTTGCCGCGAAACTTCCTCGAAAGTAGTCAAGCCCATGCAGATCTTGATCCAGCCGTCCTGGCGCATCGTCTGCATACCCTGTTGGATCGCCAACCGGTTGATTTCATCCGCGCTGGCGCGTTCGAGGATAAGATCGCGGATGGCGTCGTTGACGACGAGCAGTTCGAAAATCCCCATGCGGCCCTTGTAGCCGGTATGGGCGCACTCCTCGCAGCCCTTGCCGATGGCGAAATTGAGATCGGCGACCTCGCTGCGCTTGACGCCGAAGTCCAACAACTCCTCGTCGGTCGGCATATACGGGATTTTGCACAGCGGACAAACGGTACGAACCAGGCGCTGGCCAACGACGCCTTCCAGGGTCGAGGTGATCAGGAACGGTTCGACTCCCATGTCAATCAATCGCGTGATACTGGCTGCGGCGTTGTTGGTGTGGAGCGTGCTAAAGACCAGGTGGCCGGTGAGCGAGGCTTGAATGGCGATTTCGGCGGTTTCAAGGTCGCGAATTTCGCCGACCAGAATTTTATCGGGGTCCTGGCGGACGATGCTGCGCAGGCAGCGGGCGAACGTCAGGTCCACAGCGGGATTGATGTTCACCTGGATTACACCGGGAATCTCATATTCGACAGGGTCTTCCGTGGTAATAATCTTGTCGCCGGGGTCGTTGATTTCGGCCAGCGCTGCATACAGCGTGGTGGTCTTGCCGCAGCCGGTCGGGCCGGTCACCAGTACAATGCCGTTGGGCTTGCGGATGATCTTCATAAACTTTTCGAGCGTTTCGTGGGGCATGCCCAATTGGCGGATGCCGACCATCATCATGTTCTTGTCGAGGATACGCATGACGCAGGCTTCGCCATGGACGGTCGGCATGACCGAGACGCGCATGTCAATCTCGCGGCCTTCCATTGAGAGCTTGATGCGGCCGTCCTGCGGTTTTCGCGTTTCCGAGATGTTTAGGTTGGCCATAACCTTGATGCGCGAGATGATGCCGACGTGCATGGACTTGGGCGGCGACGGGATTTCGCGCAAGGCGCCGTCCACGCGATAGCGGATGCGCAAATTGTTGCTGAACGGCTCGATGTGCAGGTCGCTGGCCCGGTCCTTGATGGCTTGCAGCATGAGGAGGTTGACCAAACGGATGACCGGCTGCTGGCTGGCAATTTCTTCGAGGCTGGTGAGGTCGAATTCCATGCCTTTTTCGAGGCGGAGGTTTTCGCCCTCGCGTTCGAGTTCTGCAACGGCCTTCTCGATCGTGTCGTCGCCGACGCCGTAATAGAGCTCCACATACTCCGCAAGGTCCTTTTCGTCGCACACGACGGGGATGATGGGCCGTCCCGTCAGAAGCCGCAGGTCATCGGGGATGTGGACGTTGAGGGGGTCGGAAATAGCCACCACGAGCGAGCCGTCGGCCTTCAGTTCCAACGGCAGGCACTTGTTGGTCAAGGCGAAGGTGGCCGGAATCATGCGCAGGATGGCCGGATTGCCGTGCTTGAAGTCCTGCAACCGCACATATTGCAGGCCCTGTTCCTCGGCGAGGACCTTCATGACGTTCATTTCGGCATCGGCGCCCATGGCGCCGGCGGCCACGGGGGTTTTGCGAAGCCGATCGCCTAGTTCGGAGTCCGGCGCAATGCGCGGACGCGGCCCGCCGGAGCGCGGAAGGGTCGCCTCTTCGCCATTTTCCACAGCGGGGCCCGATTCGGCCTTGAACAGACTTTTCATCTGCTCCCGGAAATCGGGAAGCGCCGCAGCGTCCAGATCAATTTTTAACTCCATGGGTTTACCCCTTTTCACTCTTTTTGCTTATGTGTCCGTGCATGAAAGGAACCCCTGCGCGGACTGTCTACTCCGCCTCAAAAACTGTCCGAAAAATCAAAAGGCCTCGGCAGCCACGGCGGCGCCGCCGCCTCCGCTCATCATGATCTTCTCGCGCATCTCCGACGGATAGTGGGCGCGCTCCATGCAGATTTCCGCGGTGATCTCGCCCCGGCGGTAAAGACTGATCAGATAATCGTCCATGGTGATCATGCCGTATTTCGAGCTGGTCTGAATCATCGAAATAATGCGGTTGGTCTTGTGTTCCCGGATCAGGTTGGCCACGGCCGGCGTCATGTGCATGATCTCATAGGCGGCAATGCGGCCTTTGCCCGATGCGCGCGGCAAAAGGGTCTGGGAAATCACCGTTTTCAGCATGACCGACAGCATGGCGCGGATCTGCTCTTGCTGGTTGACCGGAAAGGCGTCAATAATCCGGTCCACCGTGGACGAGGCGCTGATCGTGTGCAGCGTGGCAAAGACCAAGTGGCCGGTTTCCGCAGCCACCAGGGCCGCTTCCATCGTTTCGAGGTCGCGCATTTCGCCCACCAGAATGACATCCGGGTCCATCCGGAGCACCCCGCGCAGCGCATAAGCGAACGAGGGCGTATCCACGTGCAATTCGCGGTGGGTTACGATCGCCCGTTTGTGCGGATGAATGTATTCGAGCGGGTCCTCGATGGTCACAATATGAACGTAGCGCTCGGAGTTGATGTAGTCAATCATGGTGGCGAGCGTGGTGGTCTTGCCGCTGCCGGTCGGGCCCGTGATCAACACCAGACCGCGGTGGGCATGCAGCATTTCGATGATGGACTCCTTGGGCAGACCGAGCTGGTCGAACGACAAAATCTTGGAGGGAATCAAGCGCATGACGATGCCGATATTGCCGCGCGTGCGAAAGATGGCGCAGCGGAAGCGGGCCAGTTCGCTGTAGCTGTAAGCAAAGTCCGCCGATCCGGTCTCTTGAATCATTTGCTGATAGCGCGGGGGAGTGATCTCGCGCATCAGTCGCTCCGTATCCTCGGGCGTCAAAATGTCGGGGTCCACGATATCGAGCGTGCCGTGGAGCCGCATGACGGCGGGCTTGCCCACGGACAGATGCAGGTCGGAACCTTCGCGCTCCACCACAAGGCGAAGCATTTCATTCATCTCAAGCATAGCGATCTCCCGCTTCTTTCATCTCGATAATTAGCCTGCGCGAAACGCCCATGACAAGTCAAGTAAAATATGTTTTCACTTCCCCGGGCGGTGTTCGAGTTGCGAGAGCAAATGTTGTCGTTTTGGGGAATTTCCAAGGCAAATTTTTCTCTTGACGCTGCCCGCCGCCCGCTCTTAGCCTTCGAGCGATTTCTCGATTTGCCAGCGGTTTTTCCCATACGCAGAAAGGAGCACAGCGAAAACCCCACCTGGCCTTTTGCGAGAGGGCTGCTATTGCCCAGCGGCGGGGGGGCCGGTGTTTTTTGCGGTTTCTCATGCAACCTGCGGTCTGTCGGAAAGGGCAGACTCGGCAGGCTGCCGGCCCGAGTGCGCGACGTTTCCTCCGATTCAGTCGAGGCCTCTATCGGTGAAGCAGGGGGGATTATGGTTTAAACCATAAGTGCGCCGAGGTGCAGATTACCGCCCCCGGCGGCCGCTCGTCCTTACGGACTTTTTCTAAGGAGCAGGAAGATGAAAACGACGAGAACTTCAGCAAAGTTACAGAGGTCGGGTCTCTGTAATCTGCGGAAGTCGGGCTTCCGCAAGTTTCGCAAGTTGCTGGAATTGTTGTCGTCGTTTTTGACGGCGATAATGATTTTCAGCATTGGCATCGGTATCGTGATTGGCGTAAACGGAACAAACGCTTTGGCGGCTGACG
>JADFCW010000255.1 GCA_017161705.1 Candidatus Sumerlaeota bacterium | reverse complement strand
AACCCGGAGATACTGGGTGCGGGAACAGGGGTCACCGCCGGCGAAACCCCGACGACCGGGCCGGTGCGTCCGATTGCTCCGGTCGCGGCCGAAACGGACTGGGGGCGGGGAGCAGTCGGAGCCAGTCCCGCGGCGGCGTGATAGACGTCAATCACGATCCGAAAGGGGTTTTGAACGGAAAACACCCGGTAATAGCGGGTGTCGGTGAGATAAAAAACGAGCGTAAGAACCTGCGTTTCGGGGTCTTTTCGGTTGAGCACAAGCACCTGCCGGACGGGGCCGCTGGCTGGGGTGATGAAGCGCTCGGCTGCCGGCGGGCTGATATGGTATATATCCACCAGAAAATACTTTTTGCTTTCCAGATAGTTGCGTTCAAAGTAAGGCGTTTCGCCGCTGAGTTCCACCACACAGCGCGTCACACCGTCGCGCTCGAGAATTTCCGTCCGGATATCGCGCAGCGAGACTGCAGAAGCAGAAGCCACGCCAAACACGAAGAGAATCGCCGCACTCCCTGCGGCCCGCCGGCGGCCGATTCGTCTGTCAAGAGCGCGCACTTTCATGCAAATCCCATCAACCGGAACATCATCAGGCGCTTGTGCCGCGGCCGACCGCTCTGCTTTTGCCGGCGGGATTTGCGCAAACGAAGCCGCCCTCGCGGCGGCCCCCCGCCGGCTAGTTCTTGCCGAGCAAGTCGAGATGCTGCTGGACCCGAGCTTTTTCGAGCGCGGCTTCGGCGTCCGAAGCCACGCCGCGTTTGATGCGCTCTTGCACGCGATCCAGCATCTGGAGATAGTTGCGCCAGACCTCGCGCGCTTCGTCGAACCGCTCCAGTTTCTCCAGACACAGCGCTAGATTAAACGCAGCAGGAGCAAAATCGGGATCGGCCTTCAGCGCCGCGCGAAGATCGGCGACCGCCTCGGCCCATTTGTTCTCCATGGCCGCCGCTGTGCCTCGGTTATAATAGTCGAAATACTCCAGCTTCAATCCGGCTTTCTCCCGGCACACAGCGGCGTCTTTCGGGGAAAGCGAATGCCATACGCTAAAGCCAAATTGCTCCAGCGCCTTCGAGAAGTCCTTCTCGGCCAAATTCACAAAACTTTGAATATGTCTCGAATACAAATCCGGCTGGGTTTCTTCCGGCTGGGATTGCACACCTTCGGCTTTTTCCATTCCCTGACCTCATGGAGGTTTGGCAAGTCAAGCACGATAAGCGCTTTTCCCTTCGCGTGCGAAGGTTCACAAACTTTATGCGTCCGCGGGCCTGCTAGGCAAGCGAAAAGTGCACCGCCCGAGGCCGCCTTCGCCGATTCTTGTTTGACTTTTTTGCAGACTACAATAAGCCTGCGCATCGCTGATCGATGATTTTCCATTCCGCGGAATCTGCAGATGGATTTGTCACGGAAAACGCAGGTGCAGCCGCGCGACGGCGCTCGCGCCGCAGATCGGAACTTGCGGACGCAGATTCACCGCGAGTTGCGGCAGCGCTTTGGCATGCAGCAGTTTCGCCCCGGACAGGAAGACATCATCCTCAAGGTGCTCTCCGGCCGCAATGTACTGGCCATCTATCCGGCCGGTTACGGCAAGTCGTTGCTCTATCAGCTGCCCGCGGCGCTGCTGTCGGGCACGACTCTGGTGTTTTCGCCTCTTGTGGCACTGATGCACGACCAGCAGGCAACGCTGACCCGGCGGTTCGGCATCCCGAGCGTGGCGCTGACGCATGTGCTGCTCGAGCGCAACCCCCGGCAGTTTTTTGCCGGCCTGGATAACGTGCGGCGCGGCCATTGCAAGGTCGTCTTCATCGCCCCGGAAAAACTGGACAACGACCGCGTGATGGACGCCCTCCGCGCGCGGCCCGTCTCGATGTTGGTGCTCGACGAAGCGCACTGCATTTCCGTCTGGGGCCATGATTTTCGCCCGCACTATCGGCGGCTTCTGCGCTTTGTGGCCGAAGTCAAACCGTCGGCGGTTTTGGCGCTCACGGCAACAGCGCCGCCAGCCGTCGCAATGGACATTCTTCATCAGATTGGCGGTCCGACCGATGTATTCCGCATCTCGCCCCATATTCCCAATCTGCGGCTGCATGTATTTCCCGTCGAAAGCGTGGCGGATAAACTCAGCGCGCTGGCCCGCCTCGTGCCGCGTCTTCCCGGCAACGGCATTGTCTATTGCGGCACGCATGAAGAATGCGAGGACGTAGCGGAGTTTCTCAAGGGCACCGGCATCGAGTCGGCTTTCTATCATGCCGGATTGGGGGCTCGTCGGCGCGAAATCGAGCGGGACTTCCTTGCCAACCGCTGGAAAGTTGTCGCAGCCACCTGCGCCCTCGGTATGGGCATTGACAAACGCGACGTGCGGTTTGTCATCCACTACCGCTTTCCCGGTTCGCCCGAATTGTATTATCAGGAGATCGGCCGCGCCGGACGCGATGGGCGCCGTGCCGAGTGTATCCTGCTGTTTGATCCCGCAGACCGTGCGCTGCAGGATTTTTTCCTCAACAAGAGCAATCCCCAGCCCGATGACTATATGGCCGTGTATTCCTGTCTTGACGAAAGCCAGCCGAAAACCGCCGAGGCAATAGCCGCCGAGATGGACCTGTCGCGGGCGTGCGTCGAGATCGTGTTGGAAAACCTTGCGGACTCCGGGCTGGCACAGCGCGAAAAACTGAGCCGCACTTTCGCCGGCGCCGTCGGCTGGCGCCGCACCGCCGGCCGGCTGTCGCACACGGCGATCGAGCCATTCTTGAGCGCGCGCCGCCATCGGGCCAAAGCCCTCGATGCCATGGTGGATTACGGCCAGACCACTACGTGTCTGATGGCCTACTTGTGCCGCTATCTGGGCGATAGCGTGCCCAGGCCGTGCGGGTTGTGCACGCATTGCGGCGGTCTTGCCCCCAGCTATGAAAAATATCGCGAGGTAATGCCGGAAGCCGAGAAGTTCGTCCAGGCACGTCTGCCGCGACTGGAAGCCTGCAGCGACCACGACGGCGGGTATGCGCTGGATTATCACGGCGGCACGGCCGTCGGCGATGCAGTGAGCCGCGCGAAGTACGCGCGGAAGCGGCCGCGGCTGCCCGAATGGCTGGTCGAGCGCGCCGCCGATTGCATCCTTGAAAAGTATCTGGACGACAATCCCCATGCGCTGGAAGCGCTGACATTCATCCCGTCGAATAGCGACTGCTCGCTGGTGCGCGACCTGGCGCAGCGGCTGGCCGAAAGGCTGCATCTGCCGTGTGTGGACCTGCTGACGCGGGCGCGGCCGAGGGATTTGCAGAAGGATATGAAAACGCGCGAGGAAAAACGCTGGAACATCTCCGGCGCGTTCGCCTTGGCCGAGGGCGTGGAACTGACGGCGCGCCGCCTGCTGCTGATAGACGACGTTTTCGACAGCGGCTGGACGTTCCGTGAAGCCGCACGGGTGATTCGGCAGGCCTTTCCCGATGTCCGAATCCGCATCTTTGTCCTCACGCGTACGCAATTCAGCGATGAGTGGAAATAAGGCCGCGCCATCGCACCTATTGAAACACGGAACCGGCTTATGAGCGACGATTCCCTTTGGCTTTGGTTATGCGCGTCCGACGGCATGGGCCCCAAGACCGTTGCAGCCGTCTGGGAGCGGTTGAGCCAGTGCGGGCAAACGCTGGAAGATTTTTTCAATGCAGGCGAACAAGCCTGGAGCGGCCAATTCGATCTCACCCTTCGGGCCGTCAAAGGCCTGGCCGCGCAGAAATCGCGGATGAACGAGATCATCGAATTGGCCGAAGCGCTGCGCGACAACGGCGTCCAGTTGCTGGCGCTCGAACACCCGCGCTATCCCCAATGCTTGCGCGCCGTACTTGGCCACGGCGCCCCCCCGCTTCTATATGCCCTGGGCAACACGCAACTTCTCGAGCGCAGGGCAGTTGCCGTCGTCGGCGCGCGCGACGCCAGCGCCCGCGGGCTGACTATTGCGCGCAACTTGGGCGCGGCATTCGCCCGGCACGGTCTGGTGCTGGTCAGCGGCGGAGCACGCGGCACCGACAACGCGGTCCATCTGGGCGCACTGCTCGCCGGTGGCGCAACCGTCATCGTACTCAGCTGCGGCATCCTGCAGTATCGGCCCGACCGGGCGGTCAGCGAGAATGCCGACCCTGCCTCGGTGCTCTACCTCAGCGAACTGCCGCCGCACATGACGTGGCAGACAGGCGCGGCGATGGCGCGCAACCGGATTTTGTGCGCGCTGGCGTCAGCAGTCATCGTGGTCGAGGCTGGGGAATCCGGGGGGACGTTGCAAGCTGCGGAAAAGGCAATGGAACTGGGCCGTCCGCTGTTTGTGATCGAGTTCGACGCCTATGACGCACACTCGGCGTGCAACGAGCGGCTGTTGCGCCGCGGCGGTCGGCCGCTGCACGTAGAATGCGACCCGGCGGGCGAAACCTGGCGCGTGGACATCGCCCCTGCACTTGCCGTGCTTGATGAAGCACCTTCGCTGCCATCGCAGATGGACTTATTTGAGCGACCGTAGCTCGGTCAAATTAGCCATTTGGAAAGCCGCATCGGCGACGCCACTATGTTCGATCCGTTCTGGAACACCTTTCTACAACACCTCCAATCGCCTCTGGCCGATTGGTTTTTCGAATTCTGGACCCTCGCGGCTTACAGCCCGGTGCTGGTCGGCGTTCTTTGTGTGTTTTCCTGGACGCGCGACAAAAACGCCACCTTTGGCATGATCCTGCTGGTTCTTCTTTCTGCCATGATCGGCCACCTCATCAAGGAGTTGGTGCAAGCGCCGCGGCCGTTTCAGGTTGACCCTGCGCGCGTGGAATTGCGCGATGTCCTGATGCGGCGCCAGCTGCACAAAGACAGTCCGAGCTGGGCCATGCCCGCGCAAACCTCCTACAGCTTTCCATCGGGCCATGCTCAGCTCGCGGTTTGTTTCTGGGGCGCGCTGGCCCTGTGGCGCCGCCGTGCAGTTCTGACCGTCGTGGCAGTTTGTGTTGTCACCCTGACGGGTTTGTCGCGCGTGTATCTGGGCGCACATTTTATGGGCGACGTAGCGGGCGGCGTTGTACTCGGCGGGGCGGGACTGGGCGTCTATGCAATGCTGGTTCGGCTGGCCCGCCGGCCGTGGGGTTTCGCCAGTCCTGCGTTGAACGCGGTTCTGGTCGTTACGGTTCCGTTGGGAATCTATCTGGTGCGTCCCGATGCAGCTCAAGCGCGCACGGCGTTTTTCGTGATCGGCTATAGCGCAGGCTACTGGCTGGAAAAACGCTTCGTTCGGTTTTCCGAGAAGAGCGTGCCGCCGACGCATCCGGCGCGGTGCCTCATCGGGCTTGCCGCACTTGCTGTCGCTTGGTTCCTGACAGACGCCGCATGGATGTGCATGACGGCTTCCGTGCCTCGACCGCACTCGATGACGGCGAATGCTTTGCGGTTTTTACTGGCAGGTCTGACGGTCTCGCTCGTTGCTCCGGCCTTGTTCGTGCGCATGAGCCGCTCCCGCGTCTGGCCGTCCGATTGCGCATGAACGCCGAATTTTCCCTGCCGAAGGACGAACGATTTTGCTTGCGCGCGCGAGGCGTTTTGCAGTAGGCTCCAAACACGTGAGGGGGGTTAAAAGAACTCAAGTTCCCTGCGTCGTTGGTATGGATTGATTTATTATTGAGCCAACACCTTCATTTTGGGAGTCTTATATCCTGACGTGGAAGACATGCCCACCCTTGATTGCGTGGGACTTCGGAAGCGTCTGTGCGGGCACCCACCTTACTTGAAGGTTCAATAGATCAGTTCATACGGCGATGTGGGGATTTTTTTATTGGCCGCCAATCCGCCTCATGGCCGCCGTCCGGCATCCGCGCATACCGCAAAAACCGCCCAATCTCCACCCTCTCGCCTCCTCGCACGGAGTGCGATTAGCGCCGCGGAAAGCCCCGGAGTGCGTGATACATCTATTTTTCAGGCGCCGAAGGCGTTTTCAGCGCAGGTTTGGGAACGGGCACGCGGAAGGTGTACCGACCCGTCCGGTCGCGCAACACCTCTACGGGTTTGGGGTAGTCGCGCAGCAAGACCGCAAGGGTTTCGCTGCTCAATCTTTGATCCGGTAAAATGGCTTCAATCGTGTCGTCGCGCAAAGCCAGTTTGAACATCTCGCGCAGGCCCATCCCCTCGTGGAAATGATCCAACCGGTTCAGGCACCGAACCAGGAATAGCGTTTTCGGCGGCACGGTGTGCTGGCTGGACAGAAACCTCTGCACTTCGGCAATCTCCCGGCATTTTTGCGCGTCGCGCGTGACAATGGAGGTCGTCAGAAACATGTTCGCATGAACAAAGAATAGAATGACCAGGCCGCCCGCCACCCGCGCCGTCATCAGCGCCGGAAAACTCCATCGTCGTGCCAGCGCCCGATCGGCCGTCAACGCCAGCTCGGCCAGAACCAGCGCCGTGCCCATCATCGCGCCGTAGTAGTAGCGGCCGGTTGCATAATCGGCAGTCAGGCTGGCCGGAAAAAATGCTAGCGCCGCCCACAGCAGCCCGAAGCCCAAACGCCGATTGCGGCTGACCACAGCCAATCCTGCAACCAGCACCGGCAATACGGCATACACCAGAGGATGCCTTGCAAACCACAGCAGCACCTGGCCGAGTGCGCGGTCGCTCATCAGATTTTGCGCCGCCGCTCGGACGCTCGAGGTCAGCCAGAAGTTCACTGCCCGAATCGTCGCCGCAATTGTCTCCGCCGGTCCATGCAACTCATAGCCTTTTGGTATCCACGTATAGACATCGCGGACAAAAACCACGTGGAACAGTGCATACGCGCCCGCCAGCGCATAGAACGGGAGCAGCCGAATTCCCCAGTGCACCCCCGCTTTGTGTCCCTGCAATGAATTGGATGCGCCGGACCCGTCGGACTGGTGGTTGGGCTGCTCCGATTCGGCCGTCCTCTCCACCCAGGCAATCAGCGTCAGAAGCAGGGGAATGTTGACAGCGGTCTCCTTCGATAAAAGCCCCAGCACCGTCAGGCCGAGCGCGGCTGCGTATCGCACCCTGCCGCCGCGCTGCAGAAAATCTGCAAACATATTGCAGGCGCCCAGGGCAAACAGCCAGCTCAGCGCTGTCCCGTAGTTGCCTTTCCAACAGACCACTTCCCAATACACCCAGCTGGCGGCGAAAAAAATCACTGCCAGAGCGGTAAGGACGCGATTGCCAAACAGCCGCTCGGACAGCCGCCCGAACAGTGCCACACTGCCTAGATGAAACAGAATCAGCAACACGCCGTAGGGGATGGGATTGAGATGAAACCAATGAAACAGGACGGCGAGCAAATAGTTCTGCAGCGGCCGATAAAACGTCACCACGTCTGTTTGAAAGAACACCCACGGCCGGCTTACAGGCCAGTCTTTGTGAAACCACAGGATGGCGAAATCGTCGTGCGAAAAGTAGGTATTGTACGAAAAATAGTAGGGGAGCGAAAAAAGAACCGCCAATCCCGCGACCGGCAGGAACCATTCCCCCCGCGCGCCCATCTGCTGCGCGTCTTCCGGGTTTGCGGCTTCAAGGGTTTCGTTCTTCAAAGGCCACTCTCGGAATCTTGTCGGGACCGACCGCAAGGGTCAGGCGGATCGAGTCGCTCAGCCGCCCCGCAATCCACCGCGCTTCGCCCTCGTCGTGGCGCACAAGGTATTTTTCGGGATAGCCGTTGAGCTCGACCAGCAGATGCGGTTCGAGATCATAGCCCAATTCCACGGCGGCCACCCGGTCGCTCCCCAGCGCTAATCGCGCTGCCTCCAACAAACCCCATCCCAACTCGACGTCCACGATCTCGTGTTCCTTTTGTGTGTCCACGACGAAGAGCACAAGCCGGTCTTTTTTGTCCGTCTGCGCCGCAAAAAAGTCAAACAGTTCCCGCGCCGGCCGGTTGGCGTCGCGGTCGTGCAGCGTGGACAGGGCAAGCTGGAAAAAATTCACCACCAGCCAAATCCCCCCGAGCCCGGCCACCGCAATCCGAACCCCCGATTGCCAGCCGCTCAGCTTGCCGCGCGCCAGATGCCAAAACTCGCGGCCCAGCGACACCGCCAGAAGCGATGCGCCCAAAGCCGGCCCGTAATGGTAGCGCGAGCCCATATAGCCGCGGTCCAGAATCACATAGGGTACCGTGCTAATGAGAAAAATTGCCAGCGCCAGCAATGGTAGAAACCGCTTCCACACCCACGCCAGACAGATGGTGATGACCAAAACCAGCACCGAGATGATTTTCAGCCGCGCCGCAATGCGCAACAGCCACGACACATCGAA
>JADFCW010000030.1 GCA_017161705.1 Candidatus Sumerlaeota bacterium | reverse complement strand
CACGGCCGGTCCTTGTAGCGTTCGATAAAGTCCACCGCCTCCGCATTCAGCCGGTCGGTCAAGTATTCGTTGGGTTTCCTGGCCTGGACTTCCGGCATGAATTTGTAGGGATGAAAATAACTACCGGGGCCGATGTAGGCGGTCTCGGAACAGATGACTTCGTCAAAGCCATGAAGCCGCGGGTCGCCCTTGCGCAGCTGGTAGTCGCCCATCAAATGCCACTTGCCGATGAGCGCGGTGCGATAACCCTGCTCGCGCAGCATTTCCGGCAGCGTGACAAAATCGGGCGAGAGATACCTGGGGTCATCACCGCGCAGATAGTCGGTGATGCCGACGCGCGCGGGATACTGACCGGTCATGAGGCTTGCGCGTGTGGGCGAACAGACCGGCGCCGCGGCATAGGCGTCGGTGAACCGCATGCCGTCGGCGGCCAGCGCGTCGAGGTGCGGGGTCTCGTTGAAGCGGTTGCCGTAGCAACCTAGTTCCGCCCAGCCAAGATCGTCCGCGAGGATGAAGACGATGTTGGGCTTTCGCGGGATGGATTTGCCCGGTTCGGCGCCAGGGGCGGGCGGCGTCAGAGCGGCACCGCCTGCAAGGGCCAGCGCGCCGGCGGCCGAACGGCAGAGGAACTCCCTGCGCGACGTGTCATTTGCGGGCATGGTTCAACCTCCTCGAGGCAGATTGGAGTCGGAGACGACGTTTTGCAATCCATTCGCCAATTGCAACAGCTTTTGCATGCCTGCAATGGCTAACACGGCTTGCGGAAACAATCAAAAGATCCTCGCAATTGGCTCGATCTCGTGGGGAAAGATCCCAAGGGCGGGCGCAAAAGCGAGAGCAGTCGTTTGTCTTGCGATGAACCACGACTGCATAGCGGCAGCATGGCTGCCGCAGTCCAAAACGGCTGCTTCGCAGCCTCGGAACACTGAAAAGCACTGCCGTGGAGTGCGGCAGCCATGCTGTCGCTTTTCCTCGACAAGGTTCGACGCACCCAACGCGGCCTTCTGCCGCGAGCAAACATGGGCTGCTCCATAACGATACATGCCTTTTGGCTGGATCCTTAAACGAAAGAATCTGCGCCGCGTCGGGGATTTTGCCGGGAAGCAGTGGCGTTCCGAGGGAGCGCAGCACAAAGCAAACGTTTCACCATATCGAAAATATTTTGTCGCTGTTTTGACCCAAAAGCCTAAAGGGCCCCGTGGGCTGCATCTCCCGAAATCAGGGGATGGAATACAGAAGGGTTGCCCTTCGTCCAGCGTGCGGGAATGTCTTGACGCCTGCGATTCGACCCGATAGAAGGCATTTTGTTTTGTATTTAGCGGAGACGAAAACCCTTGCCCCCGGAAACCACTGCTGCTCAACCCGCTAGCGCCCCCCCCGTCCTGAAAATCATGCCGCTCGGCGGCTGCGGCGAAATCGGCCTCAACATGACCGTTGTGGAATGCGGCGAGGATATCGTCGTGATTGATTGCGGTCAGATGTTTCCCGAAGAGGACATGCTCGGCATTGATCTGGTGATCCCCGACTTCGGGTATCTGCGCGAGAACCGCCACCGCATCCGCGGCATCGCCCTCACGCACGGCCACGAAGATCATATCGGCGCCTTGCCCTACGTGCTGCCCGACGTCCGCGTGCCCGTCTATGGCACGCGCCTCACCCTGGCCCTCGTGCGCGACAAGCTGCGCGAGTCCGGCCTCGACACCACGACCACCTTCATGGAGACCAAACCGCGCCTGCCGATCCGAATGGGCAATCTGACGGTCGAGTGGATTCCGGTCACCCACAGTATTCCGGATTCGACCGCCCTGGCCATCACGACGCCGGCGGGCGTGGTGATCCACAGCGGTGACTACAAGATTGATCCGCATCCTGTGGACGGACGTCTGTTCGATTTCTACCGATTCGCCGAATACGGCGAAAAAGGCGTGCTGGCCTTGCTCGCCGACAGTACCAACGTCGAGCGTCCGGGCAACACCACCAGCGAGTCGGCCATTGCGCCCGTGCTCGATCAGATGATCGAGGATGCCGAGCGGACGGTGGTCGTGGCTTGTTTTGCCTCGGCGCTGCACCGCATTCAATCGGTGATGAACATTGCGGCCCGCCGGCGAAAGCGGGTGTTTGTCTCCGGCTCCAGCATGGAATCCACCATCGAGATTGCCGCCGAACTGGGCTATCTCGATATTCCGCGCGAGAGCTTCTGCCCGATCGAGGACCTCGTCAATACGCCGCCGGAAGACCGCGTGATCCTGACTACCGGCAGTCAGGGCGAGCCGCTTTCGGCCCTCAGCCGCATGGCGCTGGACGATCACCGTCAGATCCGGATCGAGCCGGGCGATCTGGTGATCTTGTCCTCGCGGATCATTCCGGGAAACGAGCGAGCGATCTTCCGGATGATCAACCATTTGTTCAAGCGCGGCGCCAGGGTGCTCTACGAGCGCACGGCGCCGGTCCATGCGTCGGGACATGCCCATCGCGAGGAGATGAAAAGCCTGATCAACCTTGTGCGGCCGACGTATTTCATTCCCATTCACGGCGAAATGCGCCACCTGACGGCCCATCGGGATCTGGCCATCGAAATGGGTATTCCGCCGTCGCGCGCCATCTTATTGGAAAACGGCCAGGCATGGGTCTATGAAAACGGCGCGGCGACCGTTCAGCCCCTATTCCAGGCCGGCCGTACGCTGGTGGACGGCAAGGGTATCGGCGACGTCCATCGCGTCGTATTGCGCGACCGCCAGCACCTCGCTCAGGACGGCATGTTCATTGTCATTCTGGCCATTGACCGTTCGTCCAATCGCGTCGTGGCCGGCCCCGAAATTATCACCCGCGGCACAGTCTATGTGGATGAGAATGCGGACCTTCTGAACCGGTGCAAAGAGGTCATCCTCGAAACGATCAATAGCAGCGTCGAAGAAAGCCGGGGCGAGTGGACGGTGATGAAAACCGAGGTGCGGCGAGCCGTGAAAAACTTCCTCAAACGCGAAATCCGACGCTTCCCCGTCATCCTCCCTGTGGTGGTGGAAATATGACCCCACTCCAGGCTTTTTTTCTCGGATTGGTACAAGCCCTGACGGAGTTCCTGCCCGTAAGTAGTTCGGGCCACCTGGTCCTTGCCCAAAAAGCCATGCATCTGCGAACGGACTTTCCCGCGACGTTCGAGGTCATGGTCCATCTCGGCACACTTCTGGCCACGCTCCTTGTGTTCTGGAAACCCGTCTGGGACATGGTCGTGTTCTTCTTTGGTACGGCCGTTCGCAAACCCGGTACGTGCTGGTGCGGCAGCAGGCCGGGATGGACGATCGTGCTCGTCGTGGTCGGAAGCATTCCTGCGGGTGGGGTCGGAATTCTCTTCGAGGATCAGATCGAGTTCAGCAACGCGCTTCTAGTGGCGGTGGCGTTGTGCGCTACGGGAGCGGTTCTGTTTGCGACCCGCTGGAGCCGTCCGCGCAGTGTCGGCGTGGAGAACGTTTCGCTCGCCCGCGGGCTGATCGTCGGCGTCGCGCAAGCGATTGCGATCACGCCCGGCATTTCGCGGTCGGGTTCGACGATTGCGGCGGGACTGTTGTGCGGCATAGACCGCGAGACCGCCGCCCAGGTGTCGTTTCTCCTGTCGCTGCCGGCGGTGGGCGGCGCGGCGTTGCTGAAGGCGCGCGACATCGGCGAGGCAGGCGCGGCACTCGGCGTCATCCCGCTGCTGATCGGATTTGCAACGTCCTTTCTGGCCGGCTATATCGCCCTCAGGATTCTGCTCGGATTTGTGCGGCGCGGCCGGCTTCATTGGTTTGCCTATTACTGCTGGGCGCTTGGCATTGCCGCCCTGATTGCATGGAGTGGGGGATACTTGCGATGAGTGCTGGCTTGTGCGCTGCTATGCGCTATCGCGCTCTAGGCGCCCGACCTTCACAGGCTGGAGAACCATGAATCCTTCCCGACTCGAATCCATTCTGAATTCCGCCGCCGGCAAACGTTTTTTGGTCGTCGGCGACTTGATGCTGGATGTGTATGTGCATGGGCGTGTGGAACGGATTTGCCCGGAGGCGCCCGTCCAGGTCGTTTTGTTGCAAGGCGAACGCGCGATGCTGGGCGGCTGCGGCAATGTCGCGCGCAACCTTGCGCCCTACCGTGTCCGCGTGGAACTGTGCGCGGTCGTTGGGCGCGATCCGCAGGGGCAACGTGTGCGCCAGTTGATGGCGCAGGACGGCGTGAGCGGTACAGGCGTGTTCACCGACCCGCGGCGGCCAACTACCACCAAGACGCGGATCACCGCCGAGCGCCAGCAAATTATCCGGCTCGACCGCGAGGAGAAAAACTTCGTCGAAGGAAAAGTGGAACAACGTCTCACGGGTTATCTTGCCCGCGCCATTCCGCGCGCCGACATGGTTCTGATGTCTGACTATGCCAAGGGCGTGCTCTCGGAGAACGTTCGCCGGACCGTGTTCCAGACAGCGCAGAAGGCCGACATACCGGTTGTCGTGGATCCCAAGCTCCCCGATCTGCGCGCCTATCGCGGCGCCACGGTTCTCAAGCCCAACTTGCGCGAGGTGGAAGCGGCCTGCAAGCGCGCGATTGCAGACCAATCGGATCTGGAACGTGCAGGGCGGCTATTGCGCCGCGTCAGCGGCTGCAAGGCGCTCGTGATCACGCGCGGGCCGTTGCCCACGGCCGTCTTTCAGGCCGGATGCAAACCAGTTTACGTTCCCACGCTAGCGCGCGAGGTGTTCGATGTGTCGGGCGCGGGCGATACCATGCTCGCATTTATTGCTCTCGGCCTGGCCGGCGGTGCAACGCTATTCGAGGCCGTCGAGATGGCCAATCTGGCTGCAGGGATTGTGGTGGGAAAAGTCGGCACCGCGTGCGTCGAGAAAAGCGACCTGCTGGCGCTATTTGGAGAAATCGAAAAATAGGAACTGGAAAGGGAAGGGACGGGATAAACGATATGGGGGGATGAACAAAAAGCGGTCTGCTTTTCCTTTTTTGATTTTTCTTGGTTCAACTTCTTTTTCCCCCGGCGGGTTGGGCTGAGATTTCCCTCCGCAGAGCGAGGATTTTCTTTTCCAACGCGTCTATAGTTTCCCTTCGCGCGTGGCTCCAGCCGGTGTCTATCGCGGCCAGCGAGGTCAGGAGAGATTCATACGTGCTTACGGCGCGCTCGATGTTTCCCGCCTTTTCATAGCCTTCGGCCATTTCCTGCAACCGAACGGCCGCACGCCTGCCCCACGCGTTGAACGGACAATGGCTGCGGATGGCGCCCTCGAAACAGCTCTGGGCTTCCGTTTCCCTGCCTTCCTGCAGCGCCTGTTCGCCCGCAAGCCATGCGCGCCGAGCCTCGACGGCAAATTTCGCCCAGAACAGCGCGAAGCCTGCCGCCGAAACCAAGGCAATCCCTGCGGCAACCCTGCCGAGCCAACTGCGCCATTCCGGCGACAAAGCCCCCTCTCCTTTCATCGTCTCCGGCCCACTCCGACTTTCGGGCAGTCGCTTTCCACTGGACAGGCGCTGCACCGCGGCGACTGCGGTGTGCAGCAATTCTGCCCGAACGTCACCAACCAGTTGTTGAATGCGATCCAATAGCGGCGCGGCAGACATTCCCGCAGCGCCATTTCTGTTTGCTCCGGCGTGCGGGTCCGGACCCATCCCCAGCGGTTCGAGATCCGGTGCACGTGCGTATCTACACAAATTCCCGGCAACCCAAAACCCATCGTCAGAACTAGATTGGCCGTCTTGCGCCCAACGCCCGGCAGCGCCAGAAGCGCCTCCATTGTGGAGGGAACCCGCCCGCTGTGGCGTTCGAGAAGAATCTGGCAAATGGCCCGGATGCTTCTGGCTTTAGTGCGATAGAATCCAACGGGGAAGATAGTTTGCGCGATGTCCGCTTCGCCCAGATTCAACATGGCAGCGGGCGTTGCGGCCCGCGCGAACAGGCGCTGCGAGGCCGCCGCCGTGCATGCGTCTTTCGTGCGCAGGCTCAGCAGGCAGGAGATCAACACTCGAAATGGATCGCGCCGGTCCTGTGCCTCAACGGTCACGTAAGGGATGCGACAGCGGGCTGCGTATCGGGCCACGCGCCGCAGCATCCGGTCAACGAGGGGGCGAGGCGGAATCGGCATCCGGCTTCTCCTGCGGCGGCAGCCGCTCGGCCATCTCCTGCTTCAGGCGCGACAGCTCCTTGTCGAGGTCCTCGATCATGCGGTTGTGCAGCTCGTACAAGGTGCGCAGCGCGCTGAATTTGCGCAAAAGAAACTCCAACACGGCCGTCACGATCAAGATCAAGGCCACGCTGGATCCAACCACAAACGCGCGGATCATCGGATTGGGATTGGGCAGGAGTTTGACGATAATGGCCAGAAAGGCCAGGGCAGCCACGAACAACAGGGCCACCAGTCCCGACTCGTACCATTTGACCGCGACACGGTCGCGCAGGTCGTAAAGCCGCTGGATGTCCTTGATCTTGATGCGCGCCGACACCTCGGTCAGGAGCATCTTGGGATCGCGGGGCGGAATCAATTCGCTCATGGCAAGTTCTCGCGGGGTTGCATGATCAGCCGCCGCCTTCACACGCTGCGGCGGGCTGCAATGTTTTGCAACCGAAAATCGCTGGGCGACGGAGGCCGTGTGGGAAGCGGGCGGGCGGTTTTCAGGGTCCAAAAAGGTTCTTTCCCGACACCAACCGCATCCTGCTCTCCCTATCTCTCACATGCTGCCGCGCTTACGGCTTTGCGTTTCGCAGGAGCGCCAGGGACAACGGGTCCTCCGGGTCGAACCGAAGGGCGCGTTCGAGCAGCTCGACAGCCGCTTCCCTCTCCCCGCGCTCGAATGACAGTTCAGCGGCCATGCGGACGATCGCCGCTGGAATGGCCTCGGATGCGCGGCAAGCCTTCAGAGCATAGTCATAGGCGCGTGCGCGGTCGCCGGCAATGTAATAGAACACATTGGCTGCGGCGCAAAAGAATCGCGCATCGGCCTGGCCCAGCCGGTCCAATTCCCCCCATAGGGCTTTGGCCTCGTTTGTGCGGCCCAGTCGTTCGAGGGCAAGCCCGCGCCCTGCCAACAGATATGGATGGAAGAACGCCAAATCGGCAAAAGCCAGTCCGGCCTCGGCATGGGCCAAAGCCTCGCTCCAGCGCCCCAGACCTGCCGCCACTTCCATCTTGTTGGCGGCGAGGAACCGCGGGTCGGCGTTCGGAAAGACGCGCTCATATTCGTCGAGCATCAACGCCGCTTCCTTTGCCCGCCCCAGACAGGCCAGCGCATGGATTCGATACAGCCAAAAGTCATAGCGCGTCGGCATGACCTCGAGCAGCACATCGGCTTTGAGCGCCACTTGCGCGTAGTCCTGCCGTTCGTTGGCCTTGACAACGGGCTGAATGAACTGGCGCTCGAACATCGCCGGGTCGTAGTAAGCGATTTGGCGGCAGACTTCCCGCATCTCGGCCACATTGGGCGGACGGTCCTTTTGCAGCAGCACAAACAAGCGATACAACGATCGGCTGAAGCAGGGCGAATAGCGCACGGCCAGCCGATAGTTTTTCTTGGCCTCCTGCCGGTCTTCCTCGAATCCGTAAAGCATGTAGAGGTTCTCGTAGGCCATGCCGAGATAATGAAACACCTCGTGGTAGCGCACTTCGGATTGGCAATCGGTCAGGCGGGCAATAGCCTCGCGCAGCAGAAGGTCGGCTTCCTGACCGCGCACCAGTTCGCGCACTTTCGCAACCGACGTGCCTTCCGTCCGCGCCTCCAGCACGTCCATTACATTCAGAACGCCGTGCAGCGCCGCAACCTCGCCGAGGCGGAACACCACCTGGCCATCGAGCGGAACGAGGCGGTGAGCCTTCTTCAGTTCGTACATTGCCTGCCGCAGAATTTGCCGTTTCCGGCTGTAGGTCATTTGTGGGTCGGCGGCGTGATCGCCGTAATACACGCGGAAGCTTGTTCCCAGCGACTCGTGCATCGAGGCCTGCAGATAAACATGGAATCCCGCCGCAACTGCCGCCGCAACAGCCAGTCCCAGAGCAAGGGCAAGACCTCGAAGCAGAAGAAGGCCCCCGCCGGCCGGCTTGCCCGGCCTTTCGTTTCCTGTCGCCGCTCCCGGCCCAGGCTGAGCGGCGGTTTGGTCCTGCTCTATTCGGCCGCAGCTGGTCCACACGCCGAGGAAAAACAGCGCCGGCGAGATGGTCGAAACCACGTGGCCTGGAAAATCCGCCAGCGCATGCATCATCACGCCCGCCACGCTCATCAGCGCAGCGGACAGTTCGAGCCGCACATTGCCGCCGCGCAAGCGCTGCCACGCATTCCATCCCCGCCGCAGCATCAGGTAGAGACCGCCCAAAACGATCAGCAGACCCGGCAGCCCCAGCTCGACCATCAGCTGCAGCCAGTCGCTGTGGGCCTGGACAGTGCGCTGCGGCGAGGGAGCCAAAAGCGTATGAGGATGGGCCGCGAAATAGTCGGCCTGCGCGGGCGGAAAGACATACTGAAAACTGCCCAGACCGTATCCATGAAGCGGTCGCTTGGCCAGAAGCGGCGCCGAACAGACCGCAATCCGCAGACGGGTCTCCGTGAGCAAATGCTGCGGCGAAAAATGCGTAAACCGCCGCAGCAGCGGCGATTCGGGCGAGTAGAACGGGTTTCGCTCCGACGGAATCATCTGGAGTGTCAGGATGATTAGCACAATCAGGATAATGCCCAGGACCAGCTTCCAGTCCACCCGCACGTGCGTCTCTCGCACCAGCCACGTCACGTGCAGCGGGGTCAATGCGCCCAGGACCAGCCAGACGCCTCGCGTTTGACTGGCGGCCAGCACATAGCCCGTGAGGATCAGCAGGCCCCCCCACAGCACTTTTCGCCGCCACGGGCTTCGCTGAAACATGCGCGCGATTAAAATAAACCAGGAGAACATGAGAAAATTGGACACGCCGATATTGTGGCCGATGAGCGATCCCATGCGAAGTCGCAGATAGGTCGGCTCGCTTTGCGCCAGCCGCTCGATGTTGACGAACAGCCAGCCGGTGATCACGCGCCGGCTGTCGGTGTCCTGCAGAAACGCAAAGGCGGCCACCACCATGCCGGCAGTCAGCACTCCATTGAACCAACGGCGCACCGTGCGCGGCGATTTCGGCATTTCCGTCACGACGATCAGCCACAATAGCCCTGTCGCCATGAGCGCGAACGTGGTCACGCTCCAATAAAACGTGGGAGTATAGAGCAGGGAGAGGGCGCCATAGGCCAGCAGGGCAAGGATCGGCCCGTAGAACGGCCAGTCAAACTTCCGCCCGCCGGGCCGCGATCCCAGTCTGCTGCCGACGACCAGCCGCCCAAACCAGCAGAATACCAACGCCGCCGTCAAAATCCCGAAGGCGCTTTCTTTCAACGGCAGGGGCGAATAGCCATAATTCAAAAAGGCATACAGCTGTCTGACGTAAATCGGATACCACCAGGCCGTGCGGCGGCTTTCGATCGCCTCGATGGCGCGGTCGGGCAACCTCAGCGGATAAAGCAGGGGGACGGTGATCAGAATGAGCAGAATGAGCAGGCGGCAGGCGCGGGTCCAAAAACACACCCCTGGCGGTTCAATGATCGCCCGCTCAGAGAGCGAAGGAACTGCCTCAGGCGGCGCGGGCGCTGCAATCGGTGCCGAAGGGCGTGTTGAATCATCGTCCGGCACAGGCGCGCCGACGGGCATCGGCTGCCGCAACAGCGGCTGCGAAGGGGCCGGAACAATGGCCGGTTGCGGCGGCGCACCGCGGCCCTTACGACGTTTTTGCGGAGAACCCACGGCCGGTTTGCTCCGGGACCAGATTGCGATCGCGTACCAAAATCGGTGCGGCCCGACGCCGCCTTCACTCCGTTGGTCACGCAACAGGGGGACAGACACCATACTGGAAAAGCACTGTCAAAAAGGAAAACGGGAGGCGGGGGCGCGGCATGCAAAACTATGGATACAGATGCCAGCGGCGGTCCGCCTCTGCCGCCGGCCGTCGAATCAGCAGATTGTTGCGGATGGCACGCCGCTGGTCGGCCGTGATGCCGATGGACGTGAGATAATCCTCGATGCCGCCGGCGGCATCTATTTCATTCAACGCCGTCTCGATCGAAATCCGATACACCACCGTTGTGCCATAGGCCTGATTGGAGAGCAGATAGTCCTGAATGATGGTCTCGCGCGGCACGCCGAGAGTTTTCAACGTCAGCGCGGTGAGAATCCCCGCGCGGTCGCGGCCGGCCCGACAATGCAGATTCAGCGGAAGATTATTGCGGTCGGCGATGAGCGACAACGCCTGGCGCCACTGCCGGCTGTTGTCGCGGATAAGATGCTGATAGCGGACGACATGGCTGGTGGTGGAGAAGAAGCCGACGGGGATATAGGTATGGGTTGTGAAGGCATCGAGAAGCGGCGAGTCGGGTTCGGCGGCCACTTCATTCGGCGTGCGCAGGTCGAGAATATGACGAATGCCGCGCGAGCGAATTTTGTCGGCGTCCGTGGCCGTCAGACTCGTCAGCATGGCCGACCGATAGACCCGGCCGAGCGCCACGAGGGTGGTCGGTGTAACATCGTAGCCGCCGATGTCGCGAAAATTGACGGCGCCCTCCAGGCGCAGCCATCGGTCGAACGGCTGCGCGGCCAGAGGGGGAGCGTTGAGCAGAACCGCTGCCGCCATCGCCCAGCAGGCAAACAGCAGGCAGTTGGCGGGTCTAATGCCATAATGCCTGTGAAGCCCGTGCATCTCGATATTCCTGGAGCGAGCAACCATGCGCTTTCTTCCTGAACGCCATTTACAATAAAAGATTGGCACGCCGGCAATGGCATGTCAACCACTCCACACACGCGGTTCATCTATGAAAGTGGGCTGGTCAAGGCCAACCCATGGGCAATGTCGTGCGCTCCAGGCTCGCGGGCTGTCCCTCGGCGCGGCGGCCGAAACATTTTGCTGCCCTGTTCCCCCAAGGAAAAGTCCTCCCGTCCGGTTTCCACCGGCTCTCCACCGTCTTCCACCCCTCTATTCGAGGTCTTCCGCCTCGGATCCCCGTGCGGATGCGCGGCGCCCCATACAAACTTAAGACCTGTGCGGCCATGAACTACGAAGAGGTCGCCGCTGCACATTGGGCAGTAGTGGAGAGTCCGATCCGTCATGCTTGTTGCACCGTCCGGCTTGCGGTTTCTTGATCTCCCAATCCACCGTCCGCGTGAGCGTCTTCTCGACGGGCTCCACGTTCAGTTTGCCCGGATCGAAATCCGTCCCGTCGCGCCACATCCGGTAGAGGATGCGGGCCGTCCGCTACGCCACCGCAATGACGGCCTTCTTGTAACCGCCCCGCCCAAACACGGCCCGAAAATACGGATTGAGCGGATGCCGCGCGTCAGAGGCGGGAGCAAATGCCGGCGGCCAGGCGGCGTCGGTTAAAACCGCGAGGATGCGCCCGTGGCGATTCCGCCGGCGGCTGCTGACGTTGCCGGCCCGTATCGCCTACCAGGCGCGCAGGGTGACGGTAAGGCTGCCGGGGGCTGCCAAAGGGTTCAGCGCGAATTCCAACACTTCCGGTCAGCCCGCTGCCGATGTGGATAGAGGCTGCTGGTCGAGAGAAGAGGTGAGGTCGCACCTCGACAACCGCGCGAGGTTCTCCCGAAAACCAAGCGAAGCCCCCGAAAAACCCCAAGGAAAAACTCTACTCTGCCCCAGTCCAATCCACTCCGGCAAACCCTCTCGCTGTTGCTTCGCTAAACCATGCGAAGGATCAAGGGGTCGTCCCAGGAGAACTCCTTTTCTCGCTGATTTATCCTAATCCTGAATGTTAGCGGATACGGGCGGCTTCGATGTCTTACGGCGCGATAGTGCGGTTGCGCAGGATGGCGAAATTGTCTGTCTCGTTGGTTTCCGCCACCTGGTCATTGCGGTCGGGAAAAAGAATCAGCGCAACGCTGCCGAGAGGCATGGCCGTGTAGAGCGTTCGGGGGAAGGCCGCAAGACTGACCGACGTTCCGGGGGCGAGATCGGCCACCGGAATCGAATCGCATAGGAAGAACTCCAGCCCCGGATAGTCCTGGTTGCGCGAACCCCAGAACTCGATCCAGAACGGTCCTGTGTGATGGATGCCGACGTTCTGCACGTAGCCGGAAGGCGTAATGGTCTGGCCGCGATGCAGAGGAACAAAGGCGCTGCCGAAAGCAAAGTCTCTGACGACGAGATTGGCGTTGGTCGGCGGGCGCACACAGAGCACGCGCCGCCCGCTGACGACGCGCGTGTTGTTGCTTTCGTTGGTTTCGGCAACTTCGTTGATGCGGTCGGCGACTACCGTCAGCGTGTAGGGGCCGTCGGGAATGGAGTTCAGGGGGCGCAGCAGGTCCAGCGAGATCGAGTTGCCTGCGGCGATCGAAGGCATGGGCAGGCTTTCGACGAGGAAGACGTCGAGAGTCAGGCCGCCCAGTTTGGAGCCCCAAAATTCGAGCCAGAAGTTGCCGCTGGGGGCATCGCCGCGGTTTTCGACACGTGCCCATAGGCGAAGGTTCGAGCCGGGAGCGATCGAGGTCGGTCCCCACGGATTGAAATCGGCCATGCCGACTACGAGATCGGGGCCGGCGGCGCGCACGATCGGTTGGGCGTCGGAATCGCCTTCCGCCGCAAGCGATTGATTGAAGGTGTGGTTGAGAAAGGCATAGTTATTGGTTTCGTTCTTCTCATTGACCTGATCGAGGCGGTCCACATAGATGCCGGCTTTGAAATTTCCGGCGGGGCAGTTGTAAAGCGTGCGGGTATAGCTGGCGAGGGTAATGGTGGTGCCGGCGGGCAGATTGGGTACGAAGATCGAGTCGCACAGGAAGAAATTCAATTGGGGATTGTCGCGGTTGTAAGCGCCCCAGAATTCAATCCAGAAGGGGCCGCTGTCGTCCGTGCCGGCGTTCCAGACTTTTCCGCCCAGTTGAATGGGGTTGCCGTTGTAAATGGGATTTGGGCCGAAGGAGAAATTCTTGATGGCAAGGTCGGCGTTGGTTTGGGGCCGAATCACCACGAGGCGCTTGCCGGTGATGGGGGCGCGGTTGTCGCGTTCGTCGCCTTCGGCTACAGCGTTGGGGCGGTCGGCAACCATGACAATCGTGTAGGGGCCGTCGGGAATGTTGTAGAGCGATTTGCGCCAGCCGAACCGATAGCCCAGGCCGGAGCCGATGCCGGGGATGACGGCCGAGTCGGCGAGAAAAGCGTCGAGGGTCAGACCGCCGGTTCGCGAGCCCCAGAATTCGAACCAGAAGGGG
Source organism: Candidatus Sumerlaeota bacterium (assembly GCA_017161705.1). Taxonomy (GTDB): domain Bacteria; phylum Sumerlaeota; class Sumerlaeia; order JADFCW01; family JADFCW01; genus JADFCW01. The sequence continues at coordinate 21,920 of JADFCW010000030.1, read as the reverse complement.
CCGGCGTCGGCGCCGCCGTTGTTTTCGAGGAACGCGCCGAACTCGATGGGCGCTCCGGGCGAAGTCTGCAGCGGTGTTGTCGGCGAAGAATCGCGGACGGTGAAGGCGAGGTTGGCCGGCGCGCCGGCATCCACACAGGTTACATGCCAGAGCATATCGCCGAACCGTTCGACGCCGTCCTGCACCATCTGCCAGTCGGTGATGTAGCAGAGTTGAGCATTCGGGGCGGCAAAGTCGGCGGAGAAGGTGTAGGACTCTCCCGGCAGCACCGTCACGCCTGGGGCGATGAACAAGCGGTTTCCGGCGATGAAGGGATCGCTGTCGCCGACAGCCGCCAGCCGGAACCCATCGCCAGGATGCCACGGCAGGAGGCCCGTGTTGCGGAACGTCATGCTGACGGGTCGGACGGTTCCGGGAAACATGCGCAAGGGTAAGGTGTTGGACTCAGCGGAGGCGTTGCGAGCGCCGGGCGACGGGAGGCCGCGGCTGCCGATTCGGCAGCTGGTCAGGAGAGGCGATTCGATCGGGTCATTGAGCGCCACCTCTCGGCAGCCCTTGGCCAGATAGAGGGTCTTGCTGACGCGGCTGTCCACTTCGAGGTCGTCAATGACAAGGCGGTCGTTTTCGCGCACCACCAGACAACGGCGAAAGACGCCGGCGGGCGTGCGGACCACGGTTTCGACGTCCTCGCCGAGATACTGAAACGAGAGGGTGATCGTGCCGTCAAAGCCATCCCACTCGAAGTTGGCCGAGCCAGTGAAGGTGCACGGCGTTCTCATGTCAGCGGTGCCGCAGACAATGGGTTGATCGAAGAAGATGTCCGTTTCGTCGCCGTCTTCATCGAGCGCGAACAAGCCGTGCTGGCGGAGCGTTCCGGCGGCGTCGAGCGAAATCCACTGGCCGAAGATGGGCCAGCCGGGCGTTTCGATACGGCGGCGATAGGCGAGATAGCCATGGATGAGAACGGGGCCCTGGATCGTGTAGAACGTCCCGTCATCGTAGATCTGAAAGTCGCCGTCAAACAGCGGCTGATAATCTGCAATGGAGACAGCGGCGGGGACATAGGTTGCTTCGCGCGCGACGGGAACGGCGGCCTCGGGACTGCCGGAAGAGATTGGAAGGCCAGAAGCGCCAAACAGGGCGGCCGGTGCGGCCGGGCGGATTTGCGCCGGTGCGGCCGGGGCGTCTGAGGCAACCAGCATCAGAATGGCGGCGGTCCATGGGATAAGCGGGTGTCGCGGAGTGATAGACATGGTTTTATCCTTTTGCACCATCGGAGTCGTCGGGATGCATTTCTGCCGCAGAGAGAGTTGGCTTTTCAACTGACAAAAGACTTTTCTTTCGCGACGGCCTTACTCCCACACGCCCTCGATCGGGGTGCGGCAGTACCTACACGCTCCATTTTCGATTGCATACCGCCCCAGCGAAAAGCCCATGCGCTCGATGAGACATTTGCCGCACGAGGGGCAATACGTATGTTCGTTGGGGTCGCCGGGGACATTGCCGGAATAGACGTATTTCAAGCCAGCGGCGCGGCCGATCTCGACGGCGCGTTCGAGCGTGCGAAGGGGGGTCGGGCCGAGGCCGTCTATTTTGTAGTCGGGATGAAACCGACTGACGTGCCAGGGGACTTCGTTGCCCAGTGAGGCGACAAATTCGGCGATCTGGCCCAGATCCTTGTCGCTGTCGTTCATCGCCGGCACCACCAGCGTGGTGACTTCGAGCCAGATGTTGCGCGGGCGGAACAAGCGAAGGGTTTCGAGCACGCCGTCGAGTTTGGCGCCCATCATCTTCTGATACGTATCGGGGTTGAAGGCCTTGAGGTCCACATTGATGGCGTCGAGATAAGGGGCGATCGTATCGAGAGCTTCGGGCGTCAGGTAGCCGTTGGAGACCCAGACGTTGCGGATGCCGGCCTCGTGGGCGAGGCGGCCGACGTCGTAGGCATATTCAAAAAAGATCGTGGGTTCGGTGTAGGTGTAGGAGATCGTGGCGCAGCGGCGCGCGCGGGCCTCGGCGACGATGCGTTCGGGGGCCACGTCGGCGCCCTCGATGGTTTGCTCGTCGCGGGGCATTTGTGAAATGCTGTAGTTCTGGCAGAACAGGCATCGGAAATTGCACCCTGCCGTGGCGATGCTATAGGAGACCGATCCAGGCAGAAAATGAAACAGCGGTTTTTTTTCGATGGGGTCAATGTGTTGGGCGATCAACCGGCGATAGACTAGCGAGACAAGCGTGCCATTGCGGTTTTCGCGCACCTGGCAGATGCCGAGTTGGCCGGGCCGGAGGGTGCAGCGATGGTGGCAGAGGCGGCATTCGACCAGGCCGTCGGGCTTTTGCGAATAAAGCATCGCTTCTCGCGGAGACATAGTCGGTTACCTCGCGCCGGGGAGCAGAGGGGCGGCTACAGGGCGGAAACGGGCCGCGCGGTCGGTTGCGGGCGGCTCTCGCGCTCGGTGACGAACAGTGGGTCTTCGGCGAGTTCGATCAGGCGCTGTTCGTTCATGAGGACCCGTGCGCGCGGGGCTTTGACGGTGTCCACCGGCCCGGGCAGCTTGAACGTCAGACTGAAGTTAAACTGCAGCTGCGTAGGCACCTCTTTGTACGGGGTTCGCCGGTAGCGAATTTGGAATTGAGCCAGAGCATTGTGGAGATCGCGCGTCAAGAGGAGCCGGACATCGCGCAACCCGCCATACCGGCTGTTATATTCCGTGCCGAGTTCGGCGGTCCATTTTTCGCTGATCTTGCGGCCGACCCAGACATCGAGGATTCGCTCGCTTTCGTTTTCCGAGAAGAAATAAAAGAGGTCGCGATTGAGCCGTCGCGATGACAGACTTTCGACGGAATCGCCCGCCGGGTCGCTGGTCAGAGGTTCGAGCAAGAGGAGATCGCCCTCGATCCACCAGCGTCGGCCGATGGGAGCATAGGCAGCCGACAGACGCGTGATCAGACTGTCGCGTTGATACTCGAAGGGGTCGCCTGGATCGCGCATTTGCCGCTGCTCGTACATAATAGCGCCGGACAGGCGGAAGGTGCGCGGCTGATTGCGGTAGGAGCTAACGATGCCGGCGTAGTGAATCTGCTCGCCGGAGAAGATGTCGGACTTGGACTGAAGGTTGCGTCCGGCCAGTGCCCGTACCAGGATGTCGGGATACGCCAGCCGGTAGGTCAGGTCGCCGGTGATCCAGTGTTTGCGCACGCGGTAGTTGTAAAGGTCGTCGCGGGCCGTGCGATTGCCGATAGACTCGTAGAACTCCGCCAGGGAATTCTTCGTTCCCTCGCGGATGATGTAGTTGAGGTTGCCGGTCAGCGAATCGGTGAAGCGGCCCTGAAAGCGAAGTTGCGCATCGGCGTAGAAGTAAGCGGGAGAAACATCGCTGAGGGAGACCTCGCGATCGCTGCCGGCGATGCGGAAGGTGTTGTCATCAACATACACAATGTCGCGGCGCATGAAATCATTGAGGTCGCCGAACATCAAATTGCCGTCAGTCGTGCCCGTCTGGCGGAGAAAATCCTGCGGCCGCCAGTGGTAGGAATCATCCCAGCGGTTGAGGATACCCAACCCTGCGCCTACTTGGGCCAGAAGGGTGTAGCGCTCGGAGAATTTGAACAGGTAGCTGATCTGCTGGTAGATGTCGAGTCCAAGGACAAAGGAGTCGTCGCGGGTCGAGCGGAAGTTGAGACCCTTGTCGAGGTTGTTGAAAAAATTGATGTCGAGCGCGTAGAACAGCGGCGACTCCGTGCTGAGCCGCAGGTGGTTGGTCGCAACAGTCAGCTGGGGCAGGCGAAGCGACGCTAGGCCATAGCGGGACGAGGGCAGGCCGTCGCGGCGGCTGGCACGGCGGGAAATTCTTTCGTTGGGGGAAATATCATAGTCGGCGTCGTCGTCGAGCGGCTCGGCCGTATTGGTAATCCGGTCGCGAGAGATCCGCTGTTTCACATCGAAAAGGATGCGGGCGACGTAGTCGTCTTTCCAGTGGGTAAGGGCGGCGCGGGCGCGCCGTTCGGGCAACCGTCCGCGTTCTTCCTGCTCGAACGGATCAATGAGATCCCAGTAAAACTCAGGATCGCTCATCAGGTCTGCATTGAGGTGGAGTTTCAGATCGTCGCGCAGATCGGAGCGATGACGGGCGAACAATTGCCAGCGGGAATTGGTGCCGCCGTCCTCGGTGGTGCGGCGATAGTTGTCGAAAGGCATGAAGTAGAGCGAGGTTTCGCCTTCGTGTTTCTCGAAGTCGAAGCTGTATCGGTAATCAAGGCCCATTCCCACGCCGCGGCTGCCGAACAGGTCGAGCTTGGCTGTGGCATGGCCTTCGCTGCGGGTCTCCAGCCGGTCGGGGTTCTCGAAGGACGGTTCATATTGATAGTGCCAGAAATTGTACTGCACGCGGACATAGGGACCGAGGCGGCTTCCGGCGCCGAAGGTGACGCGCCAGGGGAATTTTTCGCGCAACGACTTGGTATAGACGGGCAGGAAGAAGACCGGGATTTTGCGCACGCGCAGCACGGCGTTGCGCATAAAGATTCGCTCGCCCACAATGAGCACCGCGTCCGGCGTCTGGACCGAATATTGGGGGTCGGGAAAATCGTCGGTGGTGAACTGGGCGTCGCGCAGGACGAGTTCATCGCGTCCGACCATTTCCAGAGGCGGCAGACCGCTCTTGGGCGTGGCGCATTTGAAATACACCACATCGTGCTGACCGCGGACCTCGTTGGCGATTCCCTGAAAATACTTGTAGTTGAATATCATGGACTTCGCATGGATTTCGGAACTCTTGTATTGCAAGTCCACGTCCTGCCAGGCCGTCAGGATCACGTTCCCTTCGGCCTGGATTTCCTGCAAGGGAACTTGAACAAGGACGCGATCGGCTTCGAGCAGATAGCGGTCAAAGCGAATGCGCGTGCGGGCGTTCGAGTAAATGATGTTCCGCTCTTCATCGTAGTCGAGATAGCGGTCGGATTGGACCTGAATGCGTCCGCGCTCGGCATAGTCGCGCTGGAGCGCCGCACGAACATCGGCGCTGAGACCCGCCAGGACTTCGGGCGAGATAAATTCGGGAAGACTGCTCCAGGCCGCCGGACGCCGCAAGCGGTCATACTCTGTTTCATCCATTCCGGCAGGGACAGCGTCGGGCACTGCCGCCCCAAAGGCGGCAGGCACGGTAAGATACCATAGAACCGCTGCAGCCAAACCGTATAAAGTGGCTATCGCCAGCCTTTGCCGTCTGCGAAATCGAATCATGCGAATGACGCTCTACTGGCGCAAGGTTCGATAAAAGAGCAGAGCCCCCGTGACGCCAACCAAAATATTCGGTAGAAAAATAACAAAAACGCCGACCGCCGACTCGTTTTGACACAACGAAACGCCCCATTTCAACATCACATAGTAGAAAAAAATCAAGCCAAAAGCGATGGAAAAAGCGACCGCCTTTCCGGTGGGACGCACCCGGATCGCCAGAGGCACGCCCAAAAGGGCAAAAGCCACACAGGCCAGAGGAATCGAGCGGCGCTGGTGCATTTCCGCACTCAGTGCATAGCGGGTTTCGCGGCCGATTTCCGGGTTGTTGAGCGTCCGGTGGATTTCCGGAGTGGTCATTTCGCGTGGTTTCCGCGCCTGCCGGTCCTTGCTGAGATTCTGGCGCGACGTCAGAGCGATCTTGTAGTGCAGTTCGCCGAATCGCGCGGTGTAGTAGCGGACTTCGCTGATCGAAGTCGAGGTGTCGAAGTGGTGCAGGGTTCCGCTGGTCAGCACAACATCCATGGACTGGGCAAAGACATTCGGCTCGATCCGGCCCTCGCGCGCGGTGGCGACAATCTCCGCCTTCCCCTGCCGTGTGGCCGCATCGCCCACCAGGACTTTGACCGTGACGCCTTCCATGCGCTGGGTGAGCGGATTGCGGCGGCGGAAATAGAGGGCGACGTCCATATCGCTTTCCGGTTTGAAGACGCGGCCGGCCTCGATGTTGCCGGCGACGATGTATTTGATCTTGTCCAGGAGATACAGGTTGGTTCGCACCAGGCGCGGCACATACGTGCTGTTGGCATACCACAAGCCTGCGGCGGCCAGGGCGGCTACGAGTAGAACCGGCGCAAACACGCCGAATAGGTGCACGCCGCTGGTGCGCATGGCCATGATCTCGTTGTCGGCGGCCAAACGCCCGACACCCAGCAAAACGCCCACGAGAAAGGCCATCGGGGCGGTGACGATCAAGAGCGGCGGCAGCAGAGTCCAGAGAAATTGCAGAAACAGGAAAAACGGCACGCCGCGATTGATCAGAAGGTCCATGAGCCGAAAGAGGTTTGTAACAAGAAGAATGAAGGTGAACACAGCGAGCCCCATCAATCCGGGACTGGCGAGTTCCAGCAACACATAACGTTGGAGAATTCGCGCTCTCACGGGTTCCTGTTTCCATACCGTGGCCGAAACGTCTCCCGGATGAGAGGCTGAGCCTGATCAACCGGGAAAATTATGTTTAGCCGACAGCGATCGGAAATGCAATGCTGAAATCAGACGCTTTGCGGCCGGAGGCACTTAAAGATTCCTTGTTCCTGCACAAGCAATTATTGATTCGGACACCGGGGAAACGTCCCTCTATCTGCATTTTTTTATGTGACCGCCCGTCCCTCGTCGGCTCTCTGAGCGCCAGCGGCTCCGCGGGCAGAGGGGTTGTCAGGCACCGACGGAAGCCGTCGGCGCTCGAAGAGCCGGCCAGGGGCGCCAGACGAAGGCAAAAGATCCCCCTGACATCCAATTTTCGCTTTATTATGCGGGCTAGATGATTTCAGGATGATTTTTTCGAGGGGTGCGGCAGTTGATTACCTGAAATGTTTCACCGAAATGCCCGCTCATTGGCACCGAGGCAATGGTGCACAAAGCCCGTAAGAAAATAGAGATCAAAGACTGGTAAACTGCCGGAACACCTTTTGGATGCATCCTGGATGCTTTGCTCTCGGTATCCTACAAAGCGAAATGCTGCTGCTGTAAACTGCGGCAGCCGTGCTGCCGCATTCTGCCGACAAGTTTCGACGCATCAAATATGTATATTCAGAGTGGTGGAATACGGGTCCATTCTCCGCATCTCCGCAAAATCCGTGGCCAACCACCTACACTTCCGCCAGATCAATCTTCGCCGGATCATTCTGTCCCAGACCACGCGAGGCTGCGGTCGTCAGCCAGCGCGGCGGGCGGCCGACGTCGGCCAGAGGTTTCAAGCCGGCTTCCTTGCGTTTGGCCTCGATCATCTGCCAGCCGATCGTGTCCAGGGCCACCGGATCCGCCGACACCAGGAGCGTGTCGGCCTCCCAGCGAAATTTCGGATGATAGGCCGGCCCGGCCTCATACTGGGCGTAAAGCGCGTCGCAGACGATCAGCCGCATTTTCTGCTGCACCGCCGGCAGCGCCGCAAGGTCGGCGATATACGGATCGCAGTTGTTGTCATGGTAGCGGTTGGGATTGTCTATGCAGCCATAGAGGTTTTTCAGGCTGACCGCCACTCCCGCCAGATTATGGTCTTTGAGGACGGGAACATTGATCAGGGCGGTGGGAAATTGCGTCAGCAAGGTCGAGAGAAAGCCGCCGATCTTGCCGCCGACCGTCATCTGGCCCTCGTAGTCGCTTTCGGTGCCGAAGCAGCGCCAGCCCTTGCCGTTGCGGTTGATGGTATAGCCCGCGCGAATCAACTCGCGGTTGAAACGATCCCACGCGAGGATGTTGCCCTCCGAAATGCCCGCACTGACCAGCCCGCGCACGATTGCTTCGACTACAGCGGGATGCGTCGAAAGCCCTTTGCCGCCCAGCGTATTGATCTTCAGCGCCACGCGGTCTTTGGGGGAGAAGAGCGCCTTCCACGCGGCGGCGGGGTCGGACGTGTTGGTCAGGCGCTTCAAACAAGCGCCGAGCATCTCATCCAGCACGGCAGGATCGAAGCGGTCGGGACCTGTTCGGACATTGGGCCGGTGCGCGCGCGCCACCAGCGAGCGATCCGCCGCCGCTCGGCCGCCCGCGCCGCTCGGCGATTCCGCCGAACAGGCCAGCACGCTTCCCCCTGCCGCCAGACCCAGCGAGTCGCGCAAAAACTGACGCCGCGAAGCCCCCATGCCTACTTGCCGCCCGAGCCGTGTTCCTTTTCGCCAAAGACCTGCGCCGTGAACACCTGCAATTCCGCACCCTCTTTCCAAGCTCCGCGCGGAAGAGAGGCTTTCCGGCAAATTCCCTCCAGATACTGTTCGAGGTTCCATCCCTGCTCGACGGGCACCTGGGGCAGGAACACGCCCTGATTGAATCCCTTCTTGATGATCAGGCCGTGGCGACCGATGACGATTTCATCGGGCGACTTGATCCTGCGCAGCGGGGACATGACCGAAATCTCGATGTCTATGTCGGCGAGTTCGTTTTTCCGCACCGGCGTGAAGCGATAGTCGTTGGTCGCGGCGTTGCAGGCGTTTTCCATCACGGTCTCATAGAGCGGTTTGATGGGTTCGATATAGCCGATGCAGCCGCGCAGGTCGCCGTGCTTGTGGAGCGTGACGAACGCGCCGGCGTTGCGGCGGAGATTTGGCGTGAGGTCGAATTGGGACAGATCAATTTTCTTCGAGCCATGCTCGACCCATTGGGTCAGTGTGGCGCGGGCCAGCTTCAACAGGGTTTGTTCTTCCTCGGGAGTCAGGAATTTGTCGGACTGCAAGCCGCCGGTCGTCGGGTTGCCGGAAGCAGCCGGCTGCGAGGCCTCCGCCGGTTGGGCGCCCGAGGGTTTTTTCGTCGGCGTGGTATAGACGATGGCGCAATAGCCGACGGAGTAGGAGTAGTCGCCGGTCATTTCGCCCGAGATGCGATGCTGCAGAAGATGGCCTGTGCAATCGGCGTCGAGAAGTTTGAGCAGCACGGCCAGGGGAAGCCGACCGCAAATGGTCTCGCCCGGCCCCTCGATATACCTCATAAATCCCGCGTAGTCTTTCTTCACCAGCAGATCGGCGGCGCCGAGGTCGGCCTTGTTTTGCTGTGCGGCGGTGGTGTTTTCAAGGTGCGTGAAATCCGTGCCAATGACCACCAGCGTGTCGCCGAAGATATACGGCCGGAGCGCATCGGCTGCGGCCTGGATTTCCGCCTCGCCCACGTGGCCGACCAGCACCGGCACCAGCTTCCAGCCGGGTTTGAGCACGGTCTGCAAAAACGGCAACTGGTTTTCGTCCGACCACTCGCTGACGTGGGCTTGCGGCACAGGGGTGAACGCTTTGGCGGCAAGGAGCGCACGGACGCAGTCGCGGTCCACCGGGATGTTGCCGAGCGGTGTTTCGTAGGCATCCACGTCGTTGACCGAAACGCCGCGAAATGGAAAACGGTGGCTCAGTCCGATCACCACCACACGGGCAAATGACTTGCCGCGGACAGCGGCGTAGCTGTAGGCCGCGACCGGCCCCGAATACTCGTAGCCGGCATGGGGCGCCACCAGTGCCACGATTTCGCCCTGGGGCATCTCGAATTTTGCCGCATCCAGATAGCGCTCGATGGACTCTTTCAATCGTTTGGGGTTGCCGTCAAACCACCGGCCTGCGCCAGCGCAGCGATGAATCTGCTGGCCAGACGCGCCGCCGCTGCATGCTGAAAACAGGGTTCCCATGATCATCACCACCCCGGCCCACGTTCGCCTCGTTTTGGAATTCATGATGCGCGTTTTACTCCTTGCTTTTTCATAGCAAGAATCCTAATCTTTTCGGCCGAGTGATGTCAACAAGGAGAAATCACATGATGTCGGGTATGTCGGCGAAGGGTGCGGGGGCTCAAACCCTGCGAGTGGTGCAAATGGGCGTGGGGGCCATTGGCCGCGAGGTTTGCCGCCTTGTTCTCGACCGTCCTCATCTCCGTTTGGTGGGCGCCATTGATACGGACAAAGACCTGGTAGGCCGCTCGCTGAGCGAAGTGCTGGGATTGAAAGAAGACTGCGGTGTGACGATCTCCAACGACGTGGAGGGCACGCTCGATGCCTGCGAACCGGAGGTGGTCATCCACACCACCACATCGCGTCTGCCCGAGGTTGTGCACGAGATCGAACACGCGGCCCGCCACGGGGCCAACGTGGTTTCCTCGACCGAGGAGTTGTTGTTTCCGCGCTTGAACCGTCCGGGCGAGGCGGCGCGCCTCGAAGTCGCCGCGCGCGACAACAACGTCGCCATCCTCGGCACGGGGGTCAATCCGGGTTTTGTCATGGACACCCTGGCCGTGCTGGCCACGGCTGTTTGCAGCGAGGTGGAATTGATTGAATGCCGCCGCGTGGTGGATGCCGCTACGCGCCGCCAGCCGCTTCAGCTCAAAGTGGGCGCCGGCCTTTCCGTGGCCGAATTCAACTCGCTTCTGGCTCAGGGGAAAATGGGGCACGTCGGACTGACCGAGTCCATTGCACTGATTGCAACGGCTCTCGGCTGGCAATGGGATAACATTGACCAACGGACCGAGCCGGTGATCGCCAGGCGCGACATTCGCACCGACTACGTTCAGGTTCGAACCGGCCAGGTCGCCGGCATTCACAACATTGGCTGGGCAACGGTCGAGGGCCGCGAGCGAATCCGACTGGACCTGCAGATGTATGTCGGCGCCGAGGAGCCGATGGACGAGGTCGTCATCCGCGGCAAACCCAACATGACCCTGTGTATTCCCGGCGGCACGCCGGGCGATCTGGCTACGGCCGCCATCCTTGTGAACGCCGTGCCGATCATCGCCAACGCGGAGCCGGGTCTGCTGACCATGCTCGACATTCCGATCATCCGCTGTCGGATGTAAATCCTATCACAGGATCTTTTTATGGACTTTCTTACGCTGCTCGGCGGGGCGTTCCTGCTGAGCGTCCTACACGGCCTGATCCCCAACCACTGGCTGCCCTTCGTTCTGCTAGGCCGCGACCGCGGCTGGGGTCCCAGCCGCATTTTGACGGTAACGGTTTTTGGCGGGATTGCCCACATCTCGAGCACGATTCTCGTGGGGATTCTGATCGCGGTCGCTGGTCTTGCGTTTAGCCAGCATTATGAAGAGGTCATGCGCTGGGTCGGCCCTGCCATTTTGATGGGCGTGGGGCTATGGGTTTTTTGGCGCGGCCGCCGATGCCACCACGGCCATCATCACGGCGAACCTTTTTCGCACACCGATGCTTGTCATCATGAAGCCGACGGCGCTCACGACCATCGGGAGAAACGGCTCGACAGCCGCGATATGACCGCCATTGGCGCGCTCGTGCTGATGATGTTTCTCTCGCCCTGCCTCGAACTGGAGTTTTACTACCTCAGCGCGGTGCCTCTGGGATGGAAGGGGATTGCCGGCGTTTCGGTTGTCTATATGCTGGTTACCGTTGGGACTATGCTGTTGGCTGTGGGGACAGCGGCACGCGGCCTGCGCCAGCTTCGCTGGACATTCTTTGAGAGACATGAACGAAAAATCGGCGGGTCGGTGCTGATCTTGCTTGCTCTGTGGTGGGCTTTTTTTCCATTATAACGGTAACCTTCTGTGAAAGGGAGCCGACTGCAGAACGAATTTGGGGACGTTGAGGCCAGCGGCACGCTTGTTGCCTGTCGTTCCGGCCACTTGCATTCATGGGGCTGCCGTGGAAGGTCTTTCGTGAGACCATCATGGAACATACCCATCCGTGGGGGAATATTTCAGGATGCATTCCCACGTCGCGAGAGCTTTCACCCTCATCGAACTCGTGATGGTCGTCGCCATCATCGCTCTACTGGCGGCCATGGCTTTGCCCAACTTCCTCGAAGCGCAAACACGCGCCAAAATCGCACGCGTCAAAAACGACATGCGCAAGATTGCTCTGGCTTGGGAAGCCTACCGTGTGGATTGGAATTGTTACCCGCGCGATGCGGACAACGACCCCACACAAAACCGCTGGTGGCAAAACGGCCTGTCTCAAGTAACCACTCCCGTTGCCTATATTTCCTCGCTCCCGATTGATCCATTCTTTGCCAAAGTGGTTACCGGTTCGAACGACAACTGGGTTTCGCCGTTCTACGAAGTGGCCAGCGCTGTGGCTACCATGCCGCCCAATGCCCCCGACCCCTGGGGTGCCCCCGACAACGGCTATGATTGCTATTGCGTGTTTTCCGTCGGCCCTGACTTGCGCGAGCATTTCACCAACAACGACGAGTGGCCCGCCCGCAGCAACTGCAATTTCATCCCCTACGATCCGACCAATGGCACCGTCAGCCTCGGCGATCTCACGCGGCTCGGCGGCCACTACCGCGTCGGACCGTGGAAGATTGATGGACTGAGCTGGGAACTGTGGAACCTGCCCTTCGATTGACCGCCACGAACAGTACGTTTCATTTCGCGGGTTTTGCTCGCTCCGGATCGCAATCGGCGGGACTGCCGCGCAGCTTCTCGAGGGCGTGGGGAAGGGCGGAAAGGATGACAGCAAGGTTTTCTATCGCCGCCCGTTTCGAGCCCGGCAGGTTGACGATCAGCGTGTTTTTTCGAATACCTGAAACACCGCGCGACAGCATGGCGTGAGGCGTTTTTTGGAGCGACGCCGCCCGCATCGCCTCGTCGAGTCCGGGCGTCGGCCGCTCGATGAGGTTGCGCGTCGCCTCGGGCGTTACGTCGCGCGGCGAAAGCCCCGTCCCGCCGACGGTCAATATCAGATCAATTCCGTGCCCGTCGCTGTAATGCCGAAGGCTGTCGGCAATTGCCACAATATCGTCGTGGACTACCTTGCGGCGATACACATGGAACCGGCCCGTGGCTTGCAGCATTTCGGCGACCGCCGGACCAGCCGTATCCTCGGCGAGGCCCGACGCGCAGCGGTCGCTGGCGACAAGCACAACCGCCTGAAACAAGTCGCGCGCAACCACCCAGGAAACGACCACTGGATCGCCCGGCCGCACCTCGCCGCTGCGGGTAACTTTGGCAAACACGCCTGCCCGCGGCATGATGCAATCGCCCGTCCGTTTCTGGATGTCGCACGCTGTGTGGCATTCCTTGCCAATCTGGCATATTTTCAGTTCGGCTTCGTTGCCGATGCGCAGGACCGATCCCAATCCGAGCCGATCAAGGTCAATTCCGCGGAGCGCCAGGTTTTCGCCGAAAACCCCCGGCACGATTGCCGGATGGGCGGCAGCCATGGACTCGATCGCCGCGATGTCGAGCAGGCTCACCTGACGGTGCCATGCGCCGGCATGGGCGTCGCCTTCGATGCCGTGATTGGCGCGCAGAACCGCGCGTTCGACCGGCTGTTTGGGCCGGCCTTTGAACGCTCCGACACAAACATGAACCAACGTGCCCTGGGTGGATTTCCCTTTCGATGTCATAACGATTTCTTTCCAGCGCGCACAGGCGGCAAAGCGGACTTTCGTGCACCGCGCGGATTGCAGGCGTCGGTTGACGCTCGTTTCCAGAGGCCGCTTCGGCCTCCGCCCTTCTCGATCAGACGAATGGGACCGATTTCGATTTCCTTGCCCAGCGACTTGCACATGTCATAGACAGTCAGGGCCGCGACGGCCACGGCGGTCAGCGCTTCCATCTCGACGCCGGTCTTCCCCTCGCAGCCCGCGTGCGATTCGATGCGCACAGTCTCGCCGGCCAGCGTCAGGTCCACGTCCACAACCTCCAGCGCCAAAGGATGACACAGAGGGATGAGCGCAGCCGTTTGCTTCGCCGCCAAAATGCCGGCAATCCGCGCCGTGTCGAACACGTGCCCTTTTGCCGTTGCGCCTGTCCGGTGCAGAACCGCTGCAATTTCCGGCCCCAAATGGACCATTCCCTCGGCCCGCGCCCACCGCCGTGTGGCCCCTTTTGCCGCGACATTGACCATTTTGATGCTGCCTCGCCGGGCAACATGCGAGAGTTTGCGACTGCTCACGCTTTCAACCTCCGATGGCGGCCATCAGGCGCGGCGAATGGCGCGTCCGCATGGCCGGCTTCGACCGCAGCGCCGCATTCACGGCTTCCGCTATGGCGGCAAAATCGGGGCGCGATCCGTTGGCAAGACAGTGGGCGACCGGCACGCCTTCGCGGTGCATCAGGCAGCCGAGCAAGACGCCGTTGGCGGTCAGGCGCAGTCGGCGGCAGCCGGCGCAAAACGGACGGCTTTCGGGAGAAATGAAACCTACGCGGCCCGTTCCGCCATTGATCGCAAATGTCGTCTGGATGGTCGGAAAACTCACCGGCTGAGCGGATCCGCCGCTTCTTCCATCCTCTTGTCCGGTCCCGTTCAGCGGCGTCAACCGCCAGCGTGTTCGCAGCCGCTCGCGGACTTCATCCGAAGCCACAAACCATTGCGCATGATGCGGCGCGGCGCAGCCGATGGCCATCAGTTCCAGGAATCGGATTTCCAGTCCGCGTGCCAACGCAAACTCCAACAGGTCGCACACCTCGATCTCGTTTTCTCCGCGCAGAACCACCGTGTTCAGTCTCACTTTGCGAAATCCCGCCGTGCACGCGGCCTCAATTCCCGCCAGCGTGCGGTCCAGGCGGCCTCCGCGCGTCAGCCGCGCATAGCGCTGCGGGTCCAAGCTGTCGAGGCTAATGTTGACGCGATGCAGTCCGGCTTTGCGCAAAGGGATCGCTAGATCGGCCAGCCGCTGGCCGTTGGTCGTCAGCGCCAGATCCTCGATTCCCGTTTTGGCCAGCCGGCCGATCCAATCGAGAATATCGGGCTGCGTCAGCGGTTCGCCGCCTGTCAATCGCACTGCGCGCAGTCCGAATCGGCTGCGGAGGAAATCCACGAGGGTTGCAATACTTTCCAACGACAGGCGGCAGGTTGAGGCATCCGTGGGTTCCGGCGCAGCCCTTTCCTGCTCCCGCGGCAGGCAATAAATGCACCGCAGGTCGCACCGGTCGGTGACCGAGATGCGCAGGCAATCCACGGCGGCGGCCGACGGCGAGGTCACACTATCTGCTCCACGGATGATATTCCACCCATTCGTCGGCGGCATATTCGCGCTGATCCGCGAGCACGACCACGCCGTTGCATTGCGCGCCGGCCAGCACGTCGGCGGAGCCGCGCGAGGCGAGAGGAACTGCGAACAAGGGGCGCTCGTCGCCGCGAGGTTCCAGTTTCACAGGTGCGAAATAGATCCGGCCGGAAAAATTCGATACGGCAGCGGCCAATCGTATCCGCTCCCGCCGCGGCCCGCACTCCGCGCAGCCTGTCATTTTCCTCAACGCCGGCGCCACAAATTCATGAAAACCCGTCAGCACGCTCATGGGATTTCCCGGAAGCCCAAATACCAGCTGGCGCCTGGGCCCCTGGGCGAACAACAAGGGTTTGCCCGGTTTCACTTTCACGCCGTGGAAGATTTTCCGGCAACCCAGATCTTTCAACGCTTGCGGGACCAGATCGTATTTCCCTGCCGAAACGCCGCCGCTGACCAGCACCACGTCGCAGGTTGACAGAGCGCGGGCGATGCGTTGCCGCAACGCCGGCAAACGGTCGCCGACAATGCCCAATATGCGGCATTCGGCCGTTTCGGTGGATTCAAGCGCGGCGCGCAGAGCCGGCCCGTTGGCGTCGCGCTGGATATGTGCCGCAACAGGTTTTGCGCTGCCATCCACCAGTTCTTCTCCTGTGCAAACAACGCCGACGCGCGGGCGGCGGATTACCGGAACGGGATCGGCGCCGACGACGGCGCACAAGGCAATCTGCGGTGCATCCAGCCGCGTTCCTTTGTCGAGGAGAATCTGTCCTTTGCGGGCAATGGAAGCACGCGGCAAAACGTTTTCACCCGGCCGGACACTGGCGTGAAAACGAATGCTTCCCGCACCCATCTCGCTGGTGCTTTCCACGATGGCGACGGCGTCGGCCCCCGGCGGAATATTGGCACCTGTCAGGATGCGCACGCAGGTGCCCGGTGCCACGCGCGGCCGCGCCGCCGATCCGGCCGTAACTTCGCCGATCAACTTCAGCTCGCACGGCACCGATCCGAGATCCTCCGCTCGCACGGCGTAGCCGTCCATGGTCGAGCGGTCGGCCGGCGGGATGTCGCGGTCGGCGCGAATGGGTTGCGCCAGAATGCGCCCGCGCGCCTGTTCGAGCGGGACCTTTTCCCGCACCTGCATGCGGCAGTACGATAGAATTTTGGCGCGCGCCTGATCCGGAAAGAGAAGTTCAGCCATGGATAGTTTGCCTCCAACCGCCATAACGCCTAACGGAGATAGCCGGGCAAGTCAAGTTCGGTGGCGCACGCCGCCGCAGATTTGAAACCGTCCCTGTCCCACACCGTCCATGCCGTCCGCTTTGTCCCTATCGTCTCTTTCCCCCTCCACTCTATCTTGACAATT
This sequence comes from Candidatus Sumerlaeota bacterium, assembly GCA_017161705.1. Classification (GTDB taxonomy): domain Bacteria; phylum Sumerlaeota; class Sumerlaeia; order JADFCW01; family JADFCW01; genus JADFCW01. The sequence continues at coordinate 5,653 of JADFCW010000030.1, read as the reverse complement.
CTTCTCCCTTTTCCCTTGCATGTTTTTTAGGCAGAACCACACCAGACTCCGATTTTCTATTCCACGGGAGATTCATCATGGACATCACCATCGGGTTCACCGTGAACGGCAAGGCCGCAACGGTCACCACCGACCCGCAGCGGCCGTTGCTGGACATTCTGCGCGAGGACTTGCATTTGACCGGCACAAAGTACGGCTGCGGCGAGGGTTTCTGCGGCGTCTGCACCGTTCTCATGGACGGCAAACGGACTCTGGCCTGTATCACGCCGGCCAAGGACGTTGACCAAAAGACCATCGTCACCATCGAGGGGCTGGCCGACGGCGACAAACTCCATCCGGTGCAAGAAGCATTTCTGGCCGAAGGCGCCATGCAGTGCGGTTACTGCACACCCGGCATGATTCTCACTACTGTGGCGTTGCTTCGGGAAAATCCCCAGCCCACCGAGGCTGAGATTCTCAACTGGATGGACGGCAATATCTGCCGCTGCAACAACTATCCCAACATTCTCAACGCGGTGCGTCGCGCGGTCCGCGAAGCCCGGAGGTAATCTCTCATGATGAAAACAAGAGACAGCAATTCGGATGGGAGGAGCCGGAAGTCGCAAAGCACCCCGATCGCTTCGCAACCGGGGACTCTACCCGAAACTCTGAGCGGAATAGACCGGCGCGGATTTGTTCAACTCCTCGGCGCCGGTCTTCTGGTGACTGTTTTCGAGGGCATCGCCGAGGCGCAGCGCGGCAGCGGCGGCGGGGGCGGCGGACGCGGCCGAAACGTCTCGGCGCGCATCCACATCGGCGAAGACGGCACCCTCACCGTGATGACCGGCAAAATCGAAATGGGACAGGGCGCACGGGCGGAACTCACACAGTCGGCCGCCGAGGAACTGCACCTCTCGCCCGATGCCATCCGCATGGTCATGGGCGACACGCAGCTGTGTCCCGACGACGGCACGACTGCGGGCAGCCGCACCACACCCTCGACCGTTCCGGCCGTGCGGCAAGCTGCCGCCGCCGCCCGCATGTTGCTGGTCGGTCTTGCGTGCAAACAATGGGGCGTGGCGGAGAACAGCGTCGAGGTACGCGACGGCGTGATCACGCACCCGCCCTCGAAGCGTTCGGTGACATTTGGCGAACTGGCCAAAGGCGGCGCGGCGGCCCGGGCGCTCGATCAGCCCCCGCCGCCCAACGTCAGCGTGACACCCGTCAAGGAATGGAAGGTCATGGGAACGTCCTATGCGCGCCCGAACCGCCGCGACCTCGTGACCGGCGCGCACAAGTTCCCCTCCGACCTGATTTTGCCCAATATGCTGCACGGCAAAGTCCTTCGTCCGCCGTCCTATGGCGCAAAACTTCTCTCGATTGATCTCGAACCGGCCAGGGCGATGAAGGATGTCGTGGCGGTGCGCGAGGGCGATTTTGTCGGCGTGGCCGCCCCGACTACGTTTCAGGCGACGCAGGCCCTCGAGGCTGTTGCCGAAACGGCCCGGTGGGAACCTGCCCCGCATCCGTCGAGCACGGAGGTCTATGACTACCTCAGGCGGCGTGTCCGCTCGAAACGCGACGTCGAAAATCCCTTCGCCGCCGAGATGGCCAAGGCCGCCAGGGGGTTCAGGCAAACCTACCGCACGGCGTACATTCAGCACGCGCCGGCGGAAACCCGAACGGCGCTGGCCGAATGGAAAGACGGCAATCTCACTGTCTGGACGTGCACGCAGGCGCCGTTCGGCTATCACTCGGAACTCATGCGCGCGTTTCAACTGCCGAGCGAGTGCGTGCGTGTGATCGTGCCGGACTTTGGTTGCGGATTTGGCGGCAAGCATACGGCCGAGTCGGCGATCGAGGCGGCGCGGCTGGCGCGGGCGGCAGGTCGGCCGGTCTCCGTCAAATGGACGCGCGAAGAGGAGTTCACGTGGGCGTATTTTCGGCCTGCGGCAGTCATCGAGATCGAGGCGGCTCTGGACGAAAAGGGGCAGATTGTCGTTTGGCATTTCATCAACATCAACTCCGGCGCTGCCGCGGTGCAAACGCCGTATCGGATTGCCCGCAACAACTGCCGCTATGTGCCTTCCGATCCGCCGCTGCGGCAGGGCTCCTATCGCACCCTTGCGGCCACGGCCAACAACTTTGCCCGCGAATGCATGATGGACGAACTGGCGGCGGCCGCCGGCGCCGATCCGCTCGATTTCCGCCTGGCGCATCTGGACAACGAGCGCCTTCGCGCGGCGCTCGAAGAGGCGGCTCGGCAGTTTAACTGGCGGGAGCGCAGAAGGCAGAAACGGGCTGCGGGCACCGGCATCGGTCTGGCCTGCGGCACCGAGAAAGCGTCGGTCGTGGCTGCCTGCGTCGAGATTGCCGTGGATGAAGCGAAGGGCGAGATCGTCGTGAAAAAAGTGACGCAGGTATTCGAGGCCGGCACGGTGGTCAATCCTGAAAATCTCAGGAAACAAGTCATCGGCTGCATTCTCATGGGCCTGGGCGGCGCGCTGCGCGAGGAGATGATCTTCGAGGGCGGCAGGATGCTCAATGCATCGTTCGGCAAGTATTTGGTGCCGCGTTTCAAAGACGTGCCCGAGCTGGACATTCATCTGCGCAATTGGCCGGGCCTGGAGCCGGTCGGCGGCGGTGAAACCCCGATTATCGCTATCGCACCAGCCATCGGAAACGCTGTGTTCGACGCCACCGGCAAGCGGATTCGCCAGATGCCGATTAATCTAAGTACGGCCAAGTCGAGTCAAACGGCTTCATGAATATCTATAGGACCACTGTGGAACTGGCCGACAACGGCCGCCCCTTTGCCGTGGCATTGGTTCTTCAGGCGGAGGGTTCGACCCCTGCGGGCGCAGGGGCACGCGCGGTGATCGAGGCCGACGGCAGGATTTGGGGGACCATCGGCGGCGGGGCGGTCGAGGCCGAGGCACAGCGTCGCGCGGTCGAGGCCATTCAATCGCGGCAACCCGTCCTGTTCCATTTCACGCTCGAGGGCGCCAAGGTCTCCGACTCCAGTCCCATCTGCGGCGGCAGGATGCGCGTGCTGATTGACCCGGCGGCCTTCGAAGACCGCGAGGAATACGCAAAGGCGGCGGAAGCGCTCGCGCGCGGCGAGCGGGGCGTTCTGATCACTGCCATCCACTTTTCGCCGCTGGCGATCGAGGCCCGCTGGGCGCCCGAACCCTTGTTTCATCCGGCCGTCGGCGATCCGAAATCCGAAACGATCCGAACGGCTCTCGCGCGCGAAGAACCCCGCCTGCTCGCCCTCGAGGCCGCCCCAAGCGGCCAGATGTTCATCGAGCCGGTGATCCCGCAGCCGCGGCTTCTCATCGTCGGCGGCGGACATATCGGCCAGGCGCTCGCGCGCCAAGCCTCGCTCGTCGGCTTCGACATTACGGTGCTCGACGACCGTCCCGAATTCACCCGCCCCGCCCTGTTTCCCGAAAACGTGCATTTGCTCTGCGGGGACATCGCCAAAGAGGTGGCCGCGTTTCCCGTCGCCGCCGACACCTACATCGTTATCGTGACGCGCGGCCATCAGCACGACGCTGCCGCGCTCGAAGCCTGTATCCATCGCCCTGCTGCTTACATCGGGATGATCGGCAGCCGCCGGAAGGTCGCCGCGATGCGCCAGCAGTTCATCGAGTCGGGCCGCGCCACCGCCGACGCGCTCGATCGCGTCTTTGCCCCGATCGGTCTCGACATTGGTTCGGTTACCGTGCCGGAAATCGCCGCCAGCATTGTTGCGCAACTGATCGCCGTCCGCCGCAAAGGCCGTGCTGCCACCGCCGCCGCAGCGCTCTCGCGCCAAAATGCGCATTGACTCCGACCGACACGCGTTGCGGAAAGTTGTCAGAAAGAACGACGCGATGGAAGGGCTGTCACTTCGCGGCGGCGACCTCCGCGACCGCACGATAAACGTATTCGATGAATTGGCCCAGTCCCTCCACCGAGATACGTTCGTCGTTGCCGTGAACGCGGTCCGAGTCCTCCTCGGTCATCACATTGCCGAGGCCGTAAGCCTGCACGCCCTTGGCGCGCAACTGCGCCATGTCGGTGGCGCCGGCCAAAAGCAGCGGCACCGTGACGGTGTCGGGGAAGACCTGCGCCTGGGCGCGTTCGAGTGCGCGATACATCGCGCTGTCCGTCGGCGAGGGCGGCGAGATCGGCCGGCCCGTTCGGCTGAGTTTGACCTCGACGGCCGGGTCGGCGATCGCCGCGCGCAATGCGGCTTCGAGCTCATCGAGGTTCTCGTCGGGCAGCACGCGGATGTCGAGCGTCGCCTCGGCCTCGGCGGGGATCACATTGGTGCGAAAGCCGCCGGCGATCATCGTCGGCGAGATGCTGGTGCGGATCATGGTGTTGTAGCCGAGATATTTTTGCCGGAAGAGTTCCTGCACGCGCTCAGTCTCGTTAGGGTCTTTCAGTTGCGCGAACAAGGCGGCTTCTTCGGGCGAAACGCGCGGGGCAAGGCCGCGGAAAAACGCCTCGGTCGTTTCATTCAGCCGCATGGGCAGCTGGAGAGTGCCGACTTTGGCGACCGCCGCCGCCAGATGGACAATCGCATTGTCGGGCCGGGGGCGCGAACCGTGGCCGGGCGTTCCGCGGGCGATCAGGCGCGCCGGCCGCGGCGATTTCTCCGTCGTGGCAATTCCGACATATTGAATGCGCCCGTCCTTGCGGCGAATGACCCCGCCCTCGTCGAGAGCAAACTCGCAAGCGATCTCCTCCCAGTGCCGCGCGATCATAAACTCGATGCCGACGCGCGGCGTGCTTTCCTCGCCCGCCTGAGCCAGATAGATGACGTCGCGTTCGAGCGGGACTTTCAGCCGGTGCAATAGGAGCAGCACTTCCAGATAGCCGGCAGCCTTGCCTTTGTTGTCCGCAGCCCCGCGCCCGTAAATATAGCCGTCCCGGACAACCCCGCCAAACGGTTCGACCGTCCATTGGCTGCGCTCGACCCCCACAACATCGAGATGGGCCATCATCAGGATCGGCTTTTTCGCTCCACTGCCTTTGAGACGGGCCACCAGATTGCCGCGCCCCGGCTCCCTCTCGTAGATTTTCGCTGCAATCCCCTCCTTGTCCAAAACCGACTGGATGTAGGCTGCGGCCTTGGTTTCGTTGCCCGGCGGATTCGTGGTATCAATCCGGATCAGATCGCCCAGCAAGCGAACGGCCTCGTCGCGCGCCTCTGCCCAGTCGGGCCACACCGCCGGCTGCTGCGCAATCGCCGGAAAACTTAACCCAAGGCATAGACCGACCGCCAGGGCTCGAAAGCATGAACGTGGCTGCACGTATTGGCTTCTCATGTCGCTTCTCCTTTTTTTGGTGAGTTATTGGACTCTTTCGTTTGAAGATCTAGCCAAATGCATACATCTCTGTATAGAGCATTCCATGTTTGCTTATGGCCACAGGCCGCGCTCCGTGCGTCGAAACTTGTCGGCCAAAACCTTTGGAGTGCGGCAGCCATGCTGCCGCTTTGGTTTTTTCCGACTGTTCGGAGGGGCGGAAGGGTGGCGCTTTTTTCTTTTTCGGGCGGCGTTCGGTGCGTCGGAGGTTGTCGAGAGAAAAGCGGCAGCATGGCTGCCGCAGTCCAAAGCAAAAGCGTTCTGCATGGCCAGCACTTTTGGAGTGCTGCAGCCATGCTGCCGCTTTGGTTTTT